>CAZJDV010000037.1:0-23266 GCA_964544865.1 uncultured Dehalococcoidia bacterium | reverse complement strand
CGGCCCCGGTCTTGCTGGAGCCCGTGATGCGGCTGGAGATAGTGACCTCCGGCGAGTTCCTGGGCGAGGTCCTCGGAGACCTGGGACGCCGGCGCGCCAACATCAGAAATATCGAGGGCCAGGGGGACATACAGTCGGTCAAGGCGCGTGTTCCCCTGGGCGAGGTCTTTGGATACGCGGACATGCTGCGCTCTCTCACCCAGGGCAGGGCTAGCTATTCGATGGAATTCGATGCCTATGAGGAAGCCCCCGAACTTGTAATACCCAGGTAATCCCGTAGGGAGGGCCGCCGGTCCATGGTCACCAAACAGAAAATCAGAATAATACTCAAGGCGTTCGACCACAGAATCCTCGACCTCTGGGCAGGGCAGATCGTGGAATCCGCGGAGCGGACGGGCGCCCAGGTTGCCGGCCCGGTTCCGATGCCGACCACCATCAAGCGGTTCTGCGTCATACGGTCGCCCCATGTCTACAAGGACTCAAGGGAGCACTTCGAGCTGAGGACTCACAATCGCCTGATCGATATCGTGGACCCATCGCCAAAGACCATCGATTCCCTGACCAGACTGAACGTGCCCGCCGGCGTTCACATCTCGATGAAAATGTAGTCTGAGAGCAAAATGACAGTTCGATCACTCATAGGGAAGAAAATAGGCACGACCCAGTTCTTCGAAGAGAAGGGCGGGGCCGTGTGTGTCACCGCCGTCGAGGTTGGTCCGTGCGTGGTGACCCAGGTAAAGACATCCGACAAGGATGGATACGACGGGGTGCAGCTCGGCTTCAAGGAGATCAAGAGCCTCAACAAGCCGCGAAGTGGGCATCTGGAGAGCGCCGGCGGCCTGTACCGCCATCTCGAGGAGGTCGAGGTCGACGATGTTTCCGATCTCGAGGTAGGACAGAAGCTCGATGTGAGCATGTTCGAGCCGGGAGACAGAATCGACGCCGTAGGACTCTCCAAGGGGAGGGGCTTCGCGGGTGGCGTCAAGCGGCACCATTTCCACGGCGGTCCCAAGACCCATGGCCAGTCCGATCGTCACCGCGCCCCCGGCTCCATCGGGGCTGGCAGCTCCCCCGGTAGAGTGATCAAGGGCTTGAAGATGGCCGGCCAGATGGGTAACGCGCGCGTGACGGTGCGGAACCTGCAGGTTATCCAGACCGACCCTGATCGAAACCTGATACTGGTCAAGGGCTCCGTGCCCGGGGCCCACAACTCTCTGGTGGTCATTCGCAAGTCGGTGTGGAGGAAGGTTCGGTCACAGTGAAGCTGTGGATCAAGAATACAATGGGAGAGAGCGTCGGGCGTATCGACGTCCGCGAGGATGTCTTCGGGGCGCCGGCTAATCCGGCGCTGGTCCACCAGGTGGCGGTCGGACAGCTCGCAAACGCCCGGCAGGGAACCGTCGGCAGCAAGACTCGTGCCCAGGTCTCGGGCGGCGGCAGAAAGCCGAGGCCGCAGAAGGGCACAGGCTCGGCGCGCGTGGGCTCGTCGAGGAACCCGACGTGGACGGGAGGTGGCGTGGCGTTCGGTCCCCATCCGCGCAGCTACCGGCATCACACGCCAAAGAGGATGCGGCGCCTGTCGCTGGTGTCAGTCCTGTCTGACAAGGTCCGGGACGGCGACCTGGTCGTGGTCGACGATCTGACCGTGGAGCTTGGCAAGACCACCGCGCTGCTTGCGATATTGGACACCCTGGGCGTCGGGGCCCCGGCAATGATCGTCGCGGCAGAGCTCGACCCTTCGGTTCTAAGGGCGACGAAAAACATCAAACGGCTCAAGTCCCTTCCGGTATCACTGCTGAACACGCTGGACCTTCTTAACCACGGCAAGGTGGTCATCACCGTGGACGCTGTTCGCAGGGCCGAAGAGCTTTGGGGAGGGTCGCGGCGGCGCAGGCGCAGGCTGGCGCAGGCGGCCGTCTGAGGCACGGAAACCATGCATACATTTGAGATACTGAGAAGGCCGGTCGTCACCGAAAAGAGCACCATGCTGCAGGAAGTAGGAAAGTACGTGTTCGAGGTTGCGGTCGGCGCGTCGAAACACGAGATACGAAGGGCTGTCGAAGAGGCATTCGGCGTCAAGGTGGTCGGAGTCGGCACGATGAACGTGCGCGGCAAGACCAAGCGCTTCGGACCTCGTCCTGTCCACAAACGGTCGTGGAAGAAGGCGATCGTGACTCTGGCCCCCGGGGAAAACATAACCATATTCGAGGGTGTGTAGATGCCGCTGAAAAGAGCCAAACCTACAACGCCGGGACGCCGCGGGGCCGTGTTCGAGACGATGGACGACATAACCCGTAGCAAGCCCAAGAAGTCACTGCTACTTCCACTGAAGAAGCGGGCGGGCCGCGACCGCAGCGGCAAAATAAGTGTCCGGCATCGCGGGGGTGGGCACAAGCGCCGTCTTCGCATAATTGACTACAAGCGGGACAAGGTGGGAGTGCCCGGGGAGGTCGCGTCCATCGAGTACGATCCAAACCGATCGTCCAGGATCGCTCTGATAAAGTACCGGGACGGCGACTGGCGATACATCATCGCTCCCAGCGGACTGAAGGTCGGCGACCCAGTCAACGCCGGGGAGGACGCCGGAATCAGCCTGGGCAACGCGCTGCCCCTGCGGGCGATACCGACGGGAACGCTGGTGCACAACGTGGAGATGAAGGTCGGCAAGGGCGGGCAGATGGTCCGCAGCGCGGGCAGCTCCGCACAGGTGCTTGCCAAGGAAGACCGCCATACCCTGCTGAGGCTCCCCTCGGGGGAGGTCCGGCAGGTGCTGAGCGAGTGCGTGGCCACGGTCGGCCAGGTGGGCGGGGAAGATCACAATAACATCAAACTCGGCAAGGCCGGCCGCAAGCGCCACATGGGCTGGAGGCCGCAGGTCAGGGGTTCGGTGATGTCCCCGGCCGACCATCCGCATGGAGGCGGCGAGGGCCGCTCGCCGATCGGCATGCCGAGCCCGAAGACGCCCTGGGGCAAGCCCGCGCTGGGTTACAGGACGCGCCGCAATAAGTCGACGGATAAATCGATCTTTTCCCGGCGGCACAAGAGATAGGATTCTGGAGGGGTGCGATGTCCAGGTCTATAAAGAAGGGACCCTACGTAGACGCCAAGCTTGCCAAGAAGGTCGATGCGGTACGCCGCGGCGACAGCAGGGTCGTCATCAATACCTGGTCGAGACCGTCGATGATCATGCCTGACATGATAGGTCTGACCATCGCTGTCCATGACGGCAGGCGGCACGTGCCGGTATACATCTCCGAGAACATGGTGGGGCATAGGCTGGGTGAGTTCGCACCGACGAGGACGTTCCGCGGACACTCTTCGAGGTCCGAGCGCATCACGTCGGCCGCAAGGTAGACGGTGCGGCGGCCGAGCGGTGTAAAGGACAAGTATCGACCGGCTTCGTGGCGGCGGGAAACAGAAAAATGCTGGAGTAGCGGATAGTGGCAGTGAGCGCGAAGGTGAAAAACAGCGGGATATCGGCGAGGAAGATCAAACTGATCCTCGATCTGGTTCGGGGTATGAACGTGGACGAGGCGCTCGAGATGTTGCGATTCATGCCCTCGCCTGCGGCGGCCCGGGTGGCGAAAGTGGTTAAATCCGCCACGGCCAACGCGGAGAACGAACTGCTCGCTCGCACGTCCGATCTGCGAATAGTCGAGACATACGCCAACGAGGCGCCGAGGCTCAAGCGGTTTCGTCCCCGAGCCCGGGGACGGGCAAATAGGATGATCAGGAACAGCAGTCACATCACGGTCGTGGTCGACGAAGAGGAGACGGCCCTTGGGTAATAAGACGCACCCGATTGGATTCCGGCTGGGAATTGTCAAGGACTGGCAGACCAAGTGGTTCGCGGCAAAGCAGAGAGAGTATCGCGACCTCGTTTCCGAGGACATGGCGATCCGCAGTTTGATTTTCGCTTCCTCCCCGGACGCTGGAATCTCCAAAGTGGAGATCGAGCGCGGGTCGGCCGACGTGATTATCACGGTCCATACGGCGAGGCCGGGGATCGTCATCGGCCGCGGCGGCCAGAAGGTTGAGGAGCTGCGCAAATCCCTGGAGAAGCTGGCCAAGCGGCGCGCCCGATTGAACGTCCAGGAGATCCGCCAGCCGGAGTTGGACGCCTACCTGGTCGCAAGGAGCGTAGCCGACCAGTTGGTGCGCCGTATCGCCTACCGACGGGCTATCAGACAGGCGGTGACAAGGACGATGCAGTCGGGAGCGCAGGGTATTAAGGTCATCTGCGCTGGCAGGCTGGGCGGCGGTGATATCGCGCGCCGGGAAAAGGCCATGGACGGACGCGTGCCGCTGCACACACTCAGGGCGGATATCGACTTCGCGATCGCTGAGGCGGCGACCGACTACGGCCGCATTGGCGTCAAGGTGTGGATCTATAAAGGGGAAATACTCCCGGCTCCCAAAGAGGGAGACGATGACATTGCCCCCATCGAGGTTACGGTGAGGGCAGAGGAAGAGACAGGACCAAGTGCTACAGCCGAGGCGAGTCAAGTACAGGAACAAGCATAGGGGTCGCCGCAAGGGGATGGCCGTCGGCGGCAGCAATGTGGACTTCGGCGATTTTGGCCTGAAGGCCACCGAGCCGGCTTGGCTCACGTCGAGGCAGATTGAGGCGGCGCGGCGGGTGATAACCCGGTATGCCCGGCGAGGCGGCAAGCTGTGGATCCGCGTGTACCCTGATAAATCGGTAACCTCCAGGGCCGCCGAGACGAGGATGGGCAGCGGCAAGGGAGCGGTGGACCACTGGGTGGCTGTCGTCAAGCCCGGTCGAGTCATTTTCGAGATGGCCGGGGTGCCTGTGGACGTGGCCCGGGAGGCGTTAAGCCTGGCTGCGGCCAAGCTCCCGATAGCGACGAAGGTTGTGTCCAAGCGAGAAATTTAGGCTACAGAAGATGACCAGGCCGGGCGGCCCGGCATCTCTTCGGGAAATCAGGACGGTCGCGACATGGAAATTGACGACTTGAGAGTTTTGATCGACGACGATCTGGACCAGGAGTTGAACGAGACGCACAGGGAGCTAATGAACCTTCGGTTTCGCGCGTCCACCATGCAACTCTCGAACGTACACCAGATCAGGAAAAGCCGCAAGAGAATCGCCAGGATCAATACGGTGATGCGAGAGAGGGAGTTGGCCAGGGCTGCACAATGAGTTTTAGTAGACGCAAGGTTCGAACCGGCAGAGTGGTTAGCGACAAGATGGATAAGACGGTCGTCGTGCTTATCGAGTGGCGTCGGCCGCATGCTTTGTACAAGAAGCCTATTCGACGAAGCTCCCGGTTCAGGGTCCATGATCCGAACAACGAAGGGCTCGTCGGAGATCTGGTGAGAGTTATCGAGTCCCGCCCCATATCCAAGACCAAGCGATGGCGTTTGGTTGAGGTGCTGGAGCGAGAGGAGATCGCGGACATCCAGCCCGAGGACATCGGTGTGGATCCCTCCGTCGCCGTGACTGGACCGTCGGACGAGGGAGAGCCGGCAGAAATCGATACCGAGGGGCCTGCGGCTGTCCTGACGGCAGAAGAGGCAGAGGCCCCAGCCGCCAAGGTCGAGGAGCCTGAGGCGGCGGAAGAAGAGGAAGAGGCGCCTTTCGCCGAGGCCGAAGTGCCTGAGGTGGCGGAAGAAGAGGAAGAGGTGCCTGTCGCCGAGGCCGAAGTGCCTGAGGTGGCAGAAGAAGAGGAGGAGGCCCCCGCGGCCGAGGAACCCGAGGCAGTGGAGGAAGAGGCAGAGGCCCCAACCGCCGAAGTTGAGGAGCCCTCAGCAGCGGAAGAAGAGGAAGATGCCCCCGCTGCTGAGGCCGAGGAGCCTGAGGTGGCGGAGGAAGAGGCCCGCGCTGCTGAGGCCGAGGAGCCTGAAGTGGTGGAGGAAGAGGCCCGCGCTGCTGAGGCCGAGGAGCCTGAGGTGGCGGAGGAAGGGGCTCCTGCTGCTGATGCCGAGGAGCCTGAGGCAGCAGAAGAAGAGGAGGATGCTCTGGAGGGTGACGGCGACGAAGCCGAGACCGAGCCAGGCGCCCGCGGGGGAACTGGGAAGAAGGACGAGGAATGATCCAGATATACTCTCGTCTGAAGGTGGCCGATAACTCGGGTGCCAGAGTGATTAGCTGCATCGGAGTGCCAGGCGGCAGCGGCCGGCGGTACGCCGGGCTCGGTGACGTCATCGTCGCGTCGGTCAAAGAGGCTGCGCCCGCCGCGGCCATTGCCAAGGGCGAGGTCGTCAGGGCCGTGATCGTGCGCGCCAAGAAGCCTCACCGGAGGCCAGACGGCTCGCACATCCGGTTCGATGAGAACGCGGCGGTAATAATCGGCGAGGACAAGATGCCCCGAGGCACTCGAATCTTCGGTCCGGTGGCCCGAGAGCTGCGCGAGAAAGACTTCATGCGAATCGTGTCCCTTGCTCCGGAGGTGCTGTAAAATGAAGCTCCGTGCCGAGGACAATGTACTGGTTATCAAAGGACGCGATCGCGGCAAGCAGGGCAAGGTGATTCAGACCCTGGCGGAAAAGGGAAAGGTCCTGGTCGAAGGTGTGAACGTGGTGGTCCGTCACACCAAACCGACTGGGACGGTCAGGCAGGCGGGCATTATCCAGAAAGAGATGCCCATTCAGGTGGCCAATGTGATGCTGATGTGCACTCACTGCAATAGCCCGACCAGGGTTTCGCAAACGGTGCTCGCCGATGGCACGAAGGCGCGGGTCTGCACAAGGGCAGGCTGCAAGGAAGTGATAGAGTGACGACCGAGCAAGACCAGGAAAAGACCGAAGAGCCCGAGCAGGACGCGAAGGCCGACGGCGCAACGCGGCGAACACCGGCGCGACGAACCACCAAGGCCAAGGCCAAGACCAAGACTTCGGCCACGGCGGGTGAGGCCAAGGCAGCCAAGGCGGCCAAGAGCAAGACGGCGTCGCCTCGAGGTGGCGGAGCGAAGGCCAAGCGCGCGCCCTCGAAGAAGGCCGAGCCCGTCGAAACGGAGAAGCCGGGTCCGAATATCAAGACACCGCCCCGCATGCTGTTGCGATTCCGCGACGAGATCGCCCTTGCCCTCATGAAGGAATTCGAGTACACGAGTTCGATGCAGGTGCCTCGCCTGACCAAGATCATTCTCAACATCGGAATAGGGGCCGAGGCCATTCAAAACTCAAAGGCCATCGAGGCAGCCACCAACGATTTGACCCTGATCTCGGGCCAGCATCCGGTGACGACCCGTGCCCGGAAGTCGATTGCGGGATTCAAGGTCAGGGAGGGGATGCCGATGGGTGTGACGGTCACCCTTCGCGATAGACGGATGTATGAGTTTTTTGACAGGCTCGTTAGCTCCACACTTCCCAGAATCAGGGACTTCCGAGGGATATCGAGAGAGTCCTTCGACGGACGTGGGAACTACGCCCTCGGAATCAGCGAGCAGGTCATATTTCCTGAGATCGACTACAACTCCATTGATCGTATACGAGGGTTGCAAGTGGTCATTGTCACGACTGCCCGAACGGACCGGGAAGGGTTGAGATTGCTGGAGCTCTTTGGCGTGCCGTTCGCCCGGCCCGAGGAGGCCATCTCGGCGGCGTAGTCGTGGACGCTCCGATTTCGCAACGGCGGTCCGGAGTCGCCGATAGTCGAGCAAGGGGGCTGGAATAGCGATCGACAGGGGTGCGAGGTAGAATTGGCAAAAGCATCGAAAATCGCCAGTTGGAAGAGGCCGAAGCGGTATCCAGTCCAGGAGTACAACCGCTGTAACAGGTGCGGCAGGCCCCGGGCGTATATCCGGCACGTTGGACTTTGCCGCATATGCTTCAGGGAAATGGCGCTGACGGGAATGCTTCCTGGAATTCGCAAGGCAAGTTGGTAGGTATTACATGAGCCGAAAAGGAAAAGTGCCGGTAACGGACCCGATCGCCGACATGCTCACTCGAATCCGCAACGCCATAGCGGTGCGGCACGAGACCGTGAGCATGCCGACATCCAATACGAAAGTATCGCTCGCGAAAATACTCAAAGAAGAGGGTTTCGTGGCGGACTACGAGGTAGTACGTGGCTCATCGCCCCGCGGCGACCTCAGGATCGCACTCCACTATCGCGACCAGGGGGAGCCGGCTATCGCCGGGCTCAAGCGAGTCAGCAAGCCAGGGCTCCGTGTTTACGTGGGCAAGGGCGAGATCCCTCGCTACTACGGTGGCCTTGGCGTAGCAGTCCTCTCCACGTCGAAAGGCGTGATGACGGATAGGCGCGCGTGGCGTGAGAGTGTCGGGGGAGAGTTACTGTGCTACTTTTGGTAAGGAGCCGTGGATGTCGAGAGTAGGAAGCCAACCGATCGTTTTGCCGAAGGGCGTCGTATTCTCCTTGAGGGACGACGGGGTGACCGTCAAGGGGCCCAAGGGGACGCTGACCCAGAGCTTTCACGCGGACATGCAGGTGACCAGCGAGAACGGCGTTGTGAAGATCTCGCGCCCGTCGGACCAGCGCGACCATCGGGCCCTGCACGGCTTGACGCGCAGCCTAATCGCCAACATGGTGACCGGAGTCAGCGAGGGCTACGAGAAGACCCTCGATCTCGTGGGCGTCGGCTACCGCGTGCAGCAGACCGGCAAGAGCATCACGCTGAACGTGATGCTCAGCCATTCGGTGGAGGTGGAACCTCTCGATGGGCTGGTCTTGGAGGTTGAGGGGAACAATGTCATCAAGGTCCGAGGGACTCACAAACAGGCCGTTGGGCAGATCGCGGCGCAGATCAGGCGCGTGCGCCCGCCCAACCCGTATACCGGAAAGGGCATTCGATACCGAGGGGAGCAGGTCAAGCTCAAGCCGGGCAAGAGCGCCAGGAGGGCCCTAGAGTAATGCCAAGAGAATCGAAAACGAACAGCGCCATGCGAGACGCGCGTCATCGCAGGGTCCGGCGCAAGGTCAGAGGCGTGCCTAAGCGTCCAAGACTGGCGGTATTTCGTAGTATGAGTCATATATACGCGCAGGTGATAGACGACAGCAAAGGGATCACCTTGGTAGCCGCATCGAGCCTCGAGGGTGAGGTGCGGGTGCAGCGTGAGGGCAAGCCAAAGACGGAGGTATCCAAGCTGGTCGGGGCCCTGGTCGCCAGCCGTGCCGTCGAAAAGGGTGTGAGCACCGTCGTGTTCGACCGCGGCGGATATAAGTATCATGGCCGCGTCAAGGGACTGGCCGATGCAGCGCGCAAGGGAGGTCTACTTTTCTGATGTTCAGACGTTCATCTGGAGGATCATCGGACGATGGGATGATGACCGAGCGCGTGGTCAAGATCTCCCGTGTTTCCAAGGTCGTGAAGGGTGGCCGCCACCTCAGCTTCAACGCCCTCGTGGTCGTTGGCGACGGTGAGGGAAGGGTCGGTGTGGGGATGGGCAAGGCCGACGCGGTGCCCGATGCCGTAAGAAAGGGCGGTGTCAACGCCCGCAAGAACATGATCACCGTGCCGTTGAAAGACACCACGATACCTCATGAGATCGTAGTCAAATATGGCGCGGCGGAGGTAATGCTAAAACCGGCGACTCCAGGGACGGGCGTGATCGCCGGCAGCTCGGTCAGGGCTGTCGTGGAGTTGGCCGGGATCAAGGACATTACGACGAAAGCCCGCCGGAGCACCAATCCGGTAAACTGCGTAAAGGCTGCTTTCAGGGGTCTCTCGCTGCTGCGGGGCACAGAGGAGGAATTGGCCAAGCGCCGGGCGCTCGTGGAGTCCCCACCTCCGAGACGGCGTCAGCGGCAATCCCAACGCAGGAGATAGAGGGGCGTCACTGGAATGGTTAGAATCGCCATCACACTGAGAAAAAGCACGATCGGCTTCCCCCGGAACCAACGCAGGATTGTCGCGGGGCTGGGTTTGCGGCGTCTTCATCAGACCGTCGTACACGAGGACTCCGCGACCATCAGAGGGATGGTCGACAAGGTACCCCACCTGCTCGAAGTGGCCGAGGCGTCCGCCGAGACCGATTGATCGGCCCGCGGGATCTGCTGAGACCATGATCAAGACACCGAAGATTGTTTGAGGAACGAGTAATAGATGAAGCAGCATGATCTAAGACCGCCGAAGGGCGCCAAGCGTCCACGGAAAAGAATTGGACGCGGCGACGGTAGCGGCCACGGCAGCTTCTCCGGGAGGGGGGTGAAGGGCCAGAACTCCCGCAGCGGCGGGGGAGTCCGCCTTGGCTTCGAGGGTGGCCAGCTTCCCCTGATCAGGCGTCTCCCGAGGGTCAGGGGATTCACCAACATATTCCGCAAGTCTTACTGCCTGGTCAATCTCGATAAGCTATCGAGGTTCCCGGCGGACACAGAGGTCACCCCCCAGCTACTGCTGGAAAAGGGACTGGTTAGTAATCTAAAGGACCCGATAAAGGTGCTCGGCAGAGGCGAGCTCGAGTCCGCGCTAGTCGTCGAGGCACACGGGTTCTCGGCGGCGGCCCGCCGCAAGATCGAGACAGCAGGCGGCCGGGTCAAGGAGATCGCGCATTGAGACAGGCCCCGGCCGCCAGCCAGTCGGAGGTATCCCGGCCCCAGCTTATCCAGTCGATGATCGACGCCATGCGCGTCCCCGACCTTCGGGCCAAGATACTTTTCACCCTGGCCATGCTGGTGATATACCGGTTCGTCGCTCACGTGCCTGTGCCGGGAGTCGACCTCCAGGCGCTCTCGCAGGCCTTCGAGCGACAGGCACTGCTAGGATTCCTGGACCTATTCAGCGGCGGCGCCCTGGCGAGCATGAGCGTTGCGGCGCTAGGCGTGTACCCCTACATCACGGCCTCCATCGTGATGCAGATCCTAACGCCGGTGGTTCCCCAGCTCAAGAATCTGTCCCAGGAGGGCGAGTACGGGCGCCAGAGGATCAACCAGATAACACACTGGCTTACCGTTCCTGTGGCGTTTTTCCAGTCGTGGGGCACCCTGACCTTCCTGAGTAACGTGTTCTCGCCCGAGACGCAGCTTGGCCTCAACCTGACCACGATGGCCATGCTGATATCGATGGTCGCCGGGACCATGTTCTGCGTATGGCTGGGAGAGTTGATTACCGAGCGTGGGCTTGGCAATGGGATCTCGCTCATCATATTCGGCGGCATCGTTTCGCGGCTTCCCCAGGTTATCGGCCGGGCGCTGCTCGAGCCGGGCGCGGGGCTTCTTCTGCTTGCCGGCCTCGCCCTGGCCATTATCTACGTAATCGTGCTGTTCACCGAGGCCCAGCGGAGGGTGCCGGTGCAGTACGGCCGCAGCGTATTTCGCGGCGGACGCATGCAGCGCCAGAGCGGCGCGACATTCCTGCCCCTGCGCGTCAATTCGGCCGGTATGATCCCGTTGATTTTCGCATCGTCTATGATGATCCTCCCGATCACGGTTGCGAGCTACTTCAGGAACCCGATGAGCGATAGCTTCATGGTGCGGTTCGCCCGATTCCTGTCGGACACGCTGGACCCCTCGCGCTTCCCGTACTATGCCGGCCTGTTCATCCTGGTGGTCCTGTTCACGTTCTTCTACACGATGATCATATTTCAGCAGCAGAAACTGGCGGAGAACTTGCAACGCAACGGCGGCTTCATACCCGGCATCAGGCCGGGCCGTCCAACCGAGGAGTACCTGAACCGCGTCATCATCCGTATCACGTGGGGTGGTGCGTTCTTCCTGGGTGCGATAGCGATCATTCCATTCTTTGTAACGGTGCTGACCGATGTCCGCGCCCTTACCATAAGCAGCTTCAGCCTGCTAATAATGGTGGGTGTCGCCCTGGACACCATGCGGCAGCTTGAGGCGCAGCTACTGATGCGCAACTACGAAGGGTTCATACGCTAGCGTCCGGAGCCTCTCTCGCCTGCGTCAGAAGGTGTCGATATAGTTGAAGGTGATATTGATAGGCCCGCCGGGGGCTGGAAAAGGTACCCAGACGGCAAGAGCAGCCGAAGCGATCGGTGTCCCTCATGTGTCCTCGGGAGACCTGTTCCGCGATCACCAGAGGCGAGACACGGAGTTGGGACGGCTGGCGCGCTCGTACATGGAGCGCGGAGTGCTGGTGCCCGACGACGTGACCATCGAGATGGTCATGGGGTGGGTCGCGGACCACGAAGGCGAGGGCGGTTTCCTGCTGGACGGCTTCCCTCGGACCCCCGGGCAGGCCGAGGCCCTGGACCAGGCGATGGCGGATCAAGGGGGCATCGATAGGACGGTCAACATCAAGGTGAGTCGGGAGGAGCTGGTGCGCAGGCTGGCCGGCAGATTGATCTGCCGGAACTGTCAGACCTCGTACCACAAGGAGTTCGCTCAGCCTCGAAGTGAAGACGAATGCGACCTGTGCGGCGGTGAGCTGTATCAGCGAGACGACGACAGGCCGGAGGCGGTGGAAAAGCGGATCCAGGTCTACCTGGACGAGACGGCCCCGCTGGTCGAGTATTATCGTCGGTCGGGTATCCTGCGCGAGGTGGACGGGGAGGGCGCCGTCGAGCGGGTCGGCGATGCGATCATGGATGCATTGAACGATGGAGCGGGCCGGCGGGAGTTGCCGTAAACCCGGCGGCGACGCGGCCGAGGGCGGATACGACAAAAGTGCTATCATTGTACGGGTAGGTTGACAGGTCCAGGCTGGACAGAGCGTGTCGGGGGGTATTAGGATCAGGTACACATCGACATTGGGTGCTCACAAGGTGCCCGGTGTGACCATAAAGTCTGCCAGAGAGCTGGACCTCATGCGAGAGGCGGGCAGGGTGCTGTCCATCGCGAAGGACAGGCTCCGCGACGCTATTGAGCCCGGCGTGACCACCGCCGAGCTGGACCGAATAGCTGAGAAAACGATCAGGGAATTTGAGGCGATACCGTCCTTCAAGGGACTTTATGGGTTTCCTGCGACGATCTGCACATCATTCAACGAGCAGATCGTCCACGGAATACCGTCGAAAAGAGCGCTGAGATCGGGCGACATTATCAGCGTCGACATAGGCGCTGTTGTCGGGGGGTTCCACTCCGATAGCGCGTTCACAGTGGGGGTCGGAGAGATAACCGAAGAGCGCCAGCGTCTGATCGACGACACCAGGGAATCGTTAAGGCTCGCCATCGGCCAGGTAAAGGCGGGGGCCCGGGTGGGGGACATATCCGCGGCGGTTCAGGCCTATGGCGAGGCCAGGGGTTACGGTGTGGTCCGGCAATACGTGGGCCACGGCATCGGCCGCGACCTGCACGAGGAGCCGCAGGTGCCCAACTACGGCGTGGCGGGACGAGGGTCGCTGCTTCGAGAGGGAATGACGATCGCCATTGAGCCGATGCTGAATCTGGGGACGGGGGAGACGTCGCTGCTCGACGATAGCTGGACAGTGGTCACAGCCGACGGCGCGCTGTCCGCCCATTTCGAGGACACCGTTGCGATAACGAAGAGCGGCGCCGAGGTCCTGAGTTCGCCGTGAACCACGTCCAGGGGATGGGATGCCAAAAAAGGAAGCGATAGAGGTCGAGGGCGTCGTGTCAGAGTCTCTAAGGGACGCGACGTTCAGGGTCGAGTTGCCCAATGGACACGAGGTGATGGCCAAGATATCCGGACGGCTTCGGGTGAACTATATCCGGATACTGCCGGGAGACAGGGTGATGGTCGAGCTTTCACCATACGACCTGACCCGAGGCAGGATAACCTACCGTTTCAGATAGGCCGAGGGAGCATGCGATGAAGGTTTCTGCATCCGTGAAGAAAAGATGCGCCAAATGCCGGGTGGTCCGTCGTCGCGGGCGGGTGATGATTGTCTGCGAAAATCTAAGGCACAAGCAGCGGCAGGGTTAAGTTCGCTGGGCGGCCAGCACACGGAGAGATCATGGCGATAGTCTCGGGCGTTAACATACCAGACAACAAGAGGGTCGAAATCTCCCTGCAGCATGTCTACGGGATAGGGCTGACCACGGCCAAACAGATCGTAGAAAAGGTCGCAATCGATGGGAATCCCCACGTGCGGGAATTGACCGAGACGCAATTGACCCGTATCAGGGAGATCGTCGATCGGGACACTCGGGTCGAAGGCGACCTGCGGCGCGAGACCAACATGAACATCAGGCGTCTCATCGATATCGGCAGCTATCGAGGGACGCGGCACAGGCGAGGCCTGCCCGTGAGAGGGCAGCGCACCCGCACGAACGCTCGAGCCAAGCGCGGCAGGAGGGTCCCGGTCGCCGGCCGCCGCCACACTGTAACAAGGACATAAGGGAGATACATGCCGCGAAGCCCAAGGACGAGACGACGGACGCGCAAGACCGTTCCGGTCGGGCGTGCGTACATCCAGTCGACATTTAACAATACTCTAATAACGCTGACCGATACACATGGCAATCCGATCGCCTGGGGCAGCGCCGGGACCGAGGGATTCAGCGGGTCGCGGAAGTCGACGGCATTCGCCGCCCAGCGCGCCGCGGAGAACGCCGTCCGCAAGGCGATGGAACACGGGCTTCGACAGGTGGAGGTGTTCGTCAGGGGGCCCGGCCCTGGCCGGGAGGCCGCGATCAGGACGTTGCACAGCTCGGGCCTGATGGTGACGAGCATTCGGGATGTCACTCCCGCGCCCCACAACGGCTGCAGGCCGCCCAAGCGCAGGCGGGTGTAGCCGCTGAGGTCCGTCCTCAGGGGACATATGTTAGAGAGCCGGCCACAGGCGGCGTTGCCGCCCCGCAATCTCGTTTCGCTGCTGGACGAGACGTTTGCGGTCTATAGCAGGAATTTTCGCTTTTGGATCGTGCTGGTGGCAGTCGTCCAGGCTCCGATGGCGCTGGTGTCGTATGTGCTGGCACAGATCTGGGGAGGCGCGCTCTCGGTCGCTCTGACGGGACTCTTGACCGCGATGGGCGTCGCATATGTGTATGGCGCCGCCCTGTACGGCGTGGGGCAGCATTGTGTAACTGGAGGGATTGTATTTCGAGATTGCCACGCCAGGGCGTTTTGGCGCGCACGGTCCCTGGCGCTGCTGACGTTGACCGCCGGCATCGCGATAGTCGCGTTGCTCTTGCCGGTGTCGTTCCTGGATAACCCAGTCGTCGCGGCTATCGCCACCCTGGCGATGATTCCGGCGGTGGCGTTAGCGGTATACTGGTCGATGGCGGTCCAGGCGATAGTGGTCGAGGGCAATAAGTCGGTCCAGGCCCTGCGGCGCAGCTTCGCGCTGGTGCGAGGAAGCTGGTGGAAGACGTTCGGAGTCGGCCTCACTTTCTTGCTGGTGGCGATGGGGCTGGCGATAGTTGTGAGCATACCGTTTGCGGCCGTCTCGGCGCTGGCCAGCGCCGACCCTGCATCGAGGGTCGCTAATGTGATACTCGCTCTGGGCCAAATGACGGTAGCAGTCGTGGTGCCGCCGGTACTGTTCATAGGCTGGACGCTGTTTTATTACGACATGAGGGTGAGAAAAGAGGGATACGACGTTGCCGCACTCTCGAGGGAGTTGGGGCTGGTGGCCACGTAGTCAACATAGGCGTTTGGCCCGGCGCCCCGGCAAGGGGAAAGCGGTCATCCGACCCAAATCTTGAGGGAGGACGGGACGTAGAACGAGTATGGCACGATATATTGATCCGGTATGCCGTCGATGTCGTCGAATAGGTGAAAAACTGTTCCTGAAAGGGGAGCGTTGCTACACGCCCAGGTGTGCGGTAGATCGTCGCAAGCGCCCGCCGGGCGAGCAGATCCCCCGCAGGAGGCGGTCGTCCGAGTGGGCGATACAGCTTAGAGAGAAGCAAAAGGCCCGGTTCGCGTATGGCGTATTGGAACGTCAGTTCCGCAAATATTTCGATGTGGCGAAGGACCAGCCCGGAGTCACCGGCGACCTGCTGCTGCAACTGCTCGAGACGCGGCTGGACAATACCGTCTACAGGCTTTGCTTCGCGGACTCGCGGTCCCAGGCCAGGCAGTTCGTCAACCACGGGCATTTCATGGTCAATGACAAGCGGGTCGATATCCCGTCCTACCAGGTCAAGCCTGGAGACACCGTGGCCTGGAAGAAGGTAGGCGACTCGATACCCGCGTTTATCGAGGCTATTACCGACGGCATCCCGAAGCGCCCGGTGCCGCAATGGCTCAGTCTTGACACCGAAGAGTTGAGGGGGCAAATAGTATCTTTGCCGACCGCCGCCGAGATCGATCTGGGGATTGATTCACGTCTTATCGTGGAGTTTTACTCCAGGTAGGGCGCCGGCATCACGCGACTCCCTCGCTGAAGACGGATAGGAGTTGTCCATCACATGTTGAGTTTCCAGACTTTTGCGACAGAAGAGACACCGGCGGTCGAGCCGGAGCCCGTTCCGAGTCCGAGCATTGAAATCGTCGAGTCCGACGAGAGCTACGGGAAATTCGTGGCCGAGCCATTGCCGCTCGGCTACGGAATGACCATTGGCAATCCCCTCAGACGGGTGCTCTACAGCTCCCTTTCGGGTATGGCCGTGACCTGGGTAAAGATCGAGGGCGTACTTCACGAGTACACCACAATCCCGCACGTCAAAGAGGAGGTGTCCGAGTTCCTGCTGAACATAAAGGGCATCAGGCTCCGCTCCGAGGTAGACCGGCCCGGAAAACTGCGGTTGGAAGTGGCTGGGCAAGGGGAGGTCTGCGCTGGCGATATCATGGCCTCTTCCGATTTTGAGGTGGTCAATCCGGAGCTTCACCTTGCGACTCTCGACTCCGATCAAGCCAAGCTGTCGGTCGAGCTCAACGTTGAGAAGGGCCTTAACTACGCCGAGGCTTCCAGGGGCGACGGCCTCCCAATAGGCGTGCTTCCAGTGGATGCCATCTACACGCCGACCCGCAAGGTTAGCTACGCGGTCAACAGCATTCGCGTCGGTCAGAGAACGGATTTCGAGCGTCTGACGATCGAGGTATGGACCGATGGGTCCATCAGTCCCATGGAGGCACTGCAACAGGCCGGCAACATTCTTGTGGGGCAATTTTTCGTGTTCGCCAATGCACAGCATCCGTCCGATGCCAGCGAAGATGGGCCAACTATCGCGCTACGGATATCGGCGAAAGAGTACAACGTTTCGGTGGAGTCGCTTGAACTTTCGTCGCGCACGCTCAACTGTCTGAAGCGGGCGAGTTTGGACAAAGTCGGACAGATACTGGAGTTGAAGAGGGCGGACCTGCTTCAGATCCGGAACTTTGGCGAAAAGTCGTTGGCCGAGCTCTATGATCGTCTGAGGGGCAACGACCTTTTGCCGCCGGAGATGGATCCCGATATTGAGCAAGAGGCGCCAGAGGATGAGGCTGCCGGCGAGGAAGATCTCGTGGCGGTCGCGACGGATGCCTCCGAGGACGAGGGATCTGGAGAGGAATCTTGAGGCACCGAATCGCAGGAAGAAAGCTGTCGCGTCCCACCGCTCATCGTCTGTCCTTGCTCCGCACGGGGACCACTGACCTGCTGCGATATGAAGCGCTCCGGACCACCGAGGCCAAGGCCAAGGAGATAAGAAGGATGGCCGAGAAGGTCATCACCCGGGGCAAGAAGAACACCCTGCATAGCCGACGATTGGCGGCCACCGTTCTCACGGACGGCCGCGTGCTCAGGAAACTGTTCGACGAGCTGGGGCCCAGATACGCGGACCGCCCGGGCGGATACACCCGGATTATGAAGCTTGGCCCCCGCCAAGGGGATGCCGCCGAGATGGCGATAATCGAGCTGCTGCCGTAGATCGCGGTGCCGGCGTGAGCGGGAGCAACGTCGACCATCGGCGCCCCAGGCTCCCAAGAAAAAAAAGAATGCGGATGGCGTTAATCGTCGAGTACGAGGGTACCGGGTACCGCGGGTTTCAGTACCAGGTCAACGGGCCTTCGATTCAGGAGGAGCTTGAAAAAGCAATAGCGCGCCTCACGAATGAGAGCGCGCGCGTCAGGGGCGCAGGACGTACCGACGCCGGGGTCCATGCCAGAGGTCAGGTAGTGGCCTTCGATACGGATTCGGACTACGGGCCGGAGACGTTTGTTGGAGCGCTCAACCACTTTCTGCCGGACGACATCGCGGCGAAGGCCGCCTTCAGGGTCAGAGGCGATTTCGACCCGCGCCGAATGGCCTTGAGCCGGCGTTATAGGTACACATTTTACTGCGGAGCGACGCCGTCGCCGCTCGATAGAGGCTGGGCCTACCACGTCGGCGGCGGACTCCAGGTCCCGAGGATGCGGAAGGCGGCGCGCCACATGGTGGGGGTTCACGATTTCGCGAGGTTCTGTGGGCCTCTGCAAAGGACCGGGGCCAGCTCGGTCAGGAAGATCTTCGAGGCTAGCCTTAGCCTGGGAGAAGACCTGCTCAGATTCGATGTCGAGGGAAACGCCTTTCTGCCTCATCAGGTGAGGCGAATGGCGGGAGCGCTCGTGGCGGTGGGCCAGGGAAAGCTGGCGCCCCGCGATGTGAAGACGCTGGTGGACAACGGGCCCGGGAAGGCCGTGGCTCACACGTTGCCGCCGCACGGACTGTGTTTGATGAATGTAAAATACGCCGATTTTCCGCCCGAGGGTGAAGAGTAAATGGAAAGATTCACGAAACCGCACCAGACGACGGCTTCCGACCTCAAGCCCGCTTGGCACGTCGTCGACGCCGAGGGCAGGACCCTGGGCCGGCTGAGCACCGAGATCGCCGTCCTCCTTCAGGGGAAGCACAAGCCCAACTATGTGCCGTACTTGAACACGGGCGACTTCGTCGTCGTCACGAATGCCGAGAAGATCAAGGTCACTGGCAAGAAGCTTGAGCAGAAAAAATACTACCGTCATAGCGGGTATCCAGGCGGGCTCACCGAGCGGACACTCGCGGATGTACTGGACAGGACGCCGACCCGCGCGATCGAACATGCGGTAAAAGGGATGCTGCCGAAGAACACGATGGGAAAGCACATGCTCTCACGGCTGAAGGCATATGCCGGGGAATCCCACCCCCATGAGGCGCAGATCAACGTCCAGCGCAAGGCGCAGACCGAGCTTGAGAAATCGGACCAGGAAGCCGAGGAGGTCTAGTTGGAACAGCAACACTACTATTACGGCACGGGCCGGCGGAAGACTGCCGTCGCCAGGGTAAGGATATTCATGGAGCGCGGCCCGATTATCGTCAACGGCAAGCCTATGGAGGACATCTTCGGCTGGCCCACTTGGCAGGACCTGATTACCGAGCCGTTCAGGGTCACCGAAACCGTCGGCCAATTCAGGGTCGTCGCCAAGATCAGCGGCGGTGGCGTGGTCAGCCAGGCCGGCGCTCTGCGGCACGGCATCTCCCGTGCGCTGCTCGTGGCCGATTCGAACCTTAGATCGCGCCTGAAGAGGGCCGGTCTGCTCACCCGCGACGCCCGGGAGAAAGAGCGCAAGAAGTACGGTCTCAAGCGGGCGCGCAAGGCCCAGCAGTACACCAAGCGATAGAGCACTCGACGCCCAAGTTGAACGCCCCTCGATTACAACGAGGGGCGTTTTTGCGTCGCGTGGTTCGTCGGGTTCTGATACTCTATGCTCAAACCACTGCAACGTCGTAGCCGCGGGAGGCACGATGAAGACGAACAACATCGTCACCAAGATTCGAGCGGGTGAGAAGGCCTACGGGTTTACACTCACGTTCCCATCGACGCCGGTGGTCGAGATCATGGGAATGGCGGGGTTCGATTTCGTCTCCTTCGACGCCGAACACGGTCCGTTTACGGTGGAGAGCCTGGATGTACTTTGCCGGGTCGCCGAGGGCAGCGGACTGACACCCGTCGCCCGCGTACCGAACATAGAGCCGTCGACGGTGCTTCAGTTCCTCGACCGAGGCATACTGGGCATAACCGGACCCCACATTACGACGCGCGACAGGGCCCTGCATCTCGCGGAGGTCTGCCGCTACGCCCCCCTCGGCAAACGCAGCTTCGGTTCCGCCCGCGGCGCCCGTTACGGCCGGCTCGCCTCCGGACCCGAGTACATGGAGCACCGGAACTCCCAGGTCCTGGTTATCGCTCAGCTAGAGGACATCGAGGTGCTGGACGACCTCGATGGGATACTGTCCGTGGAAGGTATCGACCTCTACGCCTCGGGCGCGCAGGACATCGCCCAGTCGATGGGACTCCCCGGCCAGCCCGAGCATCCAAAGGTGAAGGAGTTCGAGGCCACCGTGAGGGACGCGGTGCACGGAGCCGGTAAGAAGATGAACGATGACGTCATGGTCTCCGCCCGCACGACCGACCTGCTGCTGGATGCCGCGATCGCTTACTTGAGAGCGGAGAGGTCCGAATAGGGCCGCCGGCCGGCGCTGATGCCGCCGCACTGAGCACAATCCACTTAGCTTATCTGTCAGGGAATCTCCCCCTAGACGCGCCCCCGGCCGGGTCCAGACGCCGCGCGCCTGAGAGGATGCCGGGCGTTGCAAAGACTGTCGAGACGATGGCGCAGAATGGGCATCGATGACCAGACGGACCCGCAAACCCAGACTGGGCGCGATAGTCAAATTGCCCGCCGGCTGGCGCTCGACACGTAGGTCGGGCATCGTCATTGGCGACGCCCCCTAGTACCGGTTGTGATCGTGCTGCTCGCCCTGTCAACCTTGGCGCTCGTGGCCGTCGCTGCGGGCATATTTCTGGGGATAATCGCCTGGGAGTGAGCCGCATAGGCGTGACGAGGTCGCTCGGGTCAAGGAACGGTCATTGAATCTCAACCTGGTCCTGCCGTTTATCTCCGCAGGCATCATGCTGGCCTTCGTGATTGCGGTGTTGTCGCGGTGGTGGCGCCGCAAGCGCGCCTATCTTCTGGCCTGGGCCGTCGGCCTGTCGATGTTCGGCATCGGCAGCTTCGCCGAGGCGTTCTCGGCCGGCGTTTCCCTGGCGGAACAGTACAAAGAGATCATGCCGAAGGGGGCCTGGGTCTGGGCGATGACGCCGCTCTTCAACATCTATGGCCTGATCGCCCTTGTCGGTGGCGCGGTCTACTCCGCCTGGCTATTCTGGCGCTTCCGAATCGCATGTGGGAGAGCATCCTGATCGCGACGGGCGCACTGGTCATCGCCTTCGCCGGCATATTGACCCGGCTGGGGATCGGCGATTTCCTTTACGTGGGCGAACTGGTCGCCGCCTCGCTGATGTTCACGGGATTCCGACTCGCCAGCAGACCGGCGCCTCCGGTTGACTCCCAATTGGCGTCAATATAGAATTGTTGCGCCATTTCCTGGACCTGAGGGACCATGGGGCCCGCTGTTTCGACGTCTAGCGGCGGGCTCCCGGATATGACGGTCTGGGACCGGCAATCCAAACATCCTGTAAGGAGGAACGAATGCGAGTTGCACGCTATCTTGCCGCGGGGGCGTCAGAACCGGCCGTAGGCATCATCGAAGACGATATGGTGGCTGAGGTACCCGCCAGTGGCGGTGATCTGGGACCGCTCCTTTTGCTGAACAAGGCAGGCCTGGCGCAGGTGGCTTCCGCTTCCATCGCCAGCCACAAGCTCAGTGACGTGAGGCTGCTGGCGCCCGTGGGCAAGCCGGGCAAGATACTTGCGCTGGCCGGAAACTACCACCCCCACAACTCCGACAGCCCCGTGGACGTGGACGTGAACATACCGAAGTTCTTCACCAAGCCCGCGACGGCGCTGCTCGGGCCGGACGCCACTATCCCGTTCCAGGCCAAGGCTACGATCAGCACCGTGGAGGAGATCGAACTCGGCGTGGTCATTGGACGTCCGGGCAAGAACATTTCCAGAGAAGACGCCTACGATCACGTCTTTGGCTACACGATTATGAACGACTTCTCCGGTCGGGACCTGCGGCTCAATCCGGACAGGGACACCAGCGGCCAGGGCGGTTGGTTTGAGTGGCTCAACGGGAAGTGGCTGGACGGCTACGCGCCGGTAGGACCCTGGATCGTGCCCGCCGAGGACATTTCGGATGTCACGGATCTACAAATCACGACGAAGATCAACGGGGATGTTCGCGTCGACGGCAATACCAGCCGGATGCTCTACGGCATCCCACGGCAGATCGCCTATATCTCGCTGCTCTGCACGTTGGAGCCGGGCGACCTGATCGCCACCGGCGTGGTGCCTCTGCCACCGAGCGTCGATGACGAGACCTACATCCAGCCGGGCGACGTGATCGAAGGCGTGATCGAGGGCATCGGCACTCTTCGCAACACGGTAGCCGGCGCCTAGTCGATTCGTCGGGCAGCCGTGCCGGTTCGGACTCAATTTGCCCCGTCCTTCCGTTTAACGGAAGGACGGGGCGAGTGTTGAAACACCACATGGAGGAGAGGCGACATGAAGCTTGTACTGTTCAATGACTTCGTCCCAGGGGTCCTGAAAGACGACCGCGTCGTAGACATCTCGAGCCTGCTTGGTGATATCCCTCGCATCAATGCCCAGACCCTCATGGCCGGCCTGATAGAGAGGTTCGACCAGTACCGGGGCTCAATCGAGAGTCTCGTATCCTCTTCCGGTGGCGTGCCTATCGACCAGGTACGGCTGAGGGCGCCGCTGCCGGAGCCAGGCAGACTGGCATGCATGGCCGGCAACTACATGGAAGGATCAAGTCTGGTGTCGGACAGAAATGCCTTCTTGAAGTCTCCCAGCTCGGTCATTGGCGATGGCGATACGATCGTGCTGCCCGACTGTCCCGCGTCCCACTTCCATCACGAGGCGGAGCTAGGGGTCGTCATCGGCAAGACCGCCAGCAACGTCACGGCCGAAGATGCCGGAGACTACATATTCGGATACGTGAACTTCATCGACGTCTCGGCCCGCGGCATTGAGCCCAATGGTAGCAACAGCTTCTTCTGGCAGAAGTCCTGGGATACCTTTGGCCCGATGGGCCCGGCCATCGTCACCGCCGACGAGATCGCCGATCCCCAGAACCTGGACGTGAAGCTATGGGTCGCCGGCGACATACGCCAAGATCTCAACACCAGCGACATGGGACGCTCGGTGTACGAGGTTGTGGAGTGGGTCACCTGGATCATCACCATGAAGCCGGGAGATGTCATCTCGACCGGTACGAACCACGTCGGACTGGGGCCAATCCAGGACGGCGACACGGTCGTCATGGAGATCGAGGGCCTCGGACCCAGGCTGAACCTCACCGTCAAGGATGAGTGGAGGCGTACTTGGCCGCGATTGCCCCTCTCCAAGATGACCGCATTCGAGTCTTCGGTCAGGGCGAAAAGGTAGAAGAGGGTGTTGGGTGTTGGGGGTTGGGGCAAATCCCGCGGCCCCTAACACCCAACACTTAGAACTTAGAACCTAGCACCCGTACCCTATCCCCTCCCCACCCGCGCCCACCGGGCGCTCTTGATCGTGTCGTCGCCCGAGTAGTAGACCAGGAACACCTC
>CAZJDV010000036.1:0-23584 GCA_964544865.1 uncultured Dehalococcoidia bacterium | reverse complement strand
GAGCAGGTCGCCGCCCTTCTGGTTGATGATCGTGTCCGTCGCCAGCGTCGTCTTGCCCAGCGACCTGTCGCCGATAATGAGCTCACGTTGCCCTCTGCCGATGGGTATCATCGCGTCGATGGCCTTGACACCGGTCTGCATGGGAGTGTCAACAGACTGCCTGTCGGCCACGCCGGGCGCCATGATCTCTGCGGGCCGGCGCTTGCCGGTGTCGATCGGTCCCTTGCCGTCGATAGGATTTCCAAGAGCGTCCACCACCCGGCCGAGGAACGCGTCGCCCACGGGCAGGTCCGCGACGCGTCCCGTACTGCGCACCTCGGTCCCCTCTCGGACCGAGAGCGGGTCGCCGAGTATCACCGCCCCCACCCCGTCTTCTTCCAGGTTCAGCGCCATTCCGACCGCGCCGCCCTCGAACTCGAGCAGCTCGACAGAGCCAACCCTGGAGAGGCCGTGGATCCTGGCTATGCCGTCGCCGACCTCCACCACGACCCCCACGTCCACCATTGTCAGCTTTTGGCCGAATTCCTCGATCTGGCGCCGTATTACCGACGCTATGTCCTGGCCTCTGACAGCCATTCCTGCCTCCCAGCGTAAGAGATTACTCCGGCGCGGCCCCTATGTCTGCAATGGGCCCCGTTCAACACCGTTTTGTTTCGTGCTGATACCTCGCAGCCGTTACGCGCGCTCCACGATCCTGCGCCGCATTTCTGCGAACCGGGCACGTATGCTCCCATCTATCACGCGGTCGCCCACGCGAACGATCAGTCCACCGAGGATCGCGGGCTCGACCCTGGTGTTCAGCCGGACCTCTGTGCCAACGATATCTTCGACGACCGCCAATATCGCGGAGCGCTGCCCATCGTTCAGATCTACCGCGGAGACGACCTCCGCTCTCGCCACACCCCCGTGCGCGTCGACAAGCCGCCCGTATTCGTCCAGTATCCCGGGAAGCAGGTGGCACAGGCTTCGCACCGTTAGAAGGGAGGTAAGGTTGAGCGCCAGCGGCTCCACGGAGTCGCCTAGCACCTGCTTGATAGTATCGATCTTGACCGAGGCCGGTACCTGGGGCGAATCGAGAAGGCCCGCCATCTCAGAGTTCTCCAGCGCCGTGGCAACGACCCGCAAGTCCTCCGACCAGGCGTCCAGCCGGCCGTTCTTCACCGCTAGCTGAAACACGGCCTGAGCGTACCGTCTTGGCGAAACTACTCTTGGCATCTTGCTACTCTAGGTCCGATCATGGTAGTCGTGATACAACGAAGCCACCGGCCGGCCTGGGCTAGCTCTGGCCGAAACTTGAGCCCTCTTCGAGCACCTGCTCGATAAGCTCGCGGTGGACCGACTCGTCCAGGGACCGGCTCACCACGCTCTCCGCCACCTTGATGGCCAGGCCGGAGAACTCGCGGCGGAGCTCTTCGATGGCCGAATCCCGCTCGCGCTGGATGTCGGCCTCCGCCTTCGCACGTTCGGCGGCGATCTCCTGACGTGCCTTGGCAAGCTCTTCGTCACGGAAACGGTCCGCGACCTCCCGCGCCTGGGCGATCATCGACTGGCCCTCGGCCCGGGCCTGCTCGATCTGGATCCGCATCTCCTCTTGAGAGCGCGCAGCCTCGTCCCTCGCCAGTTGCGCTGTCTCCAGGCTCTCCTTGATCTTGCCCGCGCGCTGGTCCAGCATGCGCAGAATCGGCTTGTACAGCAGCGCGTACAGAATCCCAAGCAGGAGCAGGAAGCTCACAAGCTGAGTCGCGAGACCGGGTAGATTAAAGCCTAATGCTTCCATACTTTATTCCCAGTTTGAATGCGCCTACCGTCCCCAAATCCTGGAGATCTTGGGCTCCTGCATTGAGGTTCGGGCGTCGAACGGCTGAATTCAGCCGCAATCAAACGAAAATAATCAGGATCGCTACTACCAGGGCGTAGATGGCGATAGCCTCTGCGAACGCGATGGCCAGTATCATGTTCTGCTGAATGACGCCGGACGCCTCCGGATTGCGCCCCAGCGCCTCCATGGCCTTGGCGGCCAGCAGGCCGATTCCAATCGCCGGCCCGAACGATCCGAGCGCGATGGCAAGCCCCGCGGCGATGTCCTGAAGATTTCCCGTTATTTCCATCCTCTACTCCTTTAGCCGAGATCTTGGCTATACATTACCATCTCCGAAATATCGTCTGGATACAGGCGGTGGCCCGCTTAACATTTGTGCCAACGCAGAAGCTAGTGCTCGTCCCCCCCGTGGCTAATCGTGGCGGTGGTCGCGAAAACCAGGGTCAGCATGGCGAATATGAATGCCTGGATGAGTCCCACGAACAACTCCAGCCCCAGGAACGGGACCAGGCCTATCAGCGGAATCAGGAAGGCCATGGCGATCAGCAGCACCTCGCCCGCGAAGATGTTGCCAAACAGCCGGAAGGTGAAGCTGATGATACGTGCGAACTCGCCGACGATCTCTAAAAGTCCCACGAACAGGCCGATCGGACCCTCTTTGAAGTTCAGGAACTTCCCGAGGTGGCCGAACATCCCCAGGGCGCTGAACCCCCAGAAGTGCACCATGAACATGGCCACGAGCGCCATCGCCAGTGGAGTGTTGATATCGGTGTTGGCGCTTCGAAGGAACGGCACCAGGACCCCGGCTCGCTGGCCCTCCCCTACCTTCTCTTCATAGTCCTGGCCCGTTGCCACACTGTCGACCGAGCCGAACGGAAGCACCGCGACGGCCCCGCCGCCCTGGAAAATCTGGAGCTTGACCTTGTCGAGGTCCAACTCATCGCCGGCCTTTTCGGCCACCGCCTCCTTGTGGTGAATGAGCTCCTCGGCGGGCTCAAAGCGGCCGATGGTGCCGAATCCGGGCAGGATACCCAGCCAATTGGAGGTCACGATAAAGAGAAATATCGTCACAACGAGAGGGAAAAATCGCCGGGCTTTCTCCGGTCCGGCCACACTCTCGGTAATATCGATGAAGAACCCCAGCACCACCTCCAGGAAGCCTTGGAGCCTGCTGGGAACCTCCTTGATCCGACGTGTGCCGAGATAGGATACCAGCCCGAGAACCAAGATGGCGATCCAGCTAGTGACCATCGTGTTAGTGATCACGTAGCCGCCGACAAGAGGGTCGGCGCTCACCGGCTCGGCCTTGAGCTCGATGCTGGCCAGTGGGGACCCCAGGAACCCGCCGCCGAACTGGGCGCCCAGCGCGCCTCCATACACGCTGACAAAAAACACAATGCCCACTGCGATGACCGCAGTGAGCACCTTGGGATTGGCTAGTAGCCCTGACACTATTTCCTACTCTGGCCCTGCATAATCTTGATCTTGTGATAAGACCGCCGTCAGCATCCGGTAAGTACCGAATGCCGCGACCGCCAGTCCCGCACCTAGACCCAACAAGACAAACAGAGGACTGGACCCCACGCGGTTGTCCAGCCAAACCCCGCCCAAGCTACCGCCCAGCAGGCAGATTGCCACGTACCATCCGACACCGACTAACCGCAGTACGGTCCCCATCAAGCACGCCCCAAGGGGCCCTCCGACGAGGTTTGTGGATTATATCACAATGAAAATCCGAGGGTCAATTGGAGGATGGCTGACAGCCGGTATGCGGAAACGAGTGCCCGATCGGGAGCATGCAAAAGCCCCACATTTCAGCGGGGCCCCTTGCTGTGCGCGTGTGGTTGATGAAGGGCTAGCTCTTTTCCCCTGACGGGCTCGACTCCGAGGGCGGTGGCGTCTCCTCCTTGCCAAGGTCGTCCAGGTTCAGGGTCTCGATGAAGTCGGTGAACGCCGACAAGCTCTTGAGCTCCTCCTCGCGGACCGGCCTCGAATTGCGCTCATCATCATCGCGCGGGAGCGGCCTGCCCTCCCCATCCATCTCGACACCGGCCTTTTCGATGACCGCATCGTAGGCGAATATCGGCGCATCCGTCCTCACCGCCAGAGCGATGGCGTCGCTGGGACGGGAGTCGATCTCCATGGTGGTCTCGTTGACCTGCAGGATGATCTTGGCGTAGAACGTGTCGTCGTTCAGGTCCGACACGACGATGCGGCTCACGACGGCGCCCAGGGTCGTGATGACAGACCGCAGCAGGTCGTGGGTAAGCGGACGAGGCACCACGACATCCTGCAACTTCAATGCAATGGAATCGGCCTCCGATGGGCCGATCCAGATCGGCAGGTAGCGACTGGTCTCCTTGACGCGCAGGATGACTACCCTCTGCTGGTAGTTGACGATGCTTACACGAATACTGTCAATGACCATTTCGATCAAGGAATCTGAAGGCATGGAGTCCCTCCTAGCCGCCCAATAAGTCAATTGTAAGACCGCGTTATGACCATGTCAATTGAAACGGACCGGCGTTGGGACATGCCGGGGGACTCGGGGGGAGGCGTTTGCCCCGTTGAACCGGGATCACGGGATCTGGTCCCTGGCAACCGCGTTATTCGTTCTCTTCGCCAGCACCGAGCGCGAGAGCATCACCCGACGGTCGCATGTCAGACACCGGATTCTGATGTCGGCCCCCAACCGGACGACCTCCCACTCGGAACCGCCGCACGGATGGGCTTTTTTCAAGCGGAGAACATCGCCCATCCTCAGATCGGCTACCATCCCCTGCCCTCCTCCTCCAACACCCGGTTTATCCGCCGCCGCAACTCCTCGGCGGCTCCGCGTGCGATCTGCTGGAAATTCGCGGGGTCTCGCGAGGCATACAAGACACTTCGAGAGGCGCTGACGATTAGATTCCGGCCCAGCGCGTCCATGCCTGCCACCACCGAGACCCGAAGTGTCCCCTCCTGGGCGCCCACTCCGGGCACGAGGATCGGCATGTCCGGGCAGACGGCGCGCACCGTGGTGAGCTCGTCGGGGTAGGTCGCCCCAACGACCAGGGCCACGTTGCCGCGCCGGTTCCATGCCGACGCTCGCTCGGCGACCAACTCGAACAGCCTCCGGCCGGCCCCGTCGGAGGATACTTGCAGGTCCTGGAACTCCCCCGCCCCTTCGTTTGAGGAACGGCACACCACGAAGATTCCCCTGTCCTCATACTCCAGAAAAGGTTCGAGGGCCTCGCCGCCGGTGTATCCGAGTACAGTGATCGCGTCGAACCCCCACAAGTCGAAAAGCGCGCTGGCATAGTGGGCGTTGGACGAGCCTATGTCGCCGCGCTTGGCGTCGGCCAGGAGCACCACCTTCGGCGCAACGGAGCGAATGTAGGCGACCGTCTCCTCAAGCGCCACGATCCCCCGGCTGCCGTGGGCCTCGTAGAAGGCCAAATTCGGCTTGTATGCGCAAACCAGGTCCTTCGTGGCGTCCACGATGCCCTTGTTGAATTCAACGATATCGGGGATGGCCATCAGCGCTGGATCAGGGTCCAGCCCGACGCAAAGCAGGCTCTCTCTTGCCCGGCAAGACGCGGCCAGTCTGTGAACGAATGTCGACATTGCATCCCCTCACCGCACGGCGGATGACTCCGCCTCCGCGGTAACATTAGTTTAAGGGCCGGGCTGCAGGTTGTCGATGGCCCAGTCTGATGCTAGCATGTTGCCGTCCCGAGCGCCTGTCGAGCACGGGGATCGACGCCGCGCGGCCAAGGGCCAAGAGAGTGCCATCAAGCTTCACCCAGGACTGAAAGAGGCCAGGTTCGTGACGCGGACCAACCGGTTCGTCGCCCTTGTGGCCTACGACGGCGGCGAAGTGGCGGCGCATGTCCCGAACACGGGGCGAATGCGGGAGCTACTGCGCCCCGGCGCCCGGGCGTTTATCACGCCTGCTCCGACGGGTTCCGCCCGCAAGACGGAATATGACCTCACCCTGATCGAAAAAGGCCGCGAGCTTGTGGCCGTGGACAGCAGACTGCCCAACCTGCTTCTCCACGAGGCCATAGAGGCCAGCTCGCTGTCGCAGCTCGCCGGCTACTCGGAGATTCAGCGCGAGGTAGTGTTCGAGGACAGCCGCATCTACCTGTTGCTGTCCGGCGGACGCGGTCAACTATACGTCGAGGCGAAGTCCGTAAATCTGGTCGTGGCGGCATCGCCCTGTTCCCAAACGCGCCGACAGAGCGAGGCAGGAAGCACCTGGGTACGCTGGCGAGGGCCGTGGCGCAGAGTCACCGCGCCGCGGTGGTGTTCGTGATACAGCGCCAGGACGCGGTGGCGCTCTCGCCCTACCGGGACGCCGACCCGCTGTTCTCAGATGCGCTCTCAGACGCGGCCGCTCTAGGCGTGGAGGCCTATGCTTACACCTGCCGGGTCAGCACTAAGGAGATCGAGATAGACGAGTCCGTCCCGGTGCGTCTGGCGTGAGCGGGCGCGGGGAAACCTAGGGTGGAACAGACCCTGCTGGACATCTACGACAGACTGCTTGGCCGCTACGGGCGTCAGCACTGGTGGCCCGCGGACACGCGCTTCGAGATGATGGTGGGCGCCGTGCTGACCCAGGCCACCGCATGGACGAACGTGGAGCGGGCCATCGATAACCTTAAGGCAGCCGCCGCTCTCTTTCCAGACGCGATTCGCCGCATTCCCCAGGACGACCTTGCGCGGCTCGTCTATCCAGCCGGCTACTACAACTCGAAGGCGCGGAAGCTCAAGGCCCTCGCCGGATACTTGGGCGAGAGTTTCGGAGATGACCTTGACGCCATGACCAGGGTGGAGCCAGGTTCGCTCCGGCCGGGCCTCCTGGCGGTCCACGGCATTGGCCAGGAGACGGCGGACGACATCCTGCTCTATGCCCTGGGCAAGCCGGTCTTCGTCATAGACGCGTTTACCCGGCGCCTGCTCAACCGGCTGGGCCTGGCGCCGGACCGGGGGCCGTACTCCGCCTTCCAGGACTATTTCACGGAGCACCTCGCCCCGGACCCGGAGTTGTACGGCGAGTATCACGCGCTGATAGTGCGCCACGCCAAGGTCGCGTGCCGCAAATCGAGGCCGGTGTGCGAGGGATGCATCCTGCTGGACATCTGCCCTGCGGGCAAGGTGACCGCGGCGGGAGCCGCGCACTGACTCATGCCGCGATGGTGACGGCGATAGCCGCTCCGTGGCGGCCTATACGCCGTCTCGGCGGCGTCCGTTGGAAGGGGAGTCCAGGACGACGATGCTGGCGCTCTTGATGATGAGATACACCTGCCCGCCCTCTTGCAGTCCAAGGTCTTTAAGCGCCCCGAGGGTGATCTCTGCGACGATCCGTGCACCTATATCGATGTAGACCAGGACGCGGGCGCCTCGGGCGCGCACCTCTTCGATCACGCCCACGACGACGTTCCGCGCGCTGGTTTTCGACGGCGTTTCTACCGCGAGTATGATGTCGCTGGCCCTGAGCGAAATGGTCACCAGGTCGCCCGGGCTATACCCGGCGTCCGGCACCGATAGTCTGGCGTTACCGACCCACAGCTCGGCCATCTCATCCTCCGGCAGCAGGGATACGACCTCCGCCTCCACCAGGTTCTCCAACGTCGAATAGACCGCCATCGCGCCGGCATTCGGGTGGGCGAGCACCTCCGCAGGCCGTCCCTGTACGACCGGCTTCCCGTCGCTCAGCACGAGGACGCTCTGGGCCAGAGCCAGCACATGGGACATGGAGTGGGAGACAAATACCATCGGCGTGTCAAGCTCCCGCACGGTCCGTCTGAGGTACCGGATAATCAGCCCCTGGAACTCGGCGTCGAGGGACGCCAACGGCTCGTCCAGAAGCAGTACCCTGGGCGAGGTAGCCAGGGCGCGGGCGAGGGCGACCCTCTGGCGCTCGCCGCCGGAAAGCCCTGAAACGCCCCTATCCAGCAGGTCCGCTAGCTGGAAGAAATCGACTAGTTGCTCCAGGTCCGTGGTCCGGCGCTCGACAGGAGTCAGCCGGTAGCCATACCGGATGTTGTCCCATACGCTCATGTGGGGAAAGAGCGCCGCGTCCTGGAACACATACCCAAACCGCCTCCTGTCGGGCGGCAGATTCCTGCGCGGCGATGACGAAAACACGGTCTCCCCCAGCACCTCGATGGTGCCCTCGTCGGGAGCGACGAGGCCGGCGAGGCAGTTGAGCAGCGTGGTCTTGCCGCTGCCCGAAAGGCCGAAAACCGCCGTGATCCCGGGCTCGAAAGCGGCCCGGCACTCCAGGGAGAAGCCGGGATAGCGCTTGGTGATTTCGAAGCTAAGGATTGGCTCATTCACGATTCAGCCTGGCTCCCATTCTCCATATGCCGGTATCTCCTGGCGCCTCGATAGGGCATCGGACGTTCACCTCAAGATCGTGCATGCCTCTAGCCGCGTCGGGCCGCCCTCATGACGAGCCAGTTGTGCACCAGCAGCGTGGCCACCGCCAGAGTGATGGAGACGACCGCGAGTCTCATCGCCGCGGCGTCCTCCCTCAGTTGAACGTTAGAAAAGATGGCCAAGGCCAGGGTCTGCGTCCTGTCGGGGATGTTGCCGGCGACGGTAATGGTGGCGCCGAACTCGCTCAGGGCGCGGACGAATCCAAGCAGGATACCCGCCGCGATGCCCCGGTACGCCAGAGGAATCGTGACGGTGAAGGCCGCCCACCAGGGTCCCGCGCCGAGACTCCGCGCGGACATCTCCAGCCTCTCGTCCACGTCTCCCATCGCCACCATTATGCTCCTCGCCATCAGCGGTAACGACATGACCGCGGAGGCGATGGCGGCCGCCACCCAGGTGAACACAATGTCGGTCCCCAGGACCCGGTACGCCAGGGCGCCCACGGGCCCTTCGCGCCCGAGCACGAGCAGCAGGAAGAATCCGACGACTACGGGCGGAACCGCGAGGGGCAACGACACGACGACGTCGATCATCTGCCGGCCGCGAACCTTTTTCTTGACCACGAGCCAACTCACCGCCAGGGCCAAGGGAATGTTGGCCAGGGTGGCGACCGCTGCGATCCGAAGCGTCAACGCCAATAGTGACAGGTCCACGGCGGCTTACCCTACCTCGTCTTTATCGATACCCATACTCTCCCCGAACCAGAGCGGTGGCTGCCCGGGGTCCTCTCATTGCGACCCGAAAGGCACGAAACCGAACCTCCGAAAAATCTCTCGCGCCTCCTCGCCGACCAGAAACCGAAGAAAGTCCTGCGCCTCCGCTCCGTGATTCGACGCGCTGAGGACTACCGCGGGATAGATCACCGGCGGGTAGCTATCCCCGGGGACGATGTCCATGATCTCGACCCTGTCGGAAGCCTCCGCGTCCGTCCTGTACACGAGGGCTGCGTCGGCGCTCCCCGACTCCACATAGGCCAGAGTAGCCCGCACGTCCGGCCCGTTCACGAGCTTGGGCCCGATGGCGTCCCACAGGCCCAGGCTTGCCAGCGACTCCTTGGCGTAGCGGCCGGCGGGCGCCAGTCCCGCGTCGGCGACCGCTATGCGCCGCACATTCGCCGTGGCCAGGTCTTCCATGGACGTTAGCCGCGGACCGGTGTTTGAACGTACCGCGACGACGAGCTCATTGGTGAGGACCAGGATGGGCGCCGACTCGACCAATCCGCGGTCCCGGAGGAAACTCACGGGAAACTCTCCGGCCGAAATCAGCAGGTCCGCCGGGGCGCCGCTGGCTATCTGCTGCGCCAGCATCTGCGAGGCGCCGTAGCTGATCGCCACCCTCACCTCACCACTGCTCTCGAGCTCCTCCTCGATTTCATCAAGGGCGCCGACCAGGCTCGCCGCCGCGAACACCAGCAACTCCGGAGGCTCGCCGCCCGCCGCCGTGCACCCGGCCAGGGTCGCGACGAGGGCGCCGGCCCATGCCAGCCTCGCTAACGTGTGTGTCATCCAGGCCGCCGCGTCTTCCTGCAGAATGTAGCTCTCGCGTGTCATTATGGATGGTGCGCCGCGTCCTGACAATCCCGCTAGCCCGATCGCCCGGGGGATGCCGCAATCGCTGCTGCGGCCACCTCTCGAATCCAGGCTGATACGCCTTTCTTTCCGCTTGTACAGTCGGCCCGCAAATGGTATACTGACGCTGATTAGATTTGCAGTAATTGCGTTGCCGTCAATGAAAGTGGGGTACCCCACTTTTTTTTGATAGTGGGGTCCGCTGAACTAACAAAAGTAGGAGGTGGCAGTAGATATGAAAAGCGAATTCATAATCGCTTTGACCCAACTGGCCGCCGAGCGCAGCCTGCCGAAGGAAGTCGTACTGTCAGCCATCGAGGCCGCGCTGGTCTCCGCGTACAAACGGGACAGTGTGGCCGCGGGCCAGAACATCTCCGTGAAGCTGGACCCTGTCGAAGGCGAAGTCAGCATCTACATCGTGAAGATGGCGGCCGAGCAAGTCGAGGACCCGCTGCTAGAGATCAGCCTCGCGGATGCCAGGAAGATCAAGCCCGAGGCGGAGATCGGCGAGATGGTGCCCACCGAAAGCCTCCCTCACAGCGCGGGACGCATCGCCGCGCAGACGGCGAAGCAGGTCGTCATCCAGCGGCTGAGAGAGGCCGAGCGCGAGCTCGTGTTCCAGGAGTTCGCCGACAAGGAAGGCGAGGTCTTCACAGTAACGATCCAGAAGATGGAGATCAAGCATATCACCGTGGAGTTGGGGCGCGCGGAGGCGATCCTCCCGCCGTCGGAACAGGCCCCCTACGAACGCTACCGCGTGGGGATGAAACTCAAGGTCCTCCTGCAGACGGTGCGGCAGTCGAACAAGGGTCCCGAGATAATCGTTTCCCGGGCCGACAAACTCCTTCTCAAGCGACTATTCGAGATGGAGGTCCCCGAGATCTACAACGGCGCCGTGGAGATCATGGACATCGCCAGGGAGGCCGGGTCCCGTAGCAAGGTTGCGGTCTTCGCTAAGCAGGACGGCGTGGACGCCGTCGGCTCCTGTGTCGGCCTCCGGGGCATCCGCATCCAGAACATAGTTAACGAGCTTCACGGCGAGAAGATCGACGTAGTCCAGTGGTTTCGTGATCCGGCCCAGTACATCGCCCGTGCCCTAAGCCCCTCGATGGTGATGCGCGTCGAAGTCGACGAAGAGCATCAGTCCGCCATCGCGGTGGTACCGGAGAACCAGCTCTCGCTCGCCATTGGAAAAGAAGGGCAGAGCGCGAGGCTTGCGGCCAGGCTTACGGGCTGGAAGGTCGACATAAAGAGCAACGTCGAGATGGAGGCCATCGAAGCCGCTGCGGCCGTCGAGGAGGCGGCAGCGGTCGTCGCCGAGGTGACCGTGGCGACCCCCGAGGTCGCAGAGGTTGAGGAGGCCTCCCCCCCCGAGCCGGTTGTGGCAGAGGCGGTGGCGGTGGAGGCAGAGGCGGTGGCGGTGGCCCCGGAGGAACCGGAGGTCGTGGCGGAGGTGGAGGATCCCACGGCGGTGGTTGAGGCGGTGGAGGCCGTGGTGGACGAACCGCCTGCCGAAGAAGAACCGGTTGCCGTAACCGAGGCGGACATACTTGAGGAGATCCCCTTCGAGCCGGTCGCGCCCGAAGAGCACGAGGAAGTGGCCGTCGGCGCCGGGGAAAGGTCCACGTCGATCGATGAGCTTCCAGCCGAAGTATGGTCAGTGCGTAGCCAATCGTCCCAGGACCCCGGGGTAATCCGCTTCAGAGAAGACATCGTTGAGCTGGGAGAGGCCGGCGGTCCGAGACGAGGCCGGCGCCGAGGCCGGCGCCGTGCCAGGCCCGTCAAACGGCGCTAGGCAGGGGGCTCTTGTCCAATAGAGCCGGCAAGCGCCTGCCGCTGCGGACCTGTGTCGTTTGCGGTACCAAAACCACGAAAGGCAATCTGCTCCGTCTTGTGGCCGCGCCGCAAGGCGGTGTGCAGGCGGACCCATCGGGAAAGGCCCAGGGGCGCGGCGCATACATCTGCAAAGACGGCAATTGCGCCCAGGGACCCGTCAAGCGGAGCCGGATAGATTTCGCGCTCCGCCGTAAAATGAGCGACAAGGAATGGTCGGACGCGGTGACCTCGATCGAGGCGCAGGTGACGGCCTGACACCGGGGCGCCGGCCCCCTGTCGTCAACATCAGACTGGAGACACATGGCAAATAGACCCGCCCCGCCGCAGACATCGATCAGCAGCGCCGATGCGGAGAAACCGCAACAGGATCCCGACACGGCGACGGCCGACGCCGCCGCGCGACCGCTATTGGAGATTCCGCCTGCGGTGACCGTCGGCAAGCTCTCCTCGCTTATGGGCGTCGCTCCCATAGATGTTATCAAGCAGTTGATGCGGGCAGGGCTTATGCTCACCGTCAACGAGGTCGTGGAGTTCGAGACCGCGGCCATGATCGCCCAGTCGCTCGGGTTTCAAGTCAGGCGTCCCAAAGCGGCGGACCGAGGGCCGGGGTCGCTGGTCATCTCTTCAGACGAGGAGGACGAGTCGCAGTTGGAGCCTCGCACCCCGGTGGTGACGATTCTGGGCCACGTCGACCATGGCAAGACCACGCTGTTGGACTCGATCCGGGACACCAACGTGATCGCCGGCGAGGCCGGGGGCATCACTCAGCACATCGGCGCATACCAGGTCGAGTCGGACGGACACCTGATAACGTTCCTTGATACGCCTGGCCACGAGGCTTTCACCGCCATGCGGGCCAGGGGAGCCCAGGTCACCGACATCGCCGTCCTCGTGCTCGCCGCCGACGACGGCATCATGCCGCAAACGATCGAAGCGATCGACCACATCAAAGCGGCGGGCGTGCCCATGGTTGTCGCCATAAACAAGATCGACCGGCCGGAGGCTGACCAGGAACGGGTCAAGCGCCAGCTCGCCGAGCACGATCTACTGATCGAGGAGTGGGGAGGCGACGTGATCGCGGTCCCGGTCTCAGCCCTGAAAGGCGAGGGCCTTTCCGATCTTTTGGACAATATCCTCATCGTGGCCGAAGTGGGCGACCTCAAAGCAAACCCGAACAGGCCGGCGAAAGGCGTCGTCGTCGAGGCCCGGATCGACAAGAGCAGAGGGTCTCTGGCCACTGTCCTCGTCCAGACCGGCACCCTTCGTGTCGGCGACTACGTTGTGGCGGGCGAGGCGCGAGGGAAGGTCAGGGCGATGCTGGACGAGCACGGCAAGCGGCTTGACGAGGCAAGGCCGTCAGTACCCGTCTCGATTCTGGGCTTGAGCAGTCTTCCCGAGGCCGGCGATGTCTTCGAGATCGCTCCCAACGAGAAGACCGCCCGCGAGGTAACAGAGCGACGAATAAAGGAGCGTGAGGGAAGAAGTGGCGCCGGGGTTACCCTGGAGCAGCTCCACTCCAGGCTGGAGTCGGGCAAATCAGGGGCGCTCGACCTCATAGTCAAGACTGACGTACAGGGCACTATCGGCGCGATTCGCGGCGCGCTCCTTGCCCTCAGCACGGAAGAGACAAGCGTGAATATCGTTCATGCCGCCAGCGGGACGATCACCGAGTCCGACGTCCTCCTGGCCGTGGCGTCCGAGGCGATAATAATCGGCTTCAACACTACGCCCGAGCTCGGCGCCGAATCGCTGGCGAGACAAGAGGGCGTGGAAATACGCAACTACGACATCATCTACAACCTCATCGACGACATCCGAAGCGCGCTCAAGGGAATGCTGGCGCCCACCGTCCGCGACATCGTCGAGGGCGTCGCGACCGTACGCGCGGTGTTCAACGTTGGACGCCGGCAGAAAGCAGCCGGAATCTACGTCAACCGGGGCCGGATATCCCGAGGTGCGCGCGTGGACATCCTGAGGGATAACAAGCGAATATTCTCCGGGCCGATAATCAGCCTAAAACACTTCAAAGACGATGTGAGGGAGATTGGCACCGGTGTCGAGGGCGGCCTCGTCGTGGACGGATTCTCGGACTATCTGGAAGGCGACATCATGGAGGGTCACATAACCGAAGAGGTGACCTAGCGGCTCGCAGGCCGCCGAACCCCCGCCCCAAGCCCACCCGGAGGTTCTCCCCATGACCCGCCGCATCGAACGTGTGAATGTTCTCCTGCGCGAGGAAATCAGCCGTATCGTTGCGGCCGACTTGCGCGACCCGAGGCTCTCACAGCTCATCACCGTGACCCGCGTCGACACGTCGCGGGACCTTTCGCGGTCGTGGGTATACATCAGCGTATTGGGCAAGCAGGTCCACAAGGACCGCACGCTCAAGGCGCTAAAGTCAGCATCGGGGTTCATCCGCAGGGCACTCCGCGATAGGCTCAGCCTCAGGACGGTCCCGCAGGTGGGCTTTCGAATAGACGAGTCCATCGAGAGAGGCGACGCGATGCTGAGGCTCATCGACGAGGTTGCGCCTGGCCCGGAAACCGTCGAGGAGCCCCAGGAAGCCGAGGAGCCTCAAGAGAGGGTGTGAAACGGCCAGGGTAATCCATCGACAGGCGAGTTTGGATGGCGGCAAACCAGGAAAAAGAAGATCCCCCCAGGTCTGATCGGCCATACGGCCGGCGGACCCGCCCCCCTCAGATCGACGGCATGCTGAACGTCGATAAGCCCGAGGGCATCACCAGCATGGATGTCCTGCGCCGCATCAAGCGCGCGAGCGGGCAAAGGCGGGTGGGTCACGGCGGGACCCTCGACCCGTTCGCCACCGGCGTCATCCCTGTCTGCTTCGGCCAGGCCACGCGGATGATGGAGTACCTGATAGACGGCACACGGGTATACCGGGCCGTGATTGAGCTGGGCGTCGAGACCGACACGTACGACAGCCAGGGAGCGGTCACGAGTCGGGCCGACGCGTCGGGAATCACCCGTCAGGACCTCGAGGCCGCGCTGGCCAGCTTCATGGGCGTTATCGAGCAGGTGCCTCCCATGTACAGCGCGCTAAAGAGGGAGGGCAAGCGGCTCTACGAGCTGGCGCGGGCCGGGATCGAGGTCGACCGCAAGGCTCGCAGAGTCGAGGTCATCGACATCGATTTCAAGGACTGGTCTACCCCGCGGCTAGACATCGAGGTTCATTGTGGCCGCGGGTTCTACGTGCGCTCCCTGGCCTACGACCTCGGCCGGCTCCTCGGCTGTGGCGGTCACCTCAAGAGCCTGGTAAGACTGCGGAGCGGGCCATTCGACATCACCAAGGCGCTGACCCTGCAGCAGGCCGAGCGGTGTTTCGAAGACGGCTCCTGGAAGGACCGGCTGCATCCGCCCGACATGGCGGTCGATAGCCTGCGCGCGATCATCGTGGGAGGGCAGGTCGAGGAAATGATCAGGCATGGCCGTCCGTTGCCCGCGGGTCTGGGGATACCCGAGTCGCGTAGAAACGAGCTGTGCCGGGTCTACAGCCTGGACGGGAGGTTCCTCGCGTTGATGTCCTTCAACTCTTCGACCCGCGAATGGAAGTCCAGCCGGGTCTTCAACCTTAGCTATAAGTCGGGTGGACTGACCGACTAGTATCCAAATTCGTGGCCAGTCCAAATAGAGAATCGCCGGCGGGCCGGCGGGTTCGTGAAATCCTTCTCTTGTGTTGAGAAAGCGATTGGACCCACTGCCCCGCACGCGGCCGAGCCGAGGCCCGCGCCATTCACCGCTGGATGGGAGCCTGCCTGCGTGAGCGAACGTGGGGCCTATCGCGAGAAAGCCATCCGGACATTCTGATCTAGCAGGCGCCACCCTGTCCACGAAAAAAGTCAGTTGCCCCCATTTTCACTATTGACATGGCCTTGTTTTCCATATATGGTCTAGTTTGTTTTAGGGCTATAACCTCAGGAGGTGTTATGAATGGAGGCCTATTGCTTCAAGTGCAGGACGAAGCGTGAGATCAGCAATCCAGAAGCAGTCACTCTGAAGAACGGACGGCCTGCCACCCAGGGAAAGTGCCCAGTGTGCAGTACCAAAGTATTCCGAATCGGCAAGGCGTAACAACTCTAACCGCCTTCCACTAGTTTCAATGCGGCTCAGACACGGATGTCACCAGCGTCGCTCGTTTTACGCAGTGGGCGGCCTGGCGGCTTGAAGCGTGACGGATGCTGCTATTAGCGACCCGCCGCAGGTTGACCGATGAGGCGTACCTTCGTACAATAGTACATGAGGTGCTCATTTGGCGACATATGCGATAGTAAAGACGGGCGGCAAACAGTATCGGGTCCAGACCGGCGACACCATCAGGGTGGAAAGCCTCCCGAACACGGTGGGCGAAGCTGTCGAGTTGGACGAGGTGCTTTTGGTATCCGAGGACGGCAAGGTGACGCTCGGATCACCCACTGTGCCCGGCGCAGCGGTTACGACTGAGGTGCTGGAAAACGGCAGAGGCAAGAAGCTCGTGATCTTCAAGTACAGGGCGAAGACTCGATACCGAAGGCGCAACGGACACAGGCAGGGATACACCGATCTCAAGATAACCGGCATCTCATCATAGCAAGCTACTGAACGGGGAAGTTGTATGGCCCACAAAAAGGGCGGCGGCAGCACAAGAAACGGGCGGGACAGCAAGGGACAGAGGCTCGGCGTCAAGCGATACGATTCCGAATTCGTGTCGGCCGGGTCGATAATCGTGCGACAGCGAGGATCTCGAATCCAGCCCGGCAACAACGTCGGCCTGGGCAGGGACCACACCTTGTTCGCCCTGGTCGACGGCACCGTCAAATTCGAGCACGTGCGTCGAGACAAGAGACGTGCAAGCGTATATCCCGTGGTGGAGGTGAGGTGAGAGGCGCATGAAAACAAAGATACATCCGCAGTACTACCCTGAGGCAGTGGTCACCTGCTCCTGTGGTGCGACATACATCACAGGCTCGACAAAACCGGAGCTTAGGGTCGAGATATGCAACCAGTGCCACCCGTTCTACACCGGTGAACAGCGCATCGTGGACACAGAGGGCAGGGTAGATAGGCTCAGACGCCGTTTCAAGCTCGACTAAGACCGAAAAGTAAATGCGGCTAACAGTGGGGGTGAGTCGGCTCGCCCCCACTGTTTATTTTTGAGGTGGCAATAAATGGCTTCCGGGAGCAGGCCGACCTACGGGGGGCAGGCCGTTATCGAAGGCGTGATGATTCGCGGCCAGCGCTTCGCCAGCATAGCGGTGCGCCGGCCCGACGGCACCCTGGCCCTCAAGTGCGACCCACTGAGTTCGCTGTACACGGGGCGCCTCCGGAGGCTCCCCGTGCTGCGGGGCGTCATCGTTCTCATCGAGACACTGATGCTCGGAATGCGCGCCCTGACGTACTCGGCGAACGTCGGCGTGGAGGCCGAAGGGGACGAGATCGGCAAAGGGGCGATGGCGGTGACATTCGCCATATCGCTCACGTTCGCCGTCGGGCTCTTTTTCCTGATCCCGGTGCTGGCCAGCAAAGCCGTGGAGCGCCCGCTCGGGTCAGACCTGCTCAGCAACCTGGCGGAAGGCCTGTTCCGGCTGGCGATATTCCTGGCGTACATCTACCTCATCGGGAAGATGGAGCAGATCAGGCGGGTGTTCATGTACCACGGGGCGGAGCACATGACGGTGCATGCGCAGGAGCACCAGGACACCCTGGAGATAGAGTCGGTCCGCAAGTACTCGACGGCCCATCCCCGCTGCGGCACGGCTTTCCTGCTGACAGTCATGGTCGTCGCCATCGCGGTGTTCACGCTCGTGGGCCGCGAGCCCCTGTGGTGGCTCCTCACATCTCGAGTCGTGCTGGTCCCTCTGGTCGCCGCGATCAGCTACGAGGCCGTACGCTACAGCGGCTTCCATACCGACAACGCACCGGTAAGGTTTCTGGCCGCTCCCAGCCTCGCTCTTCAGTCCCTCACGACCCGGGAGCCCGACGACGACCAGATAGAGGTCGCCATCGCCGCCATGGAGCAGGCCCTCGCCGCCGATGAGTCGCCGGTCGGCTCCAGCCCGAGTCAGGCCTGATGGGCACAGCCTGCCCGAAGGTCGCGCCCGCCCTGGACCATGTCATACCCAGGACGCCGTCCACCACCTCTTCCTCAGAGGCCGAGACCACCTGAGACGAGCCGGTCCAGCGGTGATACAATAGAGCCAAGGCTGAGTTTCCAGGTCCTGGACAAAGCACCACCACCGCATTTGAGGGCTCTGAGGACGAATAGCTGCCCACGTGTTGGTCGCGGGCATCTTGTTCGCGAGCTATCCCGGCGCCGGCGCGGCGCTACAGAGCATCGCTCACCGAACTGACGTTGAGACCATGCCGGCCCGGCAGGACGGTGACCCGGCCGCACCGCCAGAGGGCCGTGGCCCCACCTCGGCTTGCAGTCGATGGAGGAACGTGCAGGCGCCATCGGCGCGCGATTCAAGCTCGACACGTCGCCCGGCGAGGGGACCAGGATAGCTGTCGAGCTCTCGGGGGCGGTCGCTTGACCGACAAGATACGGGTTCTCATCGTCGACGACCACGACCTGTTCCGGGACGGGATTGCGAGCCTGCTCGGCGCCCACGGCTACGAGGTGGTGGGCCAAGCCAGCGACGAACTCGAGGCCGTGGGCGGGCCCGCGAGCTGCGGCCGGACCTGGTACTGATGGACATACGGATGCCGAACATGAGCGGACTGGAGGCTACCCGCTTCATCACGACCGAGATCCCCGTGGTCAAGGTCGTCATGCTAACGGTCTCCGACGACGAGGCGGACCTCTTCGAGGCCATCGAGAGCGGCGCACAGGGCTATCTGTTGAAGAAGCTGAAGTCGGAGGTGTCTTCTTCGACCTGATCTCGGGCGTGCGCAGCGGCGAGGCCCCGATCTCGCCGCTCATGGCGTCCAAGATGCTGGCGGAGTTCACGCGAGCCCATCAGCCCGAGGGAAAAGAGGAGTCCCTGTCGAAGCTCAGCGCCCGTGAGATGGAGGTGCTGGAGCTGGTGGCCCAGGGCAAGACCAACAAGGACATCGCGGCCTCGCTCATCATCAGCGAGAGCACGGTCAAGTACCACCTGAGGAACATCCTCGACAAGCTGCACCTGGACAACCGCGCGAAGGCGGCCGCCTTCGCGGCCAGCCGTGGCGTGGGCGGCATCAGGGGCTGAGCGGGGCACGGCGCCCGTCTCTCCGCTACCCCCGCCGCTCACGCAGGTGGGTGTAGACGTCCTCCGGCCGGGCGCCGTTGGCAGCGAGCAGCACCATCAGGTGGTAGAGTAGATCGGCGGACTCCCGGGCCAGACCATCCTTGTCCAGCTTCACGCCGGCGATCACCGCCTCACCCGCCTCCTCGATCACCTTCTGGCCGATGCGGTCCACGCCTTCGTTGAAGAGCTTCGTCGTGTAGCTGCCCTCGGGCAACTCCCGCTGGCGGTCTTTTATCACCGAAAACAGCTCGTCCAGTATGCCAGGCCCCTTGTCGGGGCGGGCGAACTCTGGCATCTCCTCCAGGGGCGTGAAGAAGCAGGTACGGTTCCCCGTGTGGCAGGCCGGCCCGTCGGGGTCGACGTGCAAAAGCACCACGTCGCCGTCGCAGTCATATGACGCCGACTTGAGGTGCATGTAGTTCCCCGACGTCTCCCCCTTGTGCCATAGCTCCGAGCGGCTGCGGCTGTAGAACCACACGTCGCCGCCTGCAAGGGTGCGTTGGAGCGCGCCGGGGCTCATGTACCCCAGCATCAGCACTTCCATCGTGCCGGCGTCCTGCACGATGGCGGCCACCAGACCTTTGTCGTCAAGCTGTATCATCGTTGCATCTCGCCCACCCGCGCTCAAACGTCGGTCGATACGAGGGCGCTGCTCTCCGTGGCCGGGGCAGCGGACCGAATGCGCCGGTGGATCCCTTCTAAGATTCTACGATCGGACGGACGGGCAAGCCCTTCTCTCGAAGGTAGACCTTGGCCTCTCGAATGCTGTATTTGCCATAATGGAAGATGCTAGCGGCCAGGACCGCGTCCGCGTTCCCGCGGCTGGCTGCCTCGTACATGTGCCCGGGTGTGCCCGCGCCTCCGCTGGCCACCACGGGAATGCTCACGTTCTCCGAGAGGGCCTGTAGGAGCTCGAGATCATATCCCTCCTGGGTGCCGTCCATGTCGATGCTGTTTACCACGATCTCCCCGGCTCCCAGTTCCGCGGTCCGCTTCGCCCACTCTATGGCATCCAGCCCCGTGGCCTCGCCGCCGTCGTGGCCGGTGCGAATCATCACCGCCCACCGTGGCGGATCGGCCTCCGGGACGCGCATGGCATCCAGCCCCAGGACGATGCACTGGCATCCGAATCGCTCCGCTCCCCGGCGGATCAGGTCCGGGTCCTCCACCGCGGCCGTATTGATAGACACCTTGTCGGCACCGGCCTGGAGCATCTGCTGCATGTCCTCGACAGACCGCAGCCCTCCGCCCACGGTCAGCGGTATGAAGACCTGCTCCGCCACGCGGGCCACCACATCCACCATGATCTCCCTGCCCTCCGAGGATGCGGTGATGTCGTAAAACACGAGCTCGTCGGCCCCCTCGCGGTCATAAAACGAAGCCATCTCCACGGGGTCACCGGCGTCTCGATGGTCGCGGAACCGGACGCCCTTTACAACACGGCCGGCTTTCACGTCCAGACACGCTATGATTCGCTTGGTCAGCACGCCTTACTTCCTCATGACCATCATATACTGGCTGTCGTTGAGCTGCTGGGTGTCCCCCACTTTGAGCCCGAGCTTCACCCCCATGGCCCGCATCTCTTCCGGGTCGATGCGGCGACCGACCGGAGGGCCCTGCTCCGTTTCGCGCCTGTGCCACTCTAGGACTGTGAGCCAGCCCGCCGGCTTGAGGCATCGCCGCGCCTCCTTCAAGAGCGCGGCGGGACCGTTTGCCTCCTGGAGAACGAAAGCCATCAGTGCGCCGTCCATGCTCTCGTCGTCGAGGGGCAGCTTCCTCTCCTTCGACAGCATGACCTCCACGGTGGTCAGCCGGGCATCTTCAAGTTTCCCTTGGGTAGCGTCCAGCATCTCTTGCTGGACGTCGAGGGCATACACCTTGCCGTCGTAGAGGTACTTGGCGAGGGGAACTGCAAAATATCCGGGCCCGCAGCCGATATCCGCGACGACGTGGTGTGGGCGTATGGGCAGCCGGGACAACAGTGAGTGCGTGTCGATCGCCCGCCGTCTTTCCGCGGACAACAGCGCCTGCATGCTCTTGGGATCAAATTTGGACTTAGCCGCCATTTATGAGTCCTTCCTTGGAATCTCAGCCAGGGCTTCGATCGCCTCGCGAAGATCGACGTCCCCGGTATAGATCGCCTTGCCGACGATGGCCGCCTCCACTTCGGTCTCGCTCAACCTGACCAGGTGGTCCACCGACGACACACCGCCCGCCACGATCATCTTCAGCCGAGTCATGCGCATCAGGTCCTCGATGGCGCGAAAGTTTGGCTCGGTCAGCGTGGCATCCCGGACGATGTCCGTGTACACGAATCGGCGGACGCCCAACGATTCGACCTGCTTAAGCACCTCCGAGGCGGCGACACCGCTGGCCCTGGTCCAGCCTTGCAGCATTACCTGGCCTTCCCACGCGTCCACGCTTACGACCACCGCTTCACCACCCAGCTCCGCACAAAGCTGCTCGACGATGGCAGGCTCCTCCACAGCGGCAGTGCCTAGTATCACCCGATCTATACCTCGCTCGACCGCCGCTCTGGCGGCGGCCAAGTCGCTTATCCCACCGCCAAGCTGCACCGGAACTCCGGCTTTAGCGGCGATCTCCTCGACGACGCCCGCGTTGACCGGAGCGCCCGCCTTCGCCCCGTCGAGGTCCACGACGTGGATGCGCGCGGCGCCCTCGCCGACCCAGCACATCGCTACGCCCACGGGCGCGTCCGAATACACGGTCTCCCGGTCGTAGTCGCCCTGATATAGGCGCACACACCTGCCGCCCTTGATGTCGATGGCTGGGATGACTTCCACGATCTGCGCTACTCGCCGCTCTCGACGAGCTGAATGAAGTTCCGGTATATCCTCAAGCCGACGGCCCCGCTCTTTTCCGGATGGAACTGCACGGCGACCACGTTGTCCCAGGCCACCGCGCTGCAAAACTCGACTCCGTAGCTCGTGGCGCCCACCGTCAACGACGTGGATTCAGTGTCGGCGTAGTAGCTATGAACGAAGTAAAAGTGGGATCCCGAAGGGACCCCCTCTAGCACGGGGTGGCTCCGTCGAAACTCGACCTGGTTCCAACCCATGTGAGGGACTTTCAAACCAGCGGGCAGCCGCCTGGACCATCCCGAAAGTATGCCCAGGCCGGGCTCGACACCCTCGTCGGACCCATCGAGCAGCAATTGCAGCCCCAGGCACACCCCTAGAAAGGGCCTGCCCCCGGCGATGAAGTCTTTGATAGGCCCCACTAGCCCCCGCGCCTTCAGGTGGCGCATGGACGAGTCGTTGGCCCCCTGCCCGGGAAACACCATCCCGGCCGCGCGGGATATCTCATCGGGATCGCTCGTGATGACGGCCCTTGCGCCGGACCTCTCAAGCGCCTTCTCGACGCTGCGAAGATTGCCGGCCTGGTAGTCGACGATTGCCACGTAGTTGCGAGTCATTGCAAATGATATCGTAGCACATCGGAGGAGAGCGAAAGCCTCTGCCGGCCATCCAGCGGACCGGCGGCTCCTACCCCTCGCCGGTCACGAGCTCGAAGGGCATGGCCCGGTCCTCGTATCTGGCGAGCACGAATAGAAGATCGGAGAGCCGGTTCAAGAAACGGAGCAGCTCGGGATTCGCCAGTTTTTCATCCTCGTTCAGCGCGACGACCCGTCGCTCGGCGGTCCGCAGCAAGGACCTGGCGAGGTCTAGCGCTCCCGAGCCGGCCGAGGCCCCTGGTACGATGAACGCCCGGGGCAGGTCTATCGCCGCTCTCAACTCGTCGATGGTTTTCTCCAGGCCAGCCACCGCCTCGGACGTGATCCTCGACACAAGCTCGTCGAGCTTGTCGATGTTGGAGAGACCGGTCGCCAGCTCCGCCCCCACGGTGAACATCTGCCGCTGGACCGCCAGGAGTATCTCCTTCACCCTGGGGTCAGCGCAAATCGCCCGTGCCAGACCCATCGCGGACACGGCGGTATCGGCCGCGCCGCACGCCTCAATTTTGAGGTCAGCCTTGGACACGCGGCCACCGAGGAACAGTCCGGTCTCGCCTTCGTCGCCACGCCTGGTGTATAGCTTCATGGGAGCCTCTGGAAAGGGGTACGGCGTACAGGGTACAGGGTTTGGGGGATTGGGGCTAGGGGCTAAGAGCTGGGGGCTAGGAGCTGGGGGCTAGGGATGGGGATGATCGCTGAGATTCGAGAAAACGTGGAGCAAGGGTACGGGCAGCATCTATTTGCGGCTCGGCCTCTGGCAAGAGGGCCTGGCGGCGAATGAAAGAAGCTAGGTCCATTACCTACGCGACCTGGACCTCGATGCGCCTAGACTTCTTCGCCTCTTGCTTGGGAAACGTGACGGTCAGCACTCCGTGCCTATAGCTGGACTCGGCCTTTTCGGCGTCCACGGCGTCGGGCAGACGATCGCTCGGCGGTATGAACCCGTCCTGCGCTCCCGGAGCAGATAGCTCTCCTCTTTGACCTCGCTCTGGGCGCCGGTCTCCGCGCTGATCGTCAACACGCCGTTCTCGATTTCAACCTGAATGTCGCTCGGGTCCGCTCCGGGCACCGTGGCCCGGACTAGGATGTTGTCGCCATACTCCGCCACGTCCAGGGGAACCGGCCAGCGCTCCGCGCCATTTCCCGAGCCGCTAAGAACTCCGTTCCATCGCCGAAGTCGGTTCACACTCTCCTCCATCCTTCGAATATCCGCCAACGGGTACCATCGCTGTAATGC
>CAZJDV010000035.1:14714-23972 GCA_964544865.1 uncultured Dehalococcoidia bacterium | reverse complement strand
TTTCAGGCTGGACTGAACGGCCGCGAAAACCTGTTGCCTTTCGTCGTCGAACACGATGCACTGGAGACAGTAGCTGTCTACTATCAGATCGAACTGCTTCACTCCTTCCGGTAAGTCACACGCGTCGGCCACCTCGAAGTGGATGCTGAGCCCACGTTGAGAAGCGTTCTCCCTGACCATCTTTATCGCCGTGGGCGCCAGGTCGAATGCGTCGACACGAAATCCGCGTTCGGCGAGAAAGCAGGCGCCCGGGCCTGTGCCGCAGCCGTATTCCAGGGCTGACGGTACGGGTGCAGAGAAAGTCAGGCGCGGGAGCACAGCTTCAAGAAAACCACGTGAATCGAAGTCGTCGAAACCCTTCCCTCCATGGATTTCACCCCACGCAGTCTTGCCTTCCGCCTTGATGCGTTCGTATCCCGCCAGGTGTTCTGGATAGTAGTAGCGCAACGTTCTCTTTCGCTTCCGTCGAGACAGGGATACGCCGTCCCCCTCGGAGTGAACCGGGGCGTGCCACCTAATCCATCGGCTCATCGGTTGCACGACACCCGCCCTATTTCTTCCGCGCCCTCTCCGCCCGACGCCTGATGATTTCCTGGAGGCGCCTCACGCTCCGGCCCACGACCCACATCTTTCGCCGCTTCCTGCGCTTCGCCTCGCGCCGCTCACCTTTGGTATCCCGCTCTTCCCCATCACCCAAAACCAATCACCCAGCACCCTCCCCGCCCGGCCAGCCCCTAGCCCCTAACCCCCAGCCCTCCCGGTACGCCTGCTCCCAGAACATGTACTCGTACCTCAGGATCGTGAGGAACAGCCGCTCGATCCGGGAGCGCCGGCCGGTCAGCTCCGCGCCGTCCAGGTGGCCGCGCAACCAGTCAACCAGGCCGCCGAGGACGTTGGGACCGTGCAGCCCTATCCACTCGCGATAAATGGGGTTGTCCGGTTTCTTGCCCGCCTCGATGAGCCGCGTGCCCCAGTCCAGGTATGTGCCTTCCGTGACATACAGCAGGGTCGCGATGTCCTCGAAATCCCCCTCCAGAGCGGTCCGCACCAGGAAGTCGCCGAACGCCTGCGTGGTTGGTGAGGCGCCCGCCGAGGAGTACTCCTCTTCGGACGCGCCTAACTCCCGAAACGCCCGCACGAACAGGTCGTTCTCCGGATTGAGTATCCCCGTCAGAAAATCGTTGAGCACGCCGGCGGCCTTGAGGCTGGGCGCCTTCGACATCCCCAGGGCGACCACCGACACCAGGTCGTTGACGAAGACGTAGTCCTGCAGGAAGTACTCGCGGAACTTCGCCTCCGGGAGGGTCCCGTCTCCCATCTCGATCACGAACGGGTGCGTAACCATGCCCTCCCACAGCCCATCGTACCGGGCGCGGAGCTCCTGGGTCAAAGACATGTCACTGCCCGGTGGCCGCGGCCACCCTTGCGAGATAGGCGTCGGCGCCGGCGGTAAGCCACTGGCTGTAGGAGGTGGCGATGAACCGCGCCCCCTTCTCAATGTAGCTCTCCACGGTGGCGTCTTTTACGAGGGCGCCCGCCACCCGCCCGGCGGCGATTATCTGCGCGATGGCCGCATCCACCACCTCCTGCACCTCCGGATGGTCCGGCCGGCCCAGGTGGCCCATCGTCTGGGCGAGGTCACCAGGCGCGACGAAGAACACGTCTATGTCGTCCACCAGAAGGATCTCCGATAGGTTGCCTATAGCGACAATGTCCTCGATCAGGATCAAGGCCATCGTCTCGTCGTTGGCCTTGCGCGCGTAGTCGTCCACGCCGATCCCCTGCCGGCTCGTGTACGCCCCCCGCAGCCCAAGGGGATGGTACTTGGCGGCGTTGACCACAGCCCGCGCCTCGTCCACGGTGTTGACGTGGGGGACCACGATAGCCTGCGCCCCCTGGTCCAGCGTCCGGTAGATGACCCCCGGAAGATTCAGGCTGACGCGGGCGACGGAGGTCAGTCCCCACAGATCAGCGGCGCGGGTAATATCGCGTATCGCGGCGAAGTCGGTGGGGCCGTGCTCGCCCTCGATCCAGATGCCGTCGAACCCGAGGGGGCCGAAAAATTCCACCTGGTCCGGTGGCAGCTCACCCATCACCACGGTGGCTACCTCACCCTTCGCCAGCTTGTGTTTCACCCTGTTCGGTCGAAGCTCCGCCAATATGCTCCTCCTGTCCCGTTATGTACGCGAATCGCGACCCGATTATAGTGACGCAGCACCCCACGGTCAACACATGTCCTTCCCGCCACTACCCCGAACCCTGTACCCTATACCCTGTACCCTTCTTTCTTTGAGCGAAGTCATGTGAAACAGGACCTCAACTATTGCCAGCGTTGCGGCCACGCCCTGGCGGACAAGGCCGTCGAGGGCAAACGGCGGCGTCACTGCCCCTCGTGCGGGTTCATAGCGTATCTGGACCCCAAGCTGGCCGCGGTGATACTGGTCCAGATGGAAGGCAAGCTCGTGCTCGTGAAGCGAGGCGTCGAGCCCGCCCTGGGCCGGTGGGCCTTTCCATCGGGCTTCGTCGACAGGGGCGAGGCGATGGAGGATGCGGCGGTGCGCGAGGTGAAAGAGGAGACCGGCATCGAAATCCGGCTCACCGGCTTTCTTGGCCTGTACTCCAGCACCGGGAGCCCGGTCGTGCTGGCGGCCTACTCCGCCCAAGCTGTGGGCGGCAGGCTCCAGGCGGGCCACGACGCCGCGGAGGCAGCCCTGTTCCATCCCGACGATCTATCCCCGTTCCCGTTTCCTCACGACGAGCAGATTCTTGAAAACTGGCGCACGTCCTCGAGTAGCCAGTTCTGGGAGGCGGCAGATACCGAGTAGCACCCCCTCAGGCTGGACGTACTAACCCTGGTCGAGCGCCTCCACGAAGATGCGCGCGAAATCGTCGAACCCGACGGTGTTGTCGATGTTCTGGCAGTCCAGCGAGTGAGGAGACGTGCCGGCGTCGGTGAACGACCACACGGGCGGACTGCTGAAATGCCATAGCCTGAGCGAGCGGTAGTACGGCGCCAGCAGCGCGTCCGTCCGCTCGTCGCGGGAGCCGCTTGGATAGGCGAAGTGGGCCGGCACGAAGCCGAGGTTCTCGACGTAGGCCTCGTGGGACCGCTCGATCTCGGCGACCACCGCGTCGCCGCCGGATCCTGCCAGGACCTCCGCCAGCCTCGGGTGCGTGGCGGTGTGGGCGCCGATCTCCCATCCCGCCTTCAGGAGCTCCTCCGCCTGCCGCCAGGTGAAGCAGGGCTTTTGCACTGCGCCCTCGGTGGAGGTGAGGATGGCCGCGGGCCTGCCGGCCGTGGCCGCATCGGCACCCTCGCTGATGACGTAGGCGGTGCCCGCCATGCCGAACTCCCGCAGGATGGGCATGACCCTGGTCCGCGCGTCGAGCCAGCCGTTGTCGAAGTGCAGCACAGCGGAGCGCTCCGGCAGCATGCCGCCGCCCGCCAGCCACTCCACCACCTGCGTCGTAGACACCACGGACCATCCGCTCTCGGCGATGTGCGCCAGGTGACGCCTGAACTCCGTTTCCCCAATGGTCCCGGTGGCCTTTCGTGCCGGGGACCCCTCCGGTCCGACGTCGTCGTCCGGATATACATGATGATAGACCAGAATCGGCACTCGCTGGGTCATGTATCTGCGCTCCGTTGCGTGGTCGGTCGCCGTCTACGTCGCCACCTCAACCTCGTCTAGTATGCTGGGCACTCTCTCCAGCGTGCGGTGTATTGGACACCGTGTGGCGATGTACGCTAGGCGGACCCTCTGCTCCTCGGGCAGGTCGCCCTCCAGCAGGATGTGCCTGCGGATCTCGTCCAGACACGCCCGGTCGTTGGTCTCGCAATCCTCGCCATCCTCTGCGTGGACCCGGCGATGGCTGCACTCCACGGTCACCCGTCTCAGCGGCCAGCCTTTCCTCCGCACATACAGGAGGATCGTCATGGCCGTTCAGGTCCCAAGCGACGCCAGAAGCAGCTCGTACGGATCAGGGCCCAGGCCGTCTCCCACGTCCGCCGGCTCGTCGGCGACGAACGCGTGACTGTGCGTAACCACAAGCTGCTGCATGTTCTCCAGGCTTTTCACGACCACCGTCGCCATTTCTGTTTCTCCTCGGCGCAGTATAGGGGCACGCACCATTTTCCACCAAGTTCGCAGACGGACACTGAGAGCCTGTCGCGCAGCTCTTTTCTCCCTGGACGGGACCGCTAGACGGGCTCTTAGCCGCGACCCTTCGCCAGCAGCCTGCTTCGGGGCAGTGAGCGCATCCGTTGCAAGCCCGTGATGGCAACTATCGCCATCACGCCCAGGACCGAAAAAGCGACTCCCCACTCTTGGGCGTATGGAGACAGGTCCAGTATAGTCCCAAACAAGATCGGCCCGGCGACGCCCCCGAGAAGGCCCAGCGACGCCTGTATCGCCATCGTGGAACCCAGGTCGGATGGACTGGACACCTCGGTGATGCCGGTGGAGTAGATGGCCGAGTCCGCCGCGATGGCCCAGCCATATACCCCGCTGACGACGATGATCGCGCCTAATGGCATCGACGCGGTCCAGCCTATCAGAAAGGCGCACGACCCGCTCAGCGCGAAAATGGCCGAGGCCGATGTCGCCCTGCCCCACCGATCCGAGATGATGCCGCCCATGAACGGCCCCACCGACCCTATCACCAGGGCCAGTCCACCCACGGTCGCGCCCGTTACCGCTGCCTGAGCGCTGTCCACCCCCCTCGCCACCAGAACGCCGACCAGGAACACGGGCAGCCAGACCCGGACGGCGAATAGCTGCAGCGCATGAAGCCCGTATGCCAGGATCAGATAGCGAACGGGCGGATTCCGCAGGACTCTCAGATTCAGTCTGCCCGTCGACCTGCCGCCGCCGCCGCCCCGGTGCATCCGCAGGACCAGCAGGGCCATCGGCAGCCCGGCGAAGGCGGCCAGGGACATCGTCAAGTACGCGTCCCTCCACTCGAAGGTCGACATCAAGGCGCCTGTAATCGCCACCGAGGAGCTGTTGGCCAGGTACTGTGCGGTGACGAACAGCCCCATCGCGGTGCCGCGCCGCTCCCCGGAAAAGCGCTCCGCGATGAGCCGCAGCCCCGGCATGTAGACGCCCACGAGCCCTATGCCGGCGATCCCCCTCAGGACCACCGAGCTAACCAGGCCGTTGGCCAGCAGAGGAAAGAGCGTGTGGGCCGCCAGCGAGAGCACCGCGGAGCCCAGTAGGATGTACTTCGGACCGAACCGGTCCGTCGCCGGCACAACCAGCAAGGCCGAAAGGACGTACCCCGCGAGATGCGCCGAGTAGATCGCGCCTGCCTGAGTGTTGTTGAGTCCCCACTCCACTTGGACCACGGACAGCGCCGCGACGTAACTGGATATGGGCAATAGGAGCGTATAAAGCATCAGCGACATCAGGACGAGCCAGGCCACGTCGCGACGCGCGAAGCCCTCCGAAGGAGGCGCGGACTCGGGATCTTGAATCTGGCGTATCGTCACAGACGTACCTTCCGCCGAAACCCTGAGACTGTAGCCGTCCACTGGCCCGCATGTCAACCCGAGAGCCCCGGCGGCGCCACCGGCCGCCACTAGCGGCCCTCGCGCTGCCTGACCAGCGAAAGCAGACGCTTCGCTGTGAGCGCCACGTCCTCGTCCTGTGTCAGCGAGAGGACCTTTTCCAGGTCGGCGGCGGCGCCGCCGGTGTCCTCGGCCAGAAACCGGAGCTGCGCCCTCTCCATGTAGTGCTCGACCACCTGCGGCTCCAGGCCGATGGCGGATGACATGTCCGCGATGGCGCCGTCGAGGTCGCCCTCCTCCATGTTCACCCTGGCCCGGTTCAGGTAAGCCGCGGCAAGGCCTGGGTCGACGCGGATGGACTTGGTGAAATCGAGCACCGCGCTCTGGAGGTCGCCTCCCTCGACGAACGCCATCCCACGGTAGTTGTACGCCGTCGCCAGGTCGGGGTCCAGGTCGATCGCCCTGTCGAAGTCCGCCAGCGCTGGCTGAACGTTCTTGTAGACCAGGTACACGGTGCCCCGGCCCACATAGGCCTCGGCGAGCGTGGGGTCGAGGGACATCGCCCTGCCGTAGGCGTCCCCCGCCCTCCGCAGATTGCCCTGTTCCTGCAGGACCTGCCCCTGCCGGAACTCGTCCCGCGCCTGGTCCTGGGGCGACTCGCCCCGTCCACCGCATGCCACGACCAGGGGCGCCAGGAAGCCAAAGACCAGCGCCAGACACAGGCCCAACGGCAGACCTCCCCTGCCCGCACCGCGCGCGGCAGACCCGGCAGCAGCTTTCACTCCCCCTCCCCAGTATACGGTCACCGGTACCCTTCTTTCGCTCTCCCTAGACCGTCTGCCAGTAGCGTCGGCCGTTCCTGCGGGCCAGACGTCCAAAGCCCGCGTCGGGAAAATGTACCGCGGAGATCAACGAGCCGTCGGACTCGAGCCTATCGAAAATCGCGTGACGGGTCTTTGAAGACCGCACGGGGTCGTAGTCGAAGCTCGGGTTCCAGCCCATGTGGCGCGCCTGGGCCGGGCTGTGAGCGGCATCACCCAGGATGAAGCCGCTTTCGCCGGCCGACGTGATCGTGATGGAGATGTGGCCGGGCGTGGGTAGCGTGGTCAGCTCGGCGGTGACATCGTACTCACCTTCGATCAGGTCCATGACCGCAAGTCCCTCCAGCGGCATCACCTGCTCCCGGATGTGGGCCGAGCCTTGAAGGGTGTCCGGCCTGGTCCAGTGTTCCCAATCGTCTTTTGGCACCAGGTATCGCGCACCGGGAAAGATCGGGCTGCCGTCTGTCAGGTTCCAGCCGACGTGATCTGGATGAAGGTGGGTCAGGACGACCAGGTCCACGGCCTCGCGGTCCACGCCTTTGCTCGCCATGTCGTCCATCAACGCGCCGTCCGGCGGTCCCGCCCCGGTGTCCACCATGATCAGTTTCCCCTCCGAGCGCACGGCGGCGAAACCGTACCTGGGATGGATGGCCCGTCCGAATCCAGCATCTCGGGGTATTCGTTGCGCCAGGTGTCGGCGGTGCTGGACGGGAAGATGCCCGTGGGCCTGCCCCTCTGTGCCCGTCGGTCAGCGATACCAACTCGACGTTTCCCACTGTACACCTGTAATCCATTAGCGTCTCCGGTCATTCGAGTTAGGGCTCGACGGCCATGCCAATCATTCTACGCTCGACTCTCGACCCAGTTCAAATCGGCGGTTCAAATCCACGCCTATGCTATACTCCTGCCATGCTCAGCCGCCGCCGCATCCCGCGGGCGAAGCGACGGGCGATCCAGGCTAGGATATGGCATGACAAGCTCCTCCGACGAGGTACGGCTGACGTCGCTCTCCAGTTGCGCCGGCTGAGCCGCCAAATATAGTCCAGACGACCTGGCGCAGGTTCTGCGCCAGCTACCGGCAGTGACACACCCGGACCTCCTGGTGGGGGTCTCCACAGAGGACGACGCCGCCGTCTACCGGATCACCGACGACCTAGCCCTGGTGCAAACGGTCGATTTCTTTCCTCCAATCGTGGACGATCCCTACGCGTTCGGCGAGATCGCCGTGGCCAACGCCTTGAGCGATATCTACGCGATGGGCGCCCGGCCCCTGCTGGCCCTCAACATCGTGGGGTTCCCCGCCGATCTGCCCAAGGAGGTCCTCGGCGAAATCCTGAAAGGCGGCGCATCCAAGGCGGTCGAGGCCGGCGTCCTCATAGTCGGCGGCCACACCGTGGACGACAAGGAACCCAAGTACGGGATGGCCGTGACGGGCGTCATAAGGCCCGGAATGCAGGTCACCAACGCGGGCGCCCGTCCCGGAGACGTGCTGGTACTGACGAAACCGATAGGCACGGGCATCATCACGACCGCCGCCATGCGGGACGAAGCGAGCCCGGAGGTCCTGGCCGGAGCCATCGAGATGATGAGAACGCTGAATCACGCCGCCTCCGACGCCATGGTCGAGACACGTGTCAACGCCTGCGTGGACGTGACCGGCTTCGGCCTCATCGGACATCTAATAGGTATGCTGAAATCCAGCGGCCACACCGCGAGGATCGGCCTCGGCCAGGTCCCGTTGCTCGAAGAGGCCGGGAACCTAGTCGCGCGGGGCGTCGCCCCGGGGGGGACGCGTCGCAACCTGAGCTCCGCCGAAAGGCGCGTCAAATGGGACCCGGCTATCGAAAAGTGGGCGAAACTGCTGCTCTGCGACGCCCAGACATCGGGGGGCCTGCTGATCTCCGTGCCGCGAGACAGGCTGGACCGGTTGGTTGCGGAGCTCAGGTCTCGGGGCGTCGAGACAGTGGCGGCGATCGGCGAGATCCTTTCCGAAGATAGCCTGGACGGCCGGCTCATCGAGGTCGTGCCGTAGCCCCACCTTGAGGCCTGCCCCAAGGTGTCCCGGTGCGCCACAGCTCCTTTCGTGAGAGGTCGATACTCCGACCCGCTCTGGCGTCCGCATCGGCGCTCGCCCTCTTTGCCGCGCTGGCCATTTCAGGCTGCTCGGGCTCGAGCGACGAAGACCTTGCCGTAGCAGCGGCGGCGCCCACGGCGACCGAAACCGCCATGGCCCCCGCGGCGGTGGAAACGGTGACTCCATCTCCCACGGCCACTTTCCTGACGGCCCAGCCAGCGGCCACCCAGACCCCAGAGATTATCGCGCCATCGACGTCCACGCCCGCCCCCACCGCCACGGCCACACCCTCGCCCACCGTCGAGCCGTCTCCGATGCCGGCGCCCGCACACACCGCATCGCCGATTCCATCGCCAACGGCGACGCCGACCGGCACGCCAACCCCGACGCCATCTCCCCGGCCGCCTCCGAGCGTGACGCCATCTCCCGCTGCGCCCGTCGACCTACCCGACCTGTTCATAGCGGGCATGGGAGTCCAGCTTGAGACAGGAAATTCGTGCGGCTACACGTCCACCGTGCTGGGCCTTCGAGTCGAGATCGCCAACGCCGGGAACGGCCTCGCCTCACCCTTCGTCGTGGAGGTGAACAGCACGGAGCGGGTCTCGGCGCAGGGCAAGAGGTCTCGTTCTGGTTTTCCGGCTTCGCAACCATGGGTGAGACAACTGCGTCCGTTGACGCAACCAGGCTGGTGGCGGAGAGCGACGAGACCAACAACACCCTCACGCGGTTCTTGCCCGTCCCAACCCTACTGCCGACATGCACGCCAACCCCGGCGCCGTCCCCCACGCCCACACCGAACCTGATGCCGCCTTCGGTGACGCCGACGCCCTCACCCAGTCCCACGCCAGTCCCAC
>CAZJDV010000035.1:0-14614 GCA_964544865.1 uncultured Dehalococcoidia bacterium | reverse complement strand
CCAGTCCCACGCCAGTCCCACCGTCCCCAACGGTGACGCCGGACAATTCAACCGCCCCAACAACCACGCCGACCCTCGCGCCTCCCTCGCCGAGCCCCGCGCCCGTTCCGGTACCCTCGTCGCCGACCGCTGCCACCGTACCCTCGCCGACGAGCAAGGCCGCTCCCGCCGCACAGCCTGATGTCCGAATTGCGTGCATCTTTTTCGACGGCGTCGTATTACCCCGGGAGCCAAACGAGTACGTGGAGATCGTCAACCTCGGCGGCGCACCCCAAGACCTGAAGGGATGACGGCTGACCGACATCACCGACGACGAGAGGCCCAGCTTCGTCTTCCCTGCCCACACGCTGGAGCCGGGTAACACCGTCAGGGTGTATACCAACGAGGTGCATCCGGAATCGAGTGGATTCAGCTTTCAGTGGAGTCTCGCGGTATGGAACAACTCGGACCCGGACCGTGCGGGCCTGTTCGACCAGTTGGGCAAGCTCGTCTCCACCATGAGCTATGGCGACCCGCCGGCTGGCCATAACGTGCCTGGTTCGAGAGGTTCAGCGGGAGCCGGGGAAATACATACGTTCGTCCTGAGCCTGTCGAAGGACTCAACTCCGTTCACCATGCGGCTACCCTGGCCGCGCGCCCGTCCACTGGCGGCGGCGCTTCCCATCTGCTATTTTTGATTACAGGCGATTCAAAGGACCTGTGAATGACCATCAGAGACCACATCACGCAGATCACCGCCGACGCGCTGCAACGGGCGCAGGACAACGAGGCCTTGCCCGCCGCTGAGATTGGCGAAGTGTCCGTGGAGCGCCCGCAAAAACCCGAGAACGGCGACTTCGCCTCCACCACCCCGCTAAAGTTGGCGAAGCTCATGGGGATGAACCCGTTTGAGATCGCGGTAAAGCTGGCGTCGCTGATACCCGTCGAGGAGCCGGTGGGCAAGATCTGGGCCGCCCGGCCGGGGTTTGTCAATTTCGAGCTGAGTCCACGATGGCTCGCGGAGCAGGTCGAGGTCATTCAGACGGCCGGAGACACCTTCGGCGACTTGAGCATCGGCGCGGGCCAAAAAATCCAGGTGGAGTTCGTGAGCGTCAATCCGACGGGGCCGGTCCACGTGGGGCACGTCAGAGGCGCGGTGGCGGGCAGCGCCCTGGCCAACGTGCTCGAAGCCGCCGGCTACGCCGTCGTGCGGGAGTACTACTTCAACGATACCGGCGCCCAGATGGCGAAGTTCAACTTGTCGCTTCTGGCGCGCTACAAACAGGCCCACGGCCTGGACGCCGATCTCCCTACCGACGGCTACTCGGGCGAGTACCTGGTAGAGCTGGCCAGGGAACTGCAGGAGGAGGTCGGCGAAAAATTCCTGGCAATGGACACCGAGCAGGCCGCCGGCGAGCTCGGAAAGCTCGGCCTCCAGCGGATCATCGACGGCATACGCGCCGACATGGTCACCCTGAGGGTTACCTACGATGTGTGGTTCCGCGAGGCCAGTCTGTACACTGGAGGCCAGTTCGACGCCGCGACCAGGCTACTCGAAGACCGGGGTTTGCTAGCCGACAAGGACGGCGCCAGGTGGTTCCAGTCGGCCTCCCTCGGCGACGACCAGGACAAGGTCTTCCTGAGGAGCAACGGCGCCCCGACCTATTTCGCGATGGACGTGGCTTACCACTACAACAAATTCTTCGAGCGCGGATTCGACCGCGTAATCGACCTGCTGGGCGCGGACCACCAGGGGCATGTCCGTTTCATGAAAACGCTGACAGGGGCGCTGGGGGTCTCCCCGGACAGGCTGGACCTGCTCGTCAACCAGATGGTCACTCTCAAACGGGGCGGCGACGTGGTCAAGGTCTCCAAACGCACCGGCGACCTGATTACCGTGCGGGAGTTGATAGACGAGGTCGGCGTGGACCCGTGCCGCTTCTTCTTCCTCTCCCGGTCGCTCGACGCCCAGATCGAGTTCGACCTGGAGCTTGCCAAGGAAGAGTCGTCGGAGAACCCGGTCTACTACATCCAGTACGCCCACGCCCGCATCTCCAGCATCCTGCGGCTGGCCGGGGAGCGGGGCATCGACTACGCCACGGGGGACCTGTCGTTGCTTCGCCACGAAGCCGAGCTGGCACTCATTCGCAAGATGGTCCTGCTGCCTGAACTGATCGAGCTCATGGCCCGGGAGCTCGAGCCGCACCACCTGCCCCACTACGCCGTGGAGCTGGCGACCACGTTCCACCTGTTCTACCAGCAGTGCCGAGTCGTCTCCTCGGCGCCCGAAGACATCGACGTCACCAGGGCGCGGCTCAGACTGGTGGAGGCGGCGAGGGTCGTCCTCGCCCGGTGCCTGAGCCTGATGATCATGGACGCCCCCGACGAGATGTAGGCGGGGCCGTCCCATCGGATGCAAGGGGCCTTAGACCGCCACGGAGACCCCCCGGGCGCTACTCCCGGCCCGGCGCCTCCAGGCCGCCATCCCGCTTGTACCTGCCCGCCTTCTCCACATAGTCCTCGGAGGCCCGGCGGATGAGCTCCACGTGGCGCTCTTCGACCTGGCCACGGACCCGGCCCGGCAGGCCGACGACCAGGGATCGGGCCGGCACTATCATTCTCTCGATCAGCGTGGCGCCGGACGCCACCAGACTGCCCTCGCCTATCTCCACACCGTCGTTCACCGTCGCCCCGCTGCCGATCAGCACGCGGTCACCGACGGTTCGCGCGTGGCAGAGCACACGGTGGCCGATCGCGACCCAGTCGCCAATGACGACGTCATCGTCTCCGTGCACAACGGAGTTATCCTGTATGCAGGTGAACCTGCCAATGGTGATCTTGCCGTTGTCGGCCCGTACGACCGCCCCCGGCCAGATGCTTGACTCCTCTCCTACCTCCACGTCGCCGACAACGTAGGCGAACTCGCTGACGAACGCGGTCGGATGGATCATCGGCCACTTGCCTTCGAGACTCCTTATCACTGCGCCTCCTCTATCGAACGAAGTTACGACCGTCGACCTTGCGGTTCTATGATATTCTAGAACGATACACGAAAACCTTGTCCCAGGCAGGACGCGGGAGAGCCAGTGATAGTGCGATTCAAGGTGCTGAAGGCCGCCGTAGCACTGGCCGCGATCATAGTGGCCGGCTGCTCGACGCCGGAGCCGGAGTTGACGCCCACGCCGACCGCCGAGCCGACGGCCACGGCGACCCCGGAACCCACCTCGGCCCCGCCGCCCACCGCCACGCCGGAGCCCACTTCTACGCCGGAACCCACGCCGACGCCCGCGCCCATCGCGACGCCGACGCAGACGCCCCGGCCTCCGGACGTGCTGTTCCGCTATACCCAGGCCGTCCAGCTCCTCAACGCTGCCCAGTACGACGACGCCATCGCCGCCTTCGACACGGTGCTCCGGATATTGCCCGATTTCGCCAAGGCGTACCACTTCCGTGGCCTCGCCTACTACAACGAGGATCAGTTCGAGCTCGCCATGGAGGACTTCACCAGCGCGATAGAGTTCAAACCGAAATTTCCCGACGCCATTCGGAACCGCGCCGTGCTGCATCTGGACGCAGGCAATACACGTCTGGCAATAGACGATCTGGTGAGAGCACTGGAGCTTTACACGGACGCCGGGGACACACGTGCGGCCGTGGAGGTCCAGAGGATGCTAGCCCAGGCCGGCCAGCGCTAGTGCAGAGGGCGCCTAGAGGCGGCCATCGGCCGTGGCGACAGGACGGCGCCGGCCCGGGTCTGTCGCGTCATGCTCTTGTAGAGCTGGATCAAACCCTGATAGCGGCGCGCTCCGCGGGCCTCGACGGCCCCGTTCTCCAGCGACAAGACCCGCCTCATCTCGCGGCTGATCTCGTTGTCCGCAATAGACGGAAACCCTCGGAATAGCTCCAGGCACGAACGTTGCAGACTCTGCTGCCGCGTCACTCCCGCCCAGGCGTGGATGAAGAGCAGCACCGCGTTGACCGGGATATCACGGGCCCGGCCCGCGCCGATGTACAGCCCGGCCGATAGCCCCTGGACCAGCGGCGCGGCGCGCGGGATGATTACCTGGCCTGACCCGGAACAGCCGCCATTCGCCCGCCGACAGCCGTCGCGAGCGGGGAAGAAGCCTGAGCAGCGCCCGCATCTCGCGGCGCTCGGCGTCGCTATCGACGTGGGAGAGCAGGCCTGCCGCGCTCATGAGCATGGCCTTGATCGCCAGCAGCCTGGTCGAGGGTCGCTCGTCCCTCAGCGCCCCCAGCGCCGAGAAGGACACAATCTCGGTGAGCCGCCTGAACGGCCTGCGGTTAGATGCGTACCCCAGTCCATCCTAGACGGCCCGGTACAACAGCTCGTCGAGGTCGCCGCTCCTCAGCTCCAGGGCGAATCCCATCGCCTTCGCCAGGAACCTCCGGTCTCCGGCGCGGTCCAGCGCGTCGCCTAGATCTTCCCCCCGAGGCACTCCCGTCCAGGGCGGCTCGTCCACCGGGGAATCCGAGACCGCCTCCAGCATCCCCGCCACGGGCGCGAGGGAAACCACCGGCGTCGCCGTCCTCGATTGCTGCGCGGAGCTGACGGCCTTCTTCGGATGGAGGACGACCCCGTTGTAGCCCAGGTCGGCGTGGTGGCCGTGGCGATACCAGTCGAGCGCGTCGACGTGGATCTCGACGTCGCCGGTAATCAACTCGCCGGTTTCTGTCTCGAGTACCGTGTCGCGAAAGTCGGGGCCCGCCAGTCCACTGGGCCGCCCAGGATACACCACCCGGAGGCACCGGCCGTCCTCGGTCTCCAACCCTTCGGCAAGAACGTGCACCCTGCCCCAGAGGCGGGCCACGGCCTGTTCCCCTTTCGGGTCCGCCGGTCCCGGTAATTCCCCGATTCCACGTAGCACGCCTGCCACTACGACTTCGCTATCGGTCCAGTGCTGCGCCGAGAACATATTTTAGCACGTCCGCCCGCATTAGACTCCACCTTCGGCCGGGGCCCCGCCGACGGATCGGCCGCAGTCCGAAGTCCTTGCGCCGATACGTGGCTATCGGCCACGGGGGCTGGTATCATTCAGTGTAAATTCCACGGTGGAAGAGGTGCCGCATGCCCAGCCCGACAGACCCCAACAAGGTACAACTGACCGGAGAGAACTCGTTCATTCAGCTATTGTTTGATGAGGGCGGCGACGCCACAACCCGCGCCAGCCATTGGCGTGTTCTGCTGTCACCCGCCGGCCCGGGCCACGCGCTCTTCCTGGCGACCGACCTGATGGCCGGCGAGCCCAGGATCTACTCAGACAACATCGCCCTTGTTCGGTGGCTCCAGGAGGGTATTCAGGGCTCCATGACCCCCGATTACCGGGACACCGGGATCCCGGTCATTGGCGCCGAGTTCGAGAAATCGGGCGACGCGAGGTCGTTCTGGACAGAGACAGTAGAGTCCGACGAGGACATCATCGATCTGACCTGGTACGACTTCGGCGAGCCCTTCATGGTCAGTCTGGAGCCGGGTAGCGTACCGGACCGGTCCTACGGCGTCTATAGCTGCCTGGTCCCGGCGCGAAGGGCCCAGGTGACCATCGACGGCGAGGTGGCCCAGGGCACGCCATTTCCGAAGGACAGCCACGGAAACGAAAGTAGCACTTGCTGCCTGGCGTTTTCGGAGACCTGGGTAGGGGGATAAGAGGGTGTTGGGTTTTGGGTGTTGGAGGAAGGCGATCGGCGTATGCGAATGCTTCAATTCGTCTGGGCCTATCACCCATCACCCATCGCCTTCTTCCTGGCCGCCAGCCAGCGCCGCTTCTGATCCCGCCTGGTGTTTTCGTCGGGCGGGACGAAGGTCTCTGTGAATTCGGCCCGATACGCTTCGAACACCCCATTCTGGATGGCGGACCGCATCTCCTCCATCAGCCTGGTCACGAAACGTAAATTGTGTATCGTGGCCAGCCGGAACGCCAGGAGCTCCCTCGCGCGAAACAGGTGGTGGACGTAGGCCGAGGAAAAGTTCCGGCACGTGTAGCAGTCACACCCCGCCTCGATAGGGCCTTCTCTGGACTTGAAGGGGGCGGTGTCGATGTTCACCCTGCCCGCGCGAGTGAAAAGCGAGGCGCTGCGGGCGATGCGCGTGGGCAGCGCGCAGTCGAACATATCTATACCCCGGGCGACGCACTCCACCAGGTCCTCGGGAGACCCCACCCCCATGAGATACCGTGGCGAGTCCACGGGCAGCCGCCGGGCGACGAGCTCGGTGAACGCGTACATGTCCGACTTGGTCTCTCCGACGCTAAGCCCGCCTATGGCGTATCCCGGAAAACCCAGCGACGTGATCTGCCCGGCCGATCGCTCCCGCAGGTCGGGAAACAGCCCGCCCTGCACGATCCCGAACAGGGCCTGGTCCCCACGGCCGTGGGACGCCAGGGAGCGCCCGGCCCATCGCGTCGTGCGCTCCACCGCCAGCTCCACCGCGGCGCGGTCGCTCTGGGTCGAGACGCACACGTCCAGCGGCATGATCACGTCGGCCCCGATGCCGTCCTGATATTCGATTACCGCCTCCGGCGTGAACGCGTGCAGGCTCCCGTCGAGGTGCGATTTGAATTTGATGCCGTCTTCGGTGATCTCCCTGAGGTGCTCCAGACTGAAGCCCTGGTAGCCGCCGCTGTCGGTGAGGATGGGGCCGTTCCACCCCATGAAATCGTGAATCCCGCCCATCTCACGAATGACGTCGACGCCGGGCCTGAGGTACAGGTGATACGTATTGGACAGGACGATATCGGCGCCGAGGGACCGGAGGTCTTCGGGGTCGACGGCCTTCACGGAACCCTGGGTCGCCACGGGCATGAACGCGGGCGTCGGCACACTACCGTGGGGCATGCGCAGACTGCCGGCGCGGGCGCCGCCATCCGTCTTTTCCAGCGCGAAAAGCCCCACTAGGCCCGCGCCCACCGATTATCGGTCTCCCACGGGCGGGAGTGCCTCATCCCCGCACCGCCTGCACCAGCAGCCGGACGCCCATGACCAGAAGCAGGGCTATCAACATTTGAACCGTCCATTGGCTCCTTACCTTGGGGGCAAGCCAGACGCCGATCTGGCTCCCTACCAACAGGCCCGCGCCGGCCGACACGAACGTCGGATACCACTCGATGTGGCCCAGCAGGGCGTGGACGCCCGCGCCCGCTGTCGCGTAGATGGAGAGGGCGAATATCGACGTGGCCACGGCGACCTGGATGGGAAACCCGAAGGCGGCGACCAGCACCGGCGTCCTCAGAAAGCCTCCGCCGGTACCGAAGAAGGCGGAGATGAACCCGAGCACGAAGTTGAATCCCGCCGCGAGGGCCTCGTTGAACTCGTACTCGAACGTCTCCCCACCCACCGTCATGCTCCGGCCCCGCACGGCCGTGGTCACCAGGTGCGCGGGAGGGACTCCAGGCCGCAAGGGCCACATGGAGCGGTACAGCATGTAGAAGGCGATGGCCAGCAGCAGGACGGCGAACAGCGCCCGAAACGTATCTCCAGCCACCGCCTTGACCGCGAACGGCGCCAGGACCGAGCCCGGCAGGGCGGCGGCGGCGAACATCAATCCACTGCGCCTGTCCACGACCCGCCGCTTCAAGTAAACGACAGAACCGGAAAAGCTGTTGACCGCCACCAGCGCCAGGGACGAGCCGGCGACGACCGCCGGCTCGATGTTGAAAAAAAGCAGCAGCATCGGCACGAGTACGACCCCGCCGCCGGTGCCCACCAGCACGCCGAACGTCCCGGTCCCAAGGCCCAGCAACAGTAGCCACAGCCAGTCCAATATGCCTTATAGCCTCCCCATGTTCAGGCCATCAGTCCCCGCAGGGCGTCGTCGACAACGGCCTGGGACACGTCGCCCCGGGTGACCGCGCGGCCGATGCCGTCGAGCAGCACCCAGCGAATCGATCCGGCGGTGGTCTTCTTGTCCAGAGTCATAGCCTCCGACACCGCGTCCAGGTCGATGTCATCGAGGGCGACCGGAAGCCCGTACGCCTCCAGCACCGCCCGCTGACGCTCCATTTCCGAGTCCCCCAAAAGGCCCAGGCTGCCCCCTATGGCGGCGGCGCCCATCATCCCGATGCTGACCGCCTCGCCGTGGAGATATCTGCCGTATCCCGTCGCTGCCTCGATCCCGTGGCCGATGGTATGTCCATAGTTGAGGAGCACGCGGACGCCGAGGGTCTCTTTCTCGTCCAGGGACACCACGCCAGCCTTGACGGCCACGCTTCTGCGGATAACGTCCGTGCTCGCCTTCCGGTCCAGGGAGACGATTGCCTCCCGGCCGCTCTCGAAGGTGCGGAGCAGGCCCTCGTCCAGGATAAGCCCGTGCTTGATGGCCTCCGCCCAGCCGGACGCCAGCTCCCTCGCCGGCAACGTCTCCAGCGTCTGCACGTCCTCCAGGACGAAGCTGGGCTGGTGGAACGCGCCAACCAGGTTCTTGCCCTGGCGGAGGTCCACTCCGGTCTTGCCTCCGATGGCGGCGTCCATCATGGCCAGCAGGGACGTCGGAACCTGCCCGAAAGGGATCCCACGAAGGAACGTGGCGGCGGCGTACCCGGCCAGGTCGCCCACGACGCCGCCCCCAACCGCCAGGACCAGATGGCCCCGCTCTGCCTTGTGATACGCCATCCATTCGTACAGCCTGCGCGCCATCTCCAGAGTCTTGCTCGTCTCACCCGGCGGGATGACGAAGACGTGGGATGGCACACCCGCAGCCTCCAGCGAGGCCACCGCGCTGCGGGCGTGCCGGTACGCACCGGTGTCGGTGACGACGTAGGCGGCCGGAGGGTCCAGCACCCGAAGGACCCTTCCGCCCAGCCCGGCCAGCGTCCCCCACCCCACCCACACCGGGTAGTCTCCCGAAGATGTCCTGACCGTCGCGGCTAGATCCTCTTCGTCCACTCCATCGGAATCGGCGGACTTGGGCCCCTCTCCGGGTGCGACCGGTTCCGCTCTTTCGGAGAGGAGTGTCCGTCCAGCCGCCGGGGCCGGGGTCCGGGTGAGCACCCTCCAGGCCCGTACCACCTCGGCGGCGGCCTCTCCAGGCGTCAGGTGGTCCGTATGCACTGTCCAGTGGGCCAGGGCATAACTGGGCTGCCGTTTCGACTTCAACGCTGCTATGCGTCGCAATGGGTCGGGCGCGTCAAGCATCGGCCTGGTCTCGGCCCCTGGCCCGGCGAACAGCCGGCGATGAATCGTGGAAGGGGCCGCCTCCAGGCAGACGATGACGCCGTTGCTCTCCATGAGCCGGCGGTTGCCCTCGTCCATCGGCAACCCACCGCCGGTGGAGACAATCTGTCCATCGCCCTCGCACACCCCCGACAGCCGCTCGCTCTCCAGCCGGCGGAAGACGGCCTCTCCGTCCTCCTCGAACAGCACCGCGATCGGCTTGCCCGAGACCTCTACTATCTCCTCATCGGTATCGACGAACCGCCAGTCCAGGATGCGCGCGACCCTCCGGCCGACCGTGGTCTTGCCGGCGCCGGAGAACCCGGTTATGAATATGTTGGCGCGCGAGAGTCTTCCCTCTTTGGTCATTCATCCATACCTGTGCGCGTGCCTCCGCCATGCGCCGGCTGCGCGGAGAAGAGTGGCCGTCCTGCCTCTTCCCCTGGATGGCCGCGGGCCGCGCATGTCCCAGCCGTCGTTATTTCAGGCGCGCCAGGTCCCCACCCCACCCCGGATTCTTCGCGGCGTTTATCACGAGCGAAGTCGAAGGGTTCAGAATCACTTCGGCCAGTCGGGAATGCCGTTTCATATGGCCTCGAACTGGATCTACATACCCTGGCGGGCTCTCGCGTCAGCCTCTCCCCACCAGCGCCCTCGCCCCTGCCTCGTACATGACTTCCACCGGGGCCTTAGTGCCCGTCCAGAGTTCGAAAGAGGCCGCGCCCTGGTATATCAGCATCCAGAGTCCGCCCACGAACGTTGCCCCCGCCGCCCGCGCCGCCTGGGCCAGGGGCGTTTCCAACGGAGTGTAGACCATGTCGTACACCAAGACGCCAGGGCGTATTAGGTCACTGTTTAGCGGAGTGTGCCCTTCCGCCCCACCGTGGCTCATGCCGATGGAGGTCGAATTCAAAACCAGATCGACGCCAAAGGCCGCCTCCGCCAGAGCGGCCCGCTCCAGGGGTATCGCATCGACCGCCGGGATGGACGCCCGCATCTCCCCGGCCAGTAGCTCCGCGCGCCCGGGGGTCCGGTTGGCGATGGTCAGCGAGGCTACGCGCTCCCGCGACAGGGCGAAGGCTGCGGCGCGCGCCGCGCCTCCGGCCCCCAGCAGCAGCACCGACGTGCCCCTCGGCTCGAAGCCCGCTCGCTCTCTGAGGCTCCTCAGAAATCCGTAGGCGTCGGTATTGTGCCCGACGAGCCTCCCGCCGTCCTTGACGATTGTGTTGACGGCGCCGAGGGCCTCGGCCCAGGGATCGACGCCGTCAAGGAAAGAACGTACACGCTCCTTGTGAGGGATCGTCAAGTTGGCGCCCAGGTACTCCTCGTCACGCAGCCTGCCGATCTCCTCTTCAAGCCGCCCCGGCGACACCTCCCTGGCGCTGTAGCTGGCCCCGATCGAGCGGTGGTCCAGGGCCGCCTGCTGGAACGCCGGGGAGATCGAGTGAGATACGGGATAGCCAAGTAGCACGATCTTCCTGGTCATTCCGTTCCCTTCCACAGCCGTGGCCTGGCGCACCAGCTTGCTCACTTGGGATTCGCCTGGCTGGTCACGATGGCCGATGCCCCATCGCCCATTCTCACGAGCCGGAATCCGCCACCCTGCCGTTGACCCGCGATGCCGTCGGGCGTACGATCAGGTGGGACGCCGGTGAACGGACCTCTTGCCACGTGGCACCAAGTATATCAGCGACGTCATGACGCAACAAGAAACGAGTCGAAGCGCTCAGAAGCGCGGGGGCACACGATGGCCACGGTAGTCGAGACCAACGGCCTCAGCAAGTCATACGGCAGCGTCGAGGCCATCTCCGATGTCGGCCTAGAGGTGCGGGAGGGCGAGGTCTTCGGCTACCTCGGGCCCAATGGCGCGGGCAAGACCACTACGATACGCATCCTCCTGGACTTCATCCGGCCCACCGGCGGCAGCGCGTCGGTCTTCGGGTTGGACAGCAAGGAGAGCAGCCGCGAGATCAGACGGCGCGTCGGCTACCTTCCAGGGGAAATGACCCTGTACGACAGGCTCACGGGCAGGGAGATGCTCACCTATGCCGCCAGCCTCAGGGGCGGTGTGGACTGGCGCTACGTGGTCCAGATCGCCGAGCGGCTCGAGTCCGACCTATCCCGACAGATGCGTACTCTCTCCCGAGGAAACCGGCAGAAGCTGGGCCTGGTGCTGGCGTTCATGCACAGGCCCGATCTGATAATCATGGACGAGCCGTCCAGCGGGCTGGACCCCCTCCTGCAGCAGGAGTTCCACCGGATGGTCGAGGAGGTGCGGGCGGAAGGTCGAACGGTATTCATATCGTCGCACATCCTGCCCGAGGTCGAGCGGATCTGCGACCGCGTCGCGATAATTCGCAGAGGCAGGCTCGTCACCGTAGAGGACATTGGAACGCTCAGGGAGCGGGCGCTGCACCGTCTGGAGTTTCACTTCGGCGAGCCGGTGCCCGCCGATGCCTTCGCCGGCGTGCCCGGCGTCCAAGATGTCACGATGGAAGACGGCGTGCTGCGCTGCACCGTCCAGGGGAGCCCCGACGCCTTGATCAAAGCCGTGGCCGGATTCGACGTTGTAAAGCTGGTCAGCGAGGAACCGCACCTGGAGGACGTCTTCTTGTCGTACTATGGCGACGGTGAAAACAATGCTGCGTAACGTATTCTCCAAGACTGTCAGGGACCAGCGCAGGTCGCTGCTTTGGTGGGGCCTGGGGCTGATCATTCTGACGGTAGTCACCATGCTGTTCTATCCAAGTCTCAGCGAGGCGACCGAGCTGAACGACCTGCTCGTAGATGACAACCCCCTCATTAAGGCCTTCATCGGCGACGTCCCCGATCTGACCTCGCCGGAGGGGTTCCTGAACAGCCAGATCTTCTTCTTGATGCTCCCGCTGATTTTCCTCGCGTTCGCCATCGCCCAGGGCAGCGACGCCATCGCGGGTGAAGAGGAGAAGGGGACGCTGGACACGCTCATGTCCAACCCGATAGATCGGTGGCGGGTGGTCATCGAGAAATTTGGAGCGATGATCGTCACGGTTCTGGCGCTGGCGGCGGTCACCTGGCTAGGGCTTGCAGTCGGCGCGGCCACCGTCTCAATGGACATTTCCTATGTAAAAATGGCGGAGGCGACCCTGGCGACCGCGCTACTGGGGATTGCATTTGGCGGATTCGCCCTGGCACTGGGCAGCGCCATCGGCCGGAGGGCTTTGGGCATCGGGGTCGCCGGCGGCGTGGGCGCGGCGAGCTACTTTCTAAACGCGCTGGCGCCTGCCGTCGACGGGCTCGATCCCGTCAGATGGTTGTCCCCATTTTACTACTACAGCTCGGCGGACCCCATAACGAACGGACTGCACCTCGGACACGCTGGAGTTCTCGTGGCTCTCACGGCCGTGCTTCTGGCCATCGCCGTCGTGACCTTCAATAGGCGGGACCTCGGCGTGTGATACACGAGCGACTGACCATCACCGACGCAGACGAGCTCATCGAGCTGCTGCGCAATGGTGCCCTGTTCCGCGGCTGCAAGCTCGATGACGCCGAACTGGCGAACCTCGACGCCGAAGAGATGGAGTTCGAGGACTGCTCCCTCAAGAGGGTGGACTTCCTCGGACTCAACTGTGAGAACCTGCGGATAGTCGGCTCGAACCTCGAGAATGCCTGCTTCGAGAGGGCGGACCTGCACGAGGCGGAGTTCCTGAACTCCATCTGCACCTCGTCGAACTTTCGCGGCGCGAAGCTCAATCGGTCTCGCCTGGTCAACTGCGATCTGTCGCTCAGCGACTTCGACGGGGCGAACCTGTTCGGGGCCGCCCTCACCGGTTCGCGACTGAGGGGGGTCGATTTCACGCAGACCAGGCTGGATGCCGTCGAGGTCGACGGCGTGGACTTCAGCATGGCGTCTCTCCGATTCAAGGACTTCACGAACCAGAAGCTGGTTCGTGTCAATTTCACGGAGGCCGATCTAACGGGGTGTGACTTCACGGGGGCCGTATTCGAGGAGTGTCACATCAACGAGGCCACCGTGAACAAGGAGACCAGACTCGACGGCTCCGACCTTCGTGGGGCGAACATCTCCAGCTCGCAGATTGGGAATGCGAGTCTCAAAGGCGCGATCATGTCCACCGCCCAAGCCCATTACTTGATATTCGAACGACACGGAATAATCGTCGCGGACGACTGAACCCTTGTCATTGCGCGGCAGACCGTAGACTCGCGGTCGGCAAGACCCTAGCCCGAAGACGCGCGTCGGGCGTCGAGATGGGCCTGCAGGACCACCGCGGCGGCGGCGGCATCCACCTTCGCCCTGTCGCGGGTAGGACGCCCGCCGGCCTCCCTCAGCCTTCTCTCCGCCTCCACCGTCGAGTATCGCTCGTCGATGGTCTCGACGGGCACCGGAGCCCGGCGCGCCAGCACCCTGGCCAGATGTGAGACCCGCTGGGCCTGAGGCCCGGCACGGCCGGACAGCAGGAGCGGCATGCCAACGACGATCTCCCCCGCCTCGTTGTCCGCGACCAGCGCCAGGACCGCCGCGATGTCTTCGGCCTCGCTCCGCCGGATGATCGTGGTCAGTGGCGTGGCGATGAGACCGGTAGGGTCGCTCAGGGCGACACCGATGCGCCTATCTCCCACGTCCAGGGCCAGCGCCCTCACGCCCCCGCTCTCTTCTCGTGCACGAGGCCGGGCACGAGCCGCAGTGCCTCGTCCAGCCCGTCGGCGCGCCGCCCTCCTGCCTGGGCGACCGTGGGCCGGCCGCCGCCACCACCCTGTATAGCCTTGGCGGCGCCTTTGGCGATCTCGACGGCGTCCAGTCCGCTCTCCACCAGGTCGGAGGTCACCATGGCGATCAGCAGCGGACGCTCGTTTATCAACGAGCCCAGCACCACCACGCCACTGCCCAGCTTGTCCTTGAGCCAGTCGCCCATCTCCCGAAGCGCGTCCACGCTGGACACAGCCACCTTTTCGGCGAGAACGGACACGCCGTCGACGTCCTGCGCCGACGCCAGCATGCCCTCCGCCGACTGAAGCGACAGCCGCCGCTCCAGCGTTTCGTTGGACCGGCGCAGCGAGCCCATCTCGTCCAAAAGCGCCCGCACCCTGTCCTCCACCTCCACCGGCGAGGTCTGCAAAAGGGCGGCCACAGCACTCTGCGAGCTGAAGCGGTCGCGCACAACGAGCTCGGCGCCCCTGCCGCTCACGGCCTCGATTCTCCTCATGCCCGAGCCGATGCTGGACTCGCCCAGGATGTACACCGCGCCAAGCTCGCCGGTGCGCGCGACGTGGGTGCCGCCGCAAACCTCGAAGCTGAAGGTCGCCCCGTTGGCGATCTCTATCAGCCGCACTCTCTCGTCGTACTTGTCTCCGAAGAAGGCCAGCGCCCCCCGCCTTATCGCCTCGGAGTACGTGTCCTCGCTCTTGTGCACCCCAACGTTCTGCCTGATCCTCTCGTTGACCATTAGCTGGACCTGCTCGATCTCCTGGG
>CAZJDV010000034.1:0-24474 GCA_964544865.1 uncultured Dehalococcoidia bacterium | reverse complement strand
TGCTAGGGGTGCTTACGGTGGTTGGCACGCTGGTCTCGGACATTCTGCTGGCGGTCGTAGACCCGCGGATCAGGTTTTCCGGCCGGTAGGCTCTTGGCCCGGTTTATTGCCGGGGGGCGCCGGGCCGAGTTCTGCGAAAAAGGAGCAAGATCATGCTTGCATATATGGCGCGAAGGATTATCCTGGCTCTATTCACCGTGGTCATGATCTCGATGCTTGCCTTTTTCATCATCGAGTTGCCGGAGGGAGATCTGGCCTCGAAACGCTACCAGCGGACTGTACACGTGATGGGCGAATCGGAGGCGGCGGCGCAGGAGCTTCTCATAGAGCTGCGCCTGTATCTCGGGCTGGACAGGCCCATATATGTCCGCTACGCGAATTGGGTGTGGCGAATGGTGCGATATGGCGATCTTGGCCGGGCCTTCGGGTCCCAAGGTAGTGGTCTCGGCGATCAAGAGAAGGTCAAGGATCTTGTCGGAGCACGGCTGTTGACCACCGTGGCCCTGACGGGTTTCACGATCCTGGTCACATGGTCCTTCGCGATACCGATCGGTATCTACTCGGCTGTGAGGCAGCACTCCGTGGGCGACTACGTCTTCACGTTCATGGGATTTACGGGCCTTGCTGTGCCCGATTTCTTACTGGGTTTGGTCTTGATGTACGTCGCCTTCGCGTACTTCGACCAGAGTGTCGGCGGGCTGTTTTCGGCCGACTTTATCAACCAGCCGTGGAGCTTCGCAAAGCTCAGAGATTTCATAAGTCACCTTTGGATCCCCGCGATCGTTCTGGGCACTTCCGGTACAGCCGGGCTGATCCGCATCATGCGAAATAACCTTCTCGACGAGCTCGCTAAGCCATACGTAGTGACCGCACGGGCCAAGGGCGTGCATTACGCGAAAATCATCTTGAAGTACCCGGTGAGAGTCGCCATCAACCCGCTAATAAGCACGGTCGGATACCTGCTGCCGTCCCTTGTGAGCGGCAGCGTCATCGTATCGGTGGTGCTGAGTCTGCCGACCATAGGTCCGGTCCTTCTAACGGCGATCTGGGACGAGGACATCTATCTGGCGGGCTTCGTTATCTTGATGCTGGGTGTGCTCACCGTCGTCGGCACGTTGATCTCCGACATCCTGCTTGCGGTTGTCGATCCGCGCGTGAAGTTCACCGGCAAGTAACGCCGGTGGGCGGGCGGACTCAGACCGACCCGGGCTACGCGCGGAGCGTTCGCCATGAAGGCACTCGTATATCACGGCAACAAGGACCTGCGCCTGGAGGAAGTGCCGGACCCCGTGCCGGGACCGGGCGAGGTCAAGCTGTACATCGACTTCTGTGGGATCTGCGCCACCGATATCGAGGAGTACCTGTACGGCCCGGTATTTATCTTCGGCGACACCCCGAACCCGATCACCGGCAGAAAGATCCCGTTGATCACCGGGCACGAGGTCACCGGCACGGTCGTCGAGGCGGGCGAAGGGGTGTCCGGCCTTCGGTCCGGGGACCGCGTGGTGCGCAACACGGTGCTGACGTGCGGGCGTTGCAGGGGTTGCCTTAGCCACCAGGAGACCCAGTGTCCGAACATGGCCGTCGCGGGGTTCGCCCTCGACGGCGGGCTCGCCGAGTACATGGTTTGGCGCGCGTCCGAGGTCATCAAGCTCCCCGACGATGTCAGCAGCGAGCAGGCCGCGCTGGTCGAACCGGCGTCGGTGGCCCTTCACGCGGTGCGGCGCAGCCGCCTTCAGCTGGGGGAGACGGCGGTCGTCCTCGGTTGCGGCACGGTCGGGTTGCTTGCGATGCAGGCGGCCAGGGCAATGGGTGGGCGCGTCTTCGCCGTTGACCGCCGGCAGATGAGCCTGGACATCGCCACAGAGCTGGGCGCGGACGGCGTCGTTAACATCTCGGACGCCGGCGCGGACGATAGCCTGCGCGAGCTGACCGGCCCGGACGGACCCGATCTGGTGATCGACGCCGCCGGAGGCGAGCACACCCCCGCCCAGGCCGTCGCATGGGCGCGCATGGGGGGCCGCGTCCTGTTGGTGGCCATATACACTGCAAAGCCGGCGTTCGACTTCAACAGCCTGGTCAGCACCGAGAAGGAGGTCATCGGCTCGCTGGGCTACCAGCGGCGCGATGTGGAGGAGGTCGTGCGCCTGATATCCAGCGGCGACGTGCTCACCACCCCTCTCATCTCCGACAAGATCGGGCTGGAGGACGTGATCGACAAGGGATTCGCCCGGATGCTGGCGCCGTCGAAGGATGTGTTCCGCATCCTCGTATCGCCGCCGGGCTAATGCGCCGGCCACCATGTTGCTCCGTAGGGGCGAGCGCCCTTCCATCATGGAGTCTCGAATGAAGAACCTGCGGATCGAGCGGCCCATCGCCTTCATCGACATCGAGAGCACCGGCCTCAGCGTGTCGTCCGACCGCATAGTCGAGCTGAGTGTCCTGAAGGTCCAGCCGGACGGGACCGAAGAGCAAAAGACGAAGCGGTTCAACCCTCAGATTCCGATCTCGGCCGAGGCCACCGGCGTCCACGGGATAACGGACGAGGACGTGGCCGACGAACCGTTGTTTCGCCAATTCGCTCGCGGCCTGGCCGAAACCCTGGAAGGCTGCGATATCGCGGGATTCGGCGTTCAGAGGTTCGACCTGCCCATGCTGGAGGCGGAGCTCAAGAGGGCCGGCGCGGAGTTCTCGCGCCAGGGCAGGCGCGTACTCGATGCGATGGTCATCTACCACAAGCACGCTCCCCGCGACCTCGCGGCGGCCTACTCCAGGTACTGCGGCAAGGTGATGGAGCGTCCGCATTCCGCGGCCGATGACGCCAGGGCGGCCGCCGATGTCCTGGACGCGCAGATCGGCGAGTACCCGGAGCTCTCACATGATGTCGTGGAACTTCATGCGTTCTGCAATCCGGACGAGGACAGATGGATCGACTCCGAGGGCAAGTTCCAGTGGGCCGATGGCCAGGCGATAGTGAGCTTCGGCCAGCACAGTGGGAAGTCGCTCAGCTCCTTGGCGGAGAGCGAAGCGGACTATCTCCAGTGGATCGTCGGCGCGGACTTTCCGGCGGACGTCAAGGAGATAGCGGCAGCCGCCCTCAGGGGAGAGCTCCCGGAGGCGACCACGGCTGAACCAGGGAGGTGAGCCGGACGACGCCCCGGCAGAGTGACACGTCCCGCGGTCTTTCTGTTGACGCCGTAGCGGCATGTCCCTCGGCAGGTTCAGGACGAACGGCGTGGTATTCCGTTCGTGGAGAGCCTGTCGAACCACAGCTTCACCATAGGTCCAGTCCATAACCGGTCCCCACGCCGCGATGCCCTCGACATGCGCGCGTTCACCGGCTAGACTGGCGTGGGCGTCCCGGCGGCGCACACCCCATCCCCCTGACCCACGGCGGCGATTTCCTGTATTGCGACGCGGGGACGGGGGCCATCGTCAAGATCGTTCTGTGAAGACCGACCTGCTCCAAACATCTAACGGAGGAGTTGTCTAGATGCCGATTGTCCAGCACGAGGTACTGCGCAAGCTGAGCTACGACGTTTTCAAGGCGACGGGCATCCCCAAGGGGGACGCCAGGATCGTCAGCGACCACCTGGTTACGAGCAACCTGGTTGGCCACGACACCCACGGCGTATGGTACGTTGCCCGGTATGCGCGGGCGATGATGAAACGCCAGGTCACCTGGGAGGACCGGGAGGTGCTGCGCGAGTCTCCTATCTTGCAGGTGTTTGACGGTCAAGGGGCCGACGGCATCGTGACGCTCACCAAGGCCGTGGGCATCGCCGTCGAGAAGGCCAGGCAGAGCAGCATCGGGTTCGTGGGCGTGCGCAACGTGACCCACATGGGTAGGCTGGGCGACTACCCGCCGCGAATCGCCAGTCAGGGAATGATAGGGATGATCTGGACAAACTCGGGCGGTCTTGCGGTGGGCCCTTTCGGGAGCGCGGAGAGAAAGCTGCGCCTCGCCCCGGTCGCCTACGCGGTGCCGCGCCGCGACGGCCCGCCGCTCATGCTGGACATGACGCTGAGCGTCGTCGCAGGTGGCAAGGTGGAGCAGAAGATAGTGCGAGGCGAGCCCATACCCGAGGGCTGGCTTATCGATGATGAGGGCCGGTACGTCACCGACGGCGATCGCTACCACGACTCCGAGGCGGCGATACTGCCACTGGGCGGCCTACAGTTCGGCCACAAGGGCCACGGTATGGGCATGATGATGGAGATGATCGTCGGCCCGCTGACCCAGGCCGGGTGTACCGATGGCGAGCAAGGCGGTGGCGGCATCATGATAATCGCCATCGACATCGAGTCGTTCACCGACTTGGCCACCTACAAGGACGAGGTCGAGAAGTTCGTCGCCTGGGTGCGCTCGGCCAAGCTGCTGCCCGGCTTCGACAGCATCTACGCGCCCGGCGAGATCGAAGAGGAGACGCGCAGACGCCGCCTGGCGGAGGGCATCGACGTACCGGATCCCACCTGGGCGGAGATCGTCGGGATCGCCGAGGAGCTGGGCGTCCCGATGCCTGCCCTTTAGCCGCCGCCGGAGATTTCAGCTATGGCACACAACCACCGCCGTGCCCGGCCCTCTCACTCCCGGCCGCGTGTGGATACCCGCTTGCGAATCTACCCGGATGGCTCTCTCGTAGACCAGGATGCAGGGGTCTCCCTTACTACCAGATGGACGCGAGTATTGCACCGAGGAATTAAGCCAGCCGTGGCCGCTGCGCTGGTCGCGGCGCTTTTCGCCGTGGCAATCTCCCACGCCGCCGCCGCGATAGCCTTCGTCGATAAAAGCTGGCTCGAAGAGAACCAGATCCACAAGTGGTCCATCGAATTCAGCCGCTTCGACGATGAATTGGGCACCTGGACGCCATCGCCATCGAAACGGATCAGGGAGGATGAGGAGGGGCTGTTCTTCGCGGTGGCCCTGCCCGGCTTCTCGACGTTCGCGATAACGGGCGCCCAAGACCTGTCGGGGCGGGTGTTCGAGGTGGGAGACCTTTGGATCGGGGCGTAACCACGAACCGGGGAGGCCGTCGACATCAGCGCGGACGTGACCAACGCGGGTTCGCAAATCGCGGTGACCCCAGCAATCCTCTGGATAGACGCGTCCATCGAAGCGGCGAGGTCGGTGACGGTCGGGCCCGGCCAGACCACGACGATCTCCTTCGCGGTGGCGCGGCCGCCGGGTACCTACTCGATCAGGGTAGACCGGCAGCTTGCGGAGGCTTACGGTAGGCCCGTCGGATACCCAACCTCCCGCCACTGGGGGCCTTGCGCCCACGCGATGGCTGCTGGCCGTCATGGGTGACGCGAGCCTGCTGCTCATGCTCGGAGGCGGCTATATCACCCGCATGAGACGCCAGCCCCTCCGAGGTTGACGGCCCTTGGCCTCGCACCTATAATCGGCCTATTCCAGCATCGTTGAATGGCATGACTGTGACTGCTAACCCGCTCACATCCGAGAGTCTGAGTTTCGACGATTCCGCCGAGGTCTTCGACGCGTTCCTGGACCGTGGCTGGACCGACGGCCTCCCGATAGTGCCGCCCACGCCGGAGCGCGTGAGCCTGTTCCTGGAGCACGCGGGCCGCTTGGCCCCCAGATAGTCGGCGCCGAGCCCACGAAAGGGCGGGTCATCACCGCGGAGAAGGTGGCGATCAACGCGGTCATGGCTGGCTGCCTGCCGGAGTACCTTCCGGTTGTCCTTGCCGCCGTGGAGGCCATCTCGGAGCCCGAGTTCAACCTCCACGCGGTCTCCGTCAGCACGATGGGAGCCGCTGTGCTGACCGTCGTGAACGGACCCATCGCCAAGGAGCTGTCCATCAGGTCAGGGGTCGATGTCTTCGGTCCGGGGAACCGCGCCAACGCGACCATCGGCCGGGCCATCAGTCTCGTCATGTCCAATACGACCGGCGCGACCGGGGACCTGGATAAGGCGACGCTGGGCCACGTGGGGAAGTACACCTGGTGCATTGCAGAGGCCGAGGACGTGAGTGCCTGGGAGCCGCTGCACGTCGAGCGCGGGTTCTCCGCCGATCAGAGCACCGTGACCGTGTTCCCCGGCCTCTCGCCCATTCAGGTCGGCCCACCCGGCACAACCCGCCCTGAGCCGATCCTGGCCGCCTTCGGCGACGCGCTGTTCGCCTCCGGTCCTGGCCACGACGAGATCCTCGTTGTCCTGAGCCCCGAGGGTCTCGGACACATCCGCTCCGCCGGGTGGTCGAAGGAACGGGCCAAGCAGGCCCTTTTCGAGGCCGGCCGGCGCAAGGCGTCTGCGTGGGCCGAGGCCGGGGCAGGGGTCGGCTCCGAAGATCCCGACGCAATTGTCGGCGTCGCCAACAGCGCGAGCAGTATCACGCTGATCGTCGCGGGCGGCGCCGCCGGCGGGGCCTGCGCCGTGGTCCCGCTATGGGGCAGCGGCGCCAACTCGGTGCCGAAGACGAGAGAGATCAAGAGCGGCTAACGCGGAGCATTGGAGGTGGGATAAATGGCTACGATGACGGGGCTTCAAGTGCTGGACCCGACGGTGCAGCCGATTCCTCAACACGCGGTAATCGCGGCACGCCCGGATACGCTGGACGGGGTCTCCATCGGGCTTCTCGCAAACGGCAAGCCCAACTCGGAGGAGCTGTTGGAGATGGTCCGCGAGGTGCTGGCCGACCGCTACGAGTTCGGCGAGGTCATCGCGAGGAACAAGGGCAACGCCTCCCGGCCCTGCCCGGGCGATATCCTGGACGATCTCGTCGAGCGGTGCGACGTTGTGATCACGTCCTCGGGTGATTGAGGGTCGTGCTCGTCGTGCAGTGTGCACGACGCCATCTCCCTCGAGAAAAAGGGCGTGCCCGCGGCGGTCATCTGCACAGAGCCGTTCGTCTCCAGCGCCAACGCGATGTCGAAGCTGGGCGGCATCCCAGACTACCCGTACGTGGTGGTGCCCCATCCGCTGGGCAGCCTGACCACCGACGCCCTTCGCCAACGCGCCATCCAGGCCGCACCGGAGGTGCTACGGATACTGCTGGCTAGGGGGTAGGGGGCTCTACGCGTCCCACTCCAGGATGACGGCGAGGGCCTCGTCGGGCTTCTCGAAGAGCATGTGATACGCCTCGGGCGTCTGCTGCCAGGGCAGGCGGTGTGTGATCATCGGGCCGACGTCGATGCGGCCATCGACTAGCATCTGGGCGGCGTCCGCGCGGGACTTGGTGCGCGGCTCGGACAACCTGATCCCCGCGACCAGCAGCTTGTTCATGAAGATTCCGGAGTCGAGGGGCAGCAGCCCGTCGCCGGGTTTTTTGGCTCCCTGGTACTTGGCGATGAGGTGCAGCACGCCGTCGTTCTTCATCATGCGCTGCGCCTGCTCGAAGGACTTGACGCCCGCGTTGCCGCCGACGCACTCCACCACCACGTCGGCGCCGCGTCCGCCCGTCAGCTCCATGACCGCCTCGACCGAGTCCGTCTCCGAGACGTTGATGACGACGTCTGCACCGCACCGGCGGGAGATATCGCATCTCAGCTCCGTGGCGTCCACGGTGATGACGCGCCCGGGTTTGCGCTCGCGGACCGCCTGCATGTACAGGTTGCCGATGATTCCCTGGCCCAGGACGACCACGTCGTCCCCCGGCTCGATGGGGGTGGTGCGCATCCACATGGTCGCGCTGGTGCACAGGCCGATGAACGTTGCGGACTCGTAGTCCATGCCGTCGGGGATGACGCCGTGTTCACCGACGGCGTACTGGGCGTGGGGACCGCCCACGTTGGACATGTCGCCGGGTGCGACCCCTCGCACGTCGGCTCCCACCTCGACGACCTCACCAGCGTCTGAGTAGCCCATCATCCGGGGCGGCAGCGCCTCGGGCATGACGTAGCGGCGGAACAGCTCTGACCCGCGGCTGATGAGGCTGCGGTTGACCTCGATCAGCACCTCGCCTGGACCCGGCGACGGTATCTCCGCCTCTTCCATCCGGACGTTGCCGACGCCTTCCAGCTTTGTCAGACGCTTCATTGTGGCCATGGTGCTCCTTAACGGTTGGGTGGCTAGTGTTCCAAGGAATTCAGTCCAACCGTAGTTGCACTCAGTCCACGATGTCAATAGCCTCAAGCAACGAAAGCATCCTGGGACTGGCCAGTTCGAGCTTCTCGGCCTCGGCGAGGCGTATCCAGGCTATTTCCGAGTGTTCATGCTTCTGCAGGTTTCTGGGTGTACCGGTCCAATCCGTGACGAAGTAGCAGTGGACCGGGAGTCCCTCGGAGTTCAGCGACCTGGCGGGTGTCTCCTTGTACTCGCTGTACGATACAGGAACGACGCCGCTCGTTTCACGAGAAGCACGCGGTCCCCGCGAATGAGGACACCCGATGCCACGACTCGGTCCATGTAGCGGCCCCCTGTTGACGCGGTGCGTCATGGATGTACTGGGGCAATTATGCCAGAACCGGCGGGGCCGAGCACCGACGATAGCGGCGGCTGGCCTGTTTCGCCTATCCCTGGGTGGCCGCCTTCGTTCGCCGGAAGACGTGGCTGCGGCTGGCCCGCGCCTCGCCGGCGGCCTTGAGCTGGTCCATGTGCCTCTCCAGGATGCGTTCGAAGGGCCGCTTCAGGATGAACCTCCCGACGAGCCGGCCGATTACCGGCAGGCGGGACCAGACGAACTCGCCGGTGTGCATGAGGCGCATGCCGCCATCGGTCTCGCTGAGCGCGAACTCCTCCCGCGCGGAGTGGAACGGACCCCTGATGTGCTGGAACGTGATCCGCTCGGGGGGATCGAGGGTGATCTGCTCCGTCGTGGTGACCGTAAATCGCCCGGCCCGCGTCTTGAACTCGACAACGAGATCGTTGCCGGAGCGGCTGAGCACCCTGGAGGACTCTGCGCCGGCGCCATTCAACCGGCCCCTGCCGAACGAGGACATGAGCTGGTAGACTAGCTCTCGCGGCGCGTCGATCATCACCTCGTGGGTTTTCATGCGGACGGGTCTCGCCATGCGTGCCCCCTTGCACCCTTTCCCAATTGGATGAGTGCCTGGGTCACGCCGGTTCGTCCGTCCCTCCGCCCGCAAGTCCGACCCCCCTCGCGAATGACACGATTTTTGCCGGGTCCTTGACCCCATCGGTCTCGACGCCGCTGGAGACATCCACGCCCCAGGGCCGTACCTCGGCGATGGCATCGCCCACGTTCTCCGGCGTGAGGCCTCCGGCCAGGACGACGTCGAACCGTCCGGCGAGCTCCCGGGCGGTCCGCCGGTCGAAGCTGCGTCCCGTGCCGCCCAGCGCTCCCTCCAGGTACTTGTCGAGCAGGGCCGTCTGCCCGTCGGCGATGACCAATTCGATCTGCTCGGCGGCCTCGGCGACGGCGCGCCCGGTACCCGCGTCGTCCCGTATCTTGATCTGCTTAATGACCGGCACGGCGAGCTTCCGCCAGTAGCGGGGCGTCTCATCGCCGCATAGCTGGGCCATGTCCAGCCCGCAGTAGCGGACTATTTCGTTCACATCTTCCAACGGCTGGTCGGCGAACAGGCCGACGAACCGAGGCGTGGGACCCGCGGGCTCCTGACGGACCCGGTCGATGATGTCCCTGGCCTGCTCGGGTGTGATCTGCCTGCGCACGCCCGGGACGAAATTGAGGCCCAGGAAGTCGGCGCCGGCCCTTGCCGCCACCAGGGCGTTGGCAGGGTCGCGAAGGCCGCATATCTTGAACCTGGTCACAGCAGCTCCCTCAGCTTCGCGCCCGGGTCGGTGGCTGTGACCAGGGCCTCACCGATAAGGACCGCATGCGCCCCCGCTTCGCCCACGCGGCGGATGTCCTCTCGACCGTGGATGCCGCTCTCGCTCACTATGATCTTTCCGGAAGGTATCAGGCCCGCCAGCCTCTCTGTAACCGCAAGATCGGTCTCGAACGTGCGCAGGTCGCGGTTGTTGATTCCCACTATCTCCGCTCCCGCGTCCAGGGCGGCCCCGAGCTCTTCCTCGTCGTGGACCTCGACCAGGCACTGGAGCCAGAATCGCCGCGCCAGCTCCATGAGCTCCGCCAGGCGAACGGGTGACAGCATCCCGACGATCAGCAATATGGCGTCGGCCCCGTGAGCGCGCGCCTCGGGGACCTGGTAGTCGTCGAAGATGAACTCCTTGCGAAGGACCGGGATGCCCCGCGGCCCCAGCACTCGATGCGCCGCGGCCAGGTGCTCGATGCTCCCTTGAAAGTGGTCTGCGTTGGTGAGCACCGAGACCGCCGCCGCCCCGTTTTCGGCGTACGCGGTGGCGAGCTCGGAGGGGTCGAAGTCCGCCCTGAGCAACCCACGTGTGGGCGACGCCTTCTTGATCTCGGCTATGACGCGGACCGAGTCCCCCATCAGTGCGCCGGCCATGTTCAGGGGCCGGCCCTGCGACGCGATGCGCCTCTCCAGCTCGGGGATGGGTACCTCCAGCTTCAGACGCTCCACCTCGCGGCGTTTGACCTCGACGATTCTCTTCAGGATGTCGGGCGTTTTCCGCGCCGTCATGTCTTTGCCCCTGTGCCGTTGACGAAATCCTGCAGCCCTGTTATGTCGTCAAGAATCGCCACAGCCGGGTACGCCGCGAGCTCACTCCTCGTCGTAACCCCCGAGAGAACGGCGACGAACGGCACTCCAGCCCGCCGGGCCGTCTCGGCGTCGGTCACGGAATCTCCCACATACAGGGAGCGCTCCGGCGGGGCGTCCAGCTTGTTCAGGGCCATCCGCAGGCCGGTGGGGTCCGGTTTCAGCATGGGGACATCCTCCCCGCCGACGATGGCGCCGAACGGGTCGAGCAGCCGCTCCCTCTGGAGAATCGTCTCGATCCTGGACCGCCATTTCGACGAAACGATGCCCAGCCTGGCGTGATGCCTGAGCACGCGGACCGTCTTCGGCACGAATTCGAGCAGGACGGTCCCGTCGAGCATCACCTCGTCTGCCCGCTCGACGAAAAGGTCGTAGAACTCCGCGGCCCTGTCCAGGTTGTGCTCGCCTGCCAGCATACGGAGCGTCTCGGGCAGGGCCAGGCCGATGGTCCGGCGGACCGCCTCCGGCGCCGCGGCCGGCAGTCCGAGCTTTGCCAGGGCATAGTTGACGCAGTCGATCACCGGGACCGACGAATCGGCCAGTGTGTAGTCGAAGTCGAAGACTATCGATTCTAGTTCTTGGGACACAGTTTCATTCCGTTAGATGAAATGGCTACCACGACCCGGTTCTCCTATGTTAGGCTCTGGCTGAGCTTCGCCAGCGCATCGAGCCTGGCGCGGGCCTGCCCGGTGTCTATGGAACTCGCGGCGATGGCGACGCCGTCTTTCAAGGTCGCCACTTTGTCGGCGGCCAGCAGCGCCCCGGCGGCGTTTGCGAGCACAACGTCGCGCGCCGGTCCCGATTCGCCGTCGAGGACCCCGCGCACTTTGTCGGCGCTGCCGGCCACGCTCGCGACCTTAAGGTCGTCATTGTCGATCCGGCCCAGGCCGAAGTCCACAGGAGCCACGGAATAGGCAGACACCTTGCCGTCCTTAAGCTCCCAGACGTCGGTCGTGTCGCCGAGGCTTATCTCGTCGAGGCCGTCCCGGCCATGGACGATGAGCGCGTGGGTGGTGCGCCGCGTGCGCAGGAATTGAGCCACGACGTCGGCCAGCCCGGGGTCCGCCACGCCGAAGACCTGGGCCGTCGCTCCCGCGGGGTTCATCAGGGGTCCGAGGGTGTTGAAGATAGTCCGGATTCCGATCTCGCGCCTTGGACCGGCGGCGAACCTCATTGCCGGGTGGAAAGTCTGGGCGAACATGAAGCCGAAGCCGACCTCTTCGAGGCATCGCCGCACGCCGTCGGGGCCAAGATCGATCTTGATCCCGAGCTCCTCCAGCACGTCTGCGCTTCCGGTCGCTCCCGACGCCGCCCGGTTGCCGTGCTTGGCGACCGTTACTCCAGCGCCGGCCACGACGAACCCCACGGTGGTGGAGATGTTGAACGTCCCGGACGAGTCGCCACCGGTCCCGCACGTGTCGACGACCTGCCCATCGACATCGACACGCAAAGACCTTTCGCGCATCGCCCGGGCCATGCCGACGATCTCATCGAGCGTCTCTCCCTTCAGTCGCAGAGCGGTGACGAAGGCGCCGATTTGCGCTGGGGTCGCATCGCCGTCCATGATGTCGGACATCGATTGGGCGGCTTCCTCCGTCGTAAGAGAGCGGCCATCGACCATCGCATTGATCGCTTCTCGAATCATCGTTTCCTCCTCAGCTCAGCCTTGGCGCCCACAGCCGGGCACGGGGCGCCGCCGTCAGCCGGGGGCGGTCCTCCCCGGGGTCGCCCGGTCACAGCCCGTGGCGGACCCTCCTCGGCGTTATTTTGATAATGACGCGTTGCCCGCGCGCGTTGAGACGTGCGGCGCTCGCCCGGCCCGCCGAAGCGCCTTCGTACCTGATGGCGACGCGCTCCGTCGCCTCTGCCGCGCCCTCCTCGACCAGGACGGCGGTCCCGCTCACGGTCAGCGGGTCGCCGTAGTTGGCCGTGTCCACGACGACCAGCGTGACCCGTGGGTCCCGTCTGATGTTGCGCGCCTTGACCCTGTGGCTGTAGCACGTGACGTTAAAGTGCTCGCCATCGTAGTAGTACCAGATAGGCGTGGCCTGAGGCGATCCGTCAGCGTTCACTGTCGTCAGGACGCCCAGGATCGGTGGGCCGGTAATCTCCGCAAGCTGGTCAGGTTTCATGGTCAGGATATTCTCCTCAGCAAAGCAGGCCCCCCAGGGCCTGAAGCTCTTCGAGCGCCGCGGCCGCCTCTTGAGCAAAGGCTCGCTGATGCTGGGGCCACCGGCCTGGAAAGGTCACGCTGCAGAGCTCCGGCACGAGGGGAGATCCGGCGAGGTCCAGGGCGCTCCGGACGTCCGACTCGATGCCCTTTCCCACGACGACGATCGCCAGCGGGGCGGCCCGCTTGATACGCTCGGCGAGGCCCGGAGACAGACCCCCTCCGCCTTTCCAGTCGCATCTCTCTTTTCGACGTGTCCTTCAGGCGCAGATGGCTGATCGGCTCGTGGGACAGGTCGTCCAGGTAACATCCAGCCCCTCTGAGGCAACGCAGAAAGGGATCCGGGTCGTCACCGGCCCAGCTCTGACGGCAGACCACCTCGAATACTGCCTTCGTCGCCTCATACAGGTCCGAATCGCCCCGGTAGAAGAAAGCGCCGCTCCTGGGCGGGGACTCTCCCACGAACAGCACCTTGACGTGCGCGGGACGATACCGCAGGCGCAGGCGCTCTCTCTCGTCGCTGTCCATCGCGTACCCCTCCTACATATCCAGGAAGTTTCGCAGCAGGTCGTGGCCCACCTTCGTCATGATCGACTCCGGGTGGAACTGGACCCCCACCACCGGGTAGGTGCGGTGCCGCACTCCCATAATGATACCGTTCTCCGTCCAGGCGGTCACCTCCAGCTCCTCCGGCAGGTCGTCGCGGTAGACGGCCAGCGAGTGGTATCGGATGGCCTCGAAGGGGTTCGGCAGCCCCCGGTACAGGCCTTCGCCGTCGTGGTGGACCATCGATGTCTTGCCGTGCATGATCTCGCCCGCCGGTCCCACGGTCCCGCCGTAGGCGTAGCCCACGCACTGGTGGCCCAGGCACACGCCCAGCGTCGGCGTCTTGCTCCCGAAGTGGCGTACTACGTCGTTGGATATCCCTGCCTTTTCCGGCGTGGAGGGTCCAGGCGATATCACGATTTTCTCCGGGGCCATGCCGTAGATGTCCTCGATCGTGGTCCGGTCGTTGCGGACCACGTTCACCTCCGCGCCCAGCTCGCAGAGGTACTGGTAGAGGTTGTAGGTGAAGCTGTCGTAGTTGTCTATTAGCAGGATCAATTGTACGCTCCTTTGTTTCCCGCCCGCCGCGCTATGGAGTTTTGGGGGATTCCCCCAACCCCCCTGCCAGAGGGAAACCCCTCTGGACTCCCCTTGGCAACGCGGGCCAGGCCGACGATAGACCGCACACCCGCGCTATGGGAGTTTTGGGGGGATCCCCCAAACCCCCTATCAGAGGGGAAGCCCCTCTGGACTCCCCGTTGGGGCTCCGAGCCAGCTGCGGGGGGCCTCATACAAACTGGACCGGGTAGCTCCAGGTCCCCACGCGCGGCCCGCAATCTCTGTCTCTGCGTACTCCGCGGTGAGTCACCCCGACTCCGCCTGCTCAATGGCGCGGAGGACGGCGGACGCCTTGTGGAACGTCTCCTCGTACTCGGAGTCGGGCTTGCTGTCGAACACTATCCCTCCCCCCGCCTGGACGTAGGCGACGCTGTCCTTGATGACGAGGGTGCGAATGGCGATGGCGGTGTCCATGTTGCCCGAGAAGTCGAAGTAGCCGACGGCCCCGGCGTACAGCCCGCGCTTGTCGGGCTCCATCTCCGCGATGATCTCCATGGCCCGAATCTTCGGGGCTCCCGAGACCGTTCCCGCTGGGAAAGAGGCCCTCAACACGTCGAAGCTGGTGAAGCCCTCGCGCAGCTTGCCCGTCACGTGGGACACCAGGTGCATCACGTGGGAGTAGCGCTCCACGTCCATGAGCTGCGTGACCTCCACCGACCCCGGCTCGCTGACCCGGCCGACATCATTCCGGCCCAGGTCAACCAGCATGATGTGCTCGGCCCGCTCCTTCTCGTCCGTTCGCAGCCGTCGCTCCAGGTCGAGGTCCTCCTCGGGGTCCGCGCCTCGCGGCAGGGTGCCTGCGATGGGATGGACGGCCACGGCCCCGTTCTCGACCTGCACCAGCATCTCCGGCGAGGCGCCCACGATGTGGAAGTCGTCCAGCTCCAGGTAGTACATGTACGGAGAGGGGTTGATAGTGCGCAGCGCCCGGTAGATCTGGAATGGGTGGGCGGTTACCGGACGCTGGAAACGCTGCGAGACCACGGCCTGGATCACGTCCCCGGCCTGCACGTACTCCTTGACTCTGCCGACCATCTCCTTGAATTGCTCCCGCGACATGTTGAGGTCCACGCCGGGCGGGGTCCCGTTTCCTCCCGTAGCCCCTCCGCCTGGCATTTCGAGAGGGGAGTCCAGCCGCGCGACGGTCGCGTCTATCCGCGCCACCGCGTCTGCGTATGCCCGCTCCACGTCGCCATTAATCCGGGCGTGACTCACGACGCGAATCTTGTGATGCAGGTGGTCGAAGATGAGGAATGTGTCGGTTATCATGAATACCGATTCCGGGAGGCCCAGCGTGTCTGAGTCAGGCGAGGGCAGGTGCTCGAAGTAGTTGACTGCCTCATATGAGAGGTACCCGACCGCGCCGCCGTTGAAGCGCTGGTCCTCCGGCGCCCCGGCCATTCGTATCCCCTCCAGCGCCTTTTGCACCGGGACCAGCGGGTCGACCGAGCCGAGCGGCTGGCCGGGTCCGGTCTTGATGACGTCATATGGCTCGGTGCCGATGAAGCTGTAGCGGGCCATGCGCTTTCCGCCCTCAACGCTCTCCAGGAGAAACGAGTACGGCGGCCTGGCGACCTTGAGGTAGGCCGACACCGGGGTCTCGAGGTCGGCGCTGATCTCGCGGCACACCGGTACCAGGTTGGCTGTTTTCGATAGTTTTTCGACCTGTTCTAGCGTCGGTTGATACATGTCTTCGTTCCTTTTCCCTCCTGTCGCGCTGTTTCTCTTTCCCCTGACAGGGGAGAAGAAGGGGAACGCTAGCTGGGGGATACCCCCAGGCCCCCACCAGAGGGGGTTCCCCTCTGGACTCCCCCGATCTCACTCCCCCTAAGGCGAATGGCCCGCCTCGCTGTTTTTCTTTCCCCTGCCAGGGGAGAAGACGGGGACTATAGCTGGGGGATACCCCCAGGCCCCCACCAGAGGGGTGATCCCCCTCTGGACTCCCTCGGTCTCATTTCTGAGACGGGCTTCCTGTCGGAGAGGCGCGCCGCAACTGGACCCTCGCGAGAAAGTCGGGAAGCCGAGTACGGCGGCGTGGCTGCTTCATGAGCCACGGGGCAAGACCAGGCCCATGCGCTGTTTTACCTCTCTGATCTTGGGGCTGCTAACGGCCTCGGCCCGCTCGGCGCCCCTCGCCAGCAACCGGTCCAGATCGCCCACGTCCTCCATAAGCTCGTGGTAGCGCCGCTGTATGGGCCTCAGCTCCTCTATGACCACCTCGGCGACCGCCGCCTTCAGATCGCCGTAGCCCCGCGCGTCGGCGAAGTCGGCCTCCACCTCGGTGTTGCTTTTGTCCGTGGTGACCGCGTATATCTCGAGTAGGTTGTTGACGCCCGCCCGCTCGGGATCGTCGGAGAACCTGATCTCTCTCCCGGAGTCGGTTACCGCCCTTTTGAACGAGCGCTCGATCTCCTTCGGGTCGTCCAGCAGCCCGACCGCATGGCCCCTCACGTGGGAGTAGGTCTTGGACATCTTCACCGTTGGATCGTTGAAGCCCATGACGCGCGCTCCCACCTCGGCAATCACCGGTTCGGGCACGACGAATGTCTCGCCGTACATGCGGTTGAACCGCTCGGCTATGTCCCGGACCAGCTCCACGTGCTGCTTCTGGTCCTCGCCTACCGGGACCTCATCGGCGTCATACAGGAGGACGTCCGCAGCCATCAAGACCGGATAGTCCAATAGGCCCGTCAACACGCTCTTTTGCTGGGCCGCCTTGTCCTTGTACTGGGTCATGCGCTCCAGCCAGCCGATGGGCGTTATGCAGTTCAGGAGCCAGCAGCACTCCGCGTGAGTCGGCACGTGGCTCTGGATGAAGACGGTGCACTGGTCCGGATCGAGTCCCGCGGCGAAATACATCGCTGCCAGAGACCGGGTCTGGCCGAGAAGCTCCGCCGGGTCCTGCGTCACCGTGATGGCGTGCAGGTCGACGATGCAAAAGAAGTTCTCCTTCTCCGACTGGCGCTGCACCCAGCCCTTGATCGCGCCGAGGTAGTTGCCCAGTTGGAGGCTGCCTGTCGGCTGCATGCCGCTGAAGACCCGCCGCTTTCTTGTCTCGGACTCTTTGACTGCGCTCGTGCCGGCCGATACTTGTGTCTGCATGTCCGGTTGCTCCTGTGCCGTCTGCTTCAATGCTAACCACAACCCTGCGGTAACGACATTCCCCGAAATACAAAACGACCCGTCCTGGAAGGGACGGGTCGTTTCCGTGGTGCCACCCTAGTTCGCCACCCGAGCATAGAGGCTCCTGGCGGCATCTCTTTACAGGCGCGGAGGCGTATCGCCTCGATGCCCTGGGCTATGATAACGGCGCCCATTCCGTCCAAGCCTACAGTCGGTGGCGACGATGCCGCGGCGACTTTCGGTTGGAAGCTCCCAGGTCCATTCGGCCTCTGCGCTGGCGCCGGCTCACACCTAACCCGGCTCTCTGGGCCTCGCTGAAGGCGTACTACTCCTGTTCGCAGCCTTTGGATATTTCTTGTGGGTTTTTAGTATATGGTCGTGTCCCGACGAATGTCAAGCGGGGCGATTGCCGGCAATAATAACTCGACGGCTGACCGGCGCTTTTGGTGAATGGCGCTAGTATCCGAAGGGGTTCCAGGGCTTGAGCTGTGTGGCGAACATGGCGTCGGCCCGGAGCAGCGCGCCCTCGGTCCGTTCCTCGACGCGGCCCGCGTGGGACAGCGTGGTGAACGACACGGTCCCCAGATAGGTCGCCGCAAGGTCCGCGGCCGACAGCACGACGTCCGGCTCCGCTTTCGTGTGGCGGCACATCGTCCCGCCGGGTCCGCCCTCCAGCTCGTAGCGGCCATCGTTCCACTCACAGAACGGGTCACGTACGTCGAGCACCAGCCTGTACTGCGCCGCATATCTTCTGGCGGCGAGCGCGGCTCGAACGTCCACCAGGCGAATCCACATGCCGTCGGAGGTCGACCTGCGCAGCCGTCGGGGGGCGGCAAGCATTCACGGCAGCGGGTCGTCGGGTGGGCGGCCCCAGGCCTCGGTCGACGACCTGAGGTCCATGTCGAAACAGAACCTCCACAGGGAGGCGTCGGCCTCGGCGGTCGCGGCAAGCAGCTCGCTGACGATCAGTGACTCCCCTTGGATACGGTACATCGCATAGCCATCGATTCGACCGTGATGCTCGTAAACGATGAAGGAGTACTTGCCCGCGTCCCCGGGCGGGGAGTCGGCGCCCGTCAGCAGTATGTCCCACCAGTCATCCGTTCGCCTGATCGCGCCCGGCCTGCTCGATAGTGCTCGACGGTACACGTCAGGGAAGACATTCTTCGCCGCGACTTGGTCCACGAACCGGATGCGACCTTCCGGCACATGTGGCAGGGCATAGGCCGTGTGCTGCCTCTCAATCTCCCACTTCTCCTGAAAGCTGCCTATGCCGTAACCGAAGCGCCCGTAGATAACGCTCTCGGCTGTCCACAGGGCCGCGACCGGCTCACCGCGCTCGTGGAAATCTCTGAGCTGATGGGCGGTCATCCTGGTCAGGATGCCACGCCTCCGGTGTGTCGGCTGGACCGCGACGGCGGAGATGCTGGCGATCTCCACGGCGCCGTCCGGCACGTTCATCTCTCTCGGAAAAGAGTGGGACCCGCCCACGATTTCGTCCCCGTCGAGCGCGGCGACGGTGCGGTCAAGCGTATCCTCCACGATCCGTCTGTACATCTCGATTTCGGCCTCGTTGAGGCGCCGGCCGAAGCCTCGGCTCATGGCCGTAAGCCAGGGTTCGAATTCATCTCTGGTTATTGGTCGTAGCTGGTATTTCATTCGTTCATTCGGTACAGATCGGACGTACTGCCGTGCGCCCCTACGCCCTACATCGGCATCGCGTCCGCACGCACCAACTCTGTGAGGAAGCTAGAAGGAGTACGGGCACCACGGTTTGAGCTCGGTGGCGAACATGGCGTCCGCCCGCAAGAGCGCGCCGCTCCTTCGCTCCTCGACTCGACCGGCGAGGGACAGCGTGGTGAAGGACACCGCGCCGAGATATGCGGCGGCCAGGTCGGCGGCGGACAGCGCGATGTCCGGCTCTGACTTCGTCCTCTGGCAATGCGCGCCTCCGGGGCCGCCCTCCAAGGCGTAGCGCCCATCGTTCCACGGGCAGAACGTGTCTCGTACCTCCAGTACCACGCTATCGCTCTGCATGTAACGTCTGCCCGAGAGCGCGGCGGCCACGTCGACCAGGCGTATCCAAAGACCGTCTTCGGTGGAGCGCTTCAGGCGACGTGGGTCCGCCAGCATCCACGGCAGCGGATCGTCCGTCGGTCGATTCCACGCCTCGGTCGAAGTCATCAGGTCGACGTCGAGGCAGAACCTCCACAGGGCCGCGTGGGCATCGTCCGTAACCGGGATGAGGTTCTCTATTATGAGCTTTGGTTCCTTCGTGCGATAACGCGCGTAGCCCTCGACACGGCCGTCCCGCTCATACGCCACGTGGAAGTAGGCGCTTGCCTCGTCACGTCTGGATACGGCGTCCGCGACGATCCTGTCCCATCGCTGGGTGGTCGGCTCTATAGCTCCGGGACGCCGGGCGGTCGCGCGCTTGTACACATCGGGAAAGGTCTTTCGCATCTCCTCAGGGCTGACGAACCGCAGACGGCCGGCAAGCTCGTGAGGCCTCTCGTAGGCGGTATGGTGTCTGTCGATGGTCCACCTCTCGTGGACGGTGCCGATGCCATAGCCGAACCGGCCGTAGATGATGCTCTCGGCGGAGAACAGCGCGGCCAGCGGCTCTCCACGCTCGTGGATGTCGGTCAACTGGCGGGCCATCATCTGGGTCAGGATGCCTCGCCTGCGGTGGGTGGGCTGCACCGAGACGTCGTCCACAGCCGCCGTCGGCAGTTGCCCTCCCGGCACGTTCATCCGGGAGGAGAGGGCACGGGCGCCCCCGACGATATGGCCGCCCTCGAAGGCGGCCAGGGAACGGTCCAGCTCCTGTATGGGCGGATGCGCCGCCAACTCCTCGTCACTGATCGGTTGGCCGAAGGCACGATTGTCCGCCCGAATAAAATCGTCGGCCTCGGCGGGCATGATGGGACGTATTTCAAGATCCATTCGACCTGACCGCCTTCCATCAGGGGATCGCCGGCGTATGAGTGAAACCGAGCGTCGCGCAGCACTGCGAAAATACGGGATCCACCGATGCTATTCTGAGCGCGGCGAAGAATCTCGGGAGGTTGGGGCCGTGCTGTGCGAACAAAGTGAGAACGCGCGCGCCACCCGGGATTCCTCGCCGTCCTTCAGTGGAAGGACTCCTCCGGGTGACATGCCCGACCAGGACCAAACGGGCGGATCGTTAGTCGCCCTCGGCGGTCTCCCCGATGATGCGCTTGTAGTAGTCCCTGATCGGCTCTGAGGCCCGCCTCAATGCAGACTCGGGGACCTCGATCTTGGAGACCAGCTCGGCTTTCTCGCGCACGAACGCCTCCGCGTACATGGTCCCGGCGAACCATCCCGTGTTGCCCAGGGACACCTCCATGCGCCTGCGCGCGAAGGCCGGATAATGGCCCTGACTACGATACAGGGCCTCGGCCTCGACTCGCTTGTCGAACCAGTCGGAGATGTCCACGATGAAATCGAACTCGCGGGGCTGGAAGTAGACGCCGGGAAAGTAGGTGGCCGCTATAGTGTGGGGCTGCACGGTCTCGCCGGGCCTGGCCGTGGAGGCGATGCCGCGGGCCTCCATGCTGGCGTAGGCGGTCTCGTCGTGGTCGTCGGGGATTCCCGAGACCTCCGAGTGAGGCCCTTTGAAATAGGGGCTCTGAGTTATCATGACGTGGGGCCGGACGTCCAGGATCACGTCGCGCAGGGCCTCGATAGACTCCGGGTAGAGCTTGATGCGGAAAGGCTGCGGGAAGCCCAGGATTCTCACGTCGGATATGCCGAAAACGGCGCAGGCGGCCCGCAGCTCATCCTCCTTGACGGCGACGTAGTCGTCCTCGGTCTGGGCCATCACCTCGGGGTCGCGCTCCTCGGCGGGCTTCATCATCTCGTCGTGAAGGCGCTCGTTGTGGGTGTTCGCGCCCGTCGTCACGCTCACTACGGTCACCTGGTCTCCACGAGATGCGTGGATGCCGAGGGTCCCGGCATAGTGAGTGAAGTCGTGCGGATGTGCGTTCACTGCGAGTATCCGAAGATTCTGTGCCAAGGGAGCACCTCATTTTTCTGAATTGGATCGCCCGCCTTGCGGCTGTGCGCCATTCTACGCCCGGCGAATTTGGCCGTCAAGGAGTCCAGACCTTGATCAGCGGTCCGTCCGTCCCCGTTCCGATTCCTGTCTATTGACACCGTGCCCAGTCGTGATAAAGTTAGCCCGTTTCACCGTAAACGACCGTCTGGGGCCGGTCCAAGGGCCGGATCGGGCGATGTCGAGCGGGCCTGAGGCGCCGTCCAAGCTTGAAGGAAAGGGAGAGACCCCATGAACGCCAGACTCGAGGCGAATGTCCAATGGAGCAAGGTTATCTGCAAACAACCGGGAAACTACGTCGCGTGGCCTACCATTGGGCGGACGGCGGACGGCGAGTTGCTGGCCGTGTTCTCGGGGGACCGGGAGACCCACGTCTGCCCATATGGAAAGAACCAGATGGTCCGCAGCCGCGATGGAGGCGAGACCTGGTCCGACGTGGAGACCGTCAATAGCTCCCCTCTCGACGATCGTGACACCGGGCTCGTGGTCATGCGCTCGGGCGCGATCCTTATCACCTGGTTCACGGGCACAAGTTATGCGGACCCGGAGCGCTACAAGCAGCAGTACCCCGGGTCCTCGGACGCCTGGGTGCGCCACTGGCTGAAAATCCCGGAGGATGTCCGGGAGCAGCGCCACGGCCGCTGGTCGCGGCGCTCCGTCGACGGCGGCAAGATTTGGGAGCCGGCGGTTGACACCATAGTGACGGCGCCCCACGGCCCCATCCAGTGCCGCGACGGCCGCCTGCTGATGGTCGGCAACACCAGGATCGAAGGCCGGCCCGTGGTGGCGTCGGTGGTATCGACCGACGAAGGCCGCTCGTGGACCATGACGGGGATCATACCCATACCACCCGAAAAGGCCGCGGACGCGCGCCACTTCAATGAGCCCCACGTGGTGGAGTTGCCAGACGGCAAGCTGGTGTGTCTTATCCGCTACGAGCCGACCAAGGAGCGCTACGAGGAGTGGTACATGCACCAGTCCGAGAGCGAGGACGGCGGCAGGACCTGGACGTCCGCCCACGCGACGCCGATCTGGGGATGGCCTCCGCACCTGATCCTCCTGGCAAGCGGCGACCTGATGGTCACCTATGGGCTCCGCAAACCCCCCTACGGCGAGCGGGCGTGCCTCAGCCACGACAGCGGCCAGACGTGGGACATCGACAACGAGATAGTCATTCGAGACGACGCGCCCAACGGGGATCTCGGCTACCCGGCATCGATTGAGCTGGAGCCGGGGGAGATCCTATCCATCTACTACCAGGTCGAGAACGAGGGCGAGAAGACCTGTCTGATGGCGACGAGATGGGGGCTGGGGGGTTAGGGGAGGGTTTTGGGTGTAATGGAGGAGGGGCAAGCGACTGATGAGGGCGTGTAGGGGCAGTGCCCATACTCCTGCCCTTCGGCGTTCGGTAATGATGGGAAAGGAGGCCGGGCGTGTTCTTCAAGAGGCTGATACCGGTGGCCAGCAGCGTCTACAGGCCGCTCGCGGTGCGCCGCTACGTGATGACGACCATGGGCGGGTTCTGGCCGGTCATCCAGAAGCTGCCGGACGGGCGGCTGGGCGTCGTGACCCGCGACGGCGACTTCCACATCGGCGAGCGGGGACGGCTGGTGTTCGTCACGTCTTCCGACGGAGGGGAGTCGTGGAGCCATGCCGCCGTCATATCCGAGGAGGGTCCGGACAACCGCAACCCCGCCCTCGGCGTCGCGGCGGACGGCACCCTGTTGGCCGGCTTTATCAGGGCTGATAGGTACACGGAAGGCAACTGGGACCCGAACAAGGACCCGGGAGGCCGTACCCCGATGTACATCTCCCGCTCGTTGGATGGCGGCGCCACTTGGAGCGAGGCCGAGCTCGTGGACGGGCAGGGCCGCGAGGAGTGGAGGGGCTCGGGCCGTTCGGGACCGGACGACGCCCACAGATACTACTCGCCTTTCGGCAAGATGGTCACTCTCCCCGACGGCACGCTCTTGATGGCGTATCACGTCGATCGGCGCCGGAGCTCGGCGTCGTTCCTGCTGCGGTCCCGCGACGGGGGCTGCACATGGGTTGACCCGGTGACGATCTTCGACGGTCTCGACGAGACGGCGATCTGCCACCTGGGTGGCGGGCGCGTGCTGGCGATGCTTCGCGGCGTGAACGAGGGAGAGCGCGGCCTCTGGCGGTCTGTCTCGGACGACCTCGGCTACACCTGGAGCGAGCCGTGGCAGGTGACGGCCGACCAGGAGCATCCCGGCGACGTAATCCGGCTCCAGGACGGGCGGCTGCTGCTCACCTACGGCCGGCGTGTGCCGCCATACGGGGTCCAGGGAATGCTCAGCAGCGACGAGGGCGAGACATGGGACACCTGCAACAAGCTCTTGCTCGTGGGCGACGGCGGGCATCGAGACTGCGGTTATCCCAGCTCGGTGCAGAGGGACGACGGGACCATCGTCACCGTGTACTATGCGTGGGACATCGTCGACGACCCGCGCATGGGCGTGCACGGCGGAGCGCTGCTGTACCGGCCCGAAGATCTGTGAGAAGAGGGTCTTGGGTGTCAGGTTTTGGGCGTTGGGGTAAGACAGGGCTAATGAGAGAAAAGGGGGCGTTAGGATGGACTTCAAGAGGCTGATACCGGTTGCCAGCGGTGTTTACCGGCCGCTGGCGGTTCGACGATACGTGATGAATACGATGGGCGGGTTTTGGCCTGCCGTTCAGAAGCTGCCGAATGGACGGATCGGCGTGGTCACCCGTGACGGCGACTTTCACATCGGGGCGAGGGGGAGGCTGGTGTTCGTCACGTCCCCAGACGGCGGCGAGTCGTGGAGCCACGCAACGGTGATCTCCGAAGTGGGGCCCGACGACCGGAACCCCGCATTCGGCGTCGCGGCGGACGGCACTCTTCTTGCGTGTTTCATCAGGGCGGACAGGTACGTCGAGGGCAACTGGGATCCCTCGAAGGACCCGGGTGGCTATACGGCGATGTGGATGTCCCGCTCGAGCGACAGTGGTGCGACCTGGAGCGAGGCCGAGCTGGTCGACGGCCAGGGAAACGAGCAGTGGAGTTACGCCGCCCGCACCGGCCCGGAGGACCAGCACCGCTATGCCTCGGCTTTCAACAAGATGCTAACGCTGCCCGACGGCACGGTCCTGATGGGGTATGCGATCACTACTTCAGGACGGCCTCGGGCAGCGGGCGCCGCCTTTCTGATGCGGTCGCACGACGGCGGCCGCACCTGGGTCGACTGCGTCACGATGGGAGAGGGCTACGGCGAGCCGGCGCTATGCCACCTCGGCGGCGACCGCCTGCTGGTGATGCTTCGGGGCACCCTCGAAGATGCCACAGGGCTGTGGCAGATCGATTCAGAGGACGGCGGCTACACGTGGACCAAG
>CAZJDV010000033.1:0-24552 GCA_964544865.1 uncultured Dehalococcoidia bacterium | reverse complement strand
CTCTCTCCTTCTCTCGGGTCCTTCAGCCCTCAGATGTGTCCCATTTTCGCTGACCTTCTACAGTCACTCTCCCGGCCTTGACTTTACATCGCGGCGGCGATAGCCTGCCTGGACACTCCTCCACGTGTCCGATAGGTAGGAGCCACCCAAGGAGAGCCAAGCGATGACCTCGGCCGAGCGTCTTTATTTCGTAGTGCCGGGCGACTACCCTCCGCAGATCCAGTCCTCATCCCACCTGGACCGCCTCAAGCCCTATGGGGACCTAACCCTCCACACCGACCGACCGTCGACGATGGAAGAACAGTTGGAACGGTGCAAGGACGCCCACGTTATCCTCAACACGCGCGGGGCGGTCCAGTGGCCCCGCGACGCCCTGGAGAAGCTTCCCAACCTGCGCATGATCGCCACTTGCTCCATCGGCACGGACATGCTGGACCTGGTGGCGGCCAGCGAGCTGGGCATCGTCGTCAGCAACCAGCCCGGCAAGATCGCGCCGTACGTGGCCGAGCACATCATCGGCCTGGCGTTCGCCGTGGCCAAGAGGGCCGCGTACCAGACCGCCGAGCTCAAGGCAGGCCGCTGGGCCCTGATGGAGAACGTCTACCTCCAAGGCAAGACGCTGGGGGTCATCGGTACGGGCAACACGGGCAGAGAGGTCGCGCGGCTGGGCAACGCCCTTGGGATGAAGGTCATTGCCTGGACGTTTAACCCGTCTCCGGAGCGTGCCACCGCCCTGGGCGTCGAGTTCGTCGAGCTAGACGACCTGCTGAGCCGGTCCGACGTAGTGACCATCCAGGTCCGTCTGAGCGACGACAGCCGGGGGATGCTCGGCAGGCGGGAGTTCGCCCTGATGAAGCCCGGCGCGCTGTTCGTCAACGGAGGGCGTGGGGAGCTGGCGGATACAGACGCCCTCGTCGGCGCTCTCAACTCGGGCCATCTCGGCGGCGCCGGTCTGGATGTCTTCGACCAGGAACCGCTGCGGCCGGACCATCCCATCCTGTCCTGCGAGCAGGTGGTGCTCACCCCTCACATCGCCGACCAGACCCCCGAGGGAATCGAGAGCCTGAACGACGGTTGTGTCACGAACGTCATCGCCTTCCTGGATGGCCATCCCCAGAACGTGGCGAATCCATAAGCCTGCGGTGCATTCAATGGGGACTCAATCGAATGAGGCTATGGAAGGCAACCGTTGTAACTGGAACGAGCGTGTGCCCATCCACGCCGCCTCTCGCTTCTACGACGTGGATGGGTTCAAGGCGGGCAGGTCGACCCTCCAATCAATCGAGCTCGAGGAACTAGGCGATGTCTCGGGGAGGTCGCTACTGCACCTCCAGTGCCACTTTGGCCTTGACACCATGTCGTGGGCGAGGCTCGGCGCGAAAGTCACTGGCGTGGACATCTCTGACAATGCGATCGGCCTTGCGCGGTCGCTGAGCCGGGAGCTTGGCATCGAGGCCAGTTTTGTTCTGTCCAACATCTACGACCTGCCCGGCAACCTCGACGGGGCGGGGCGGTACGACATCGTGTTCGCCTCGTACGGCGTGCTCTGCTGGTTGCCGGACCTGCGCCGGTGGGCCGGGATCATTGCTCGTTACCTGAAGCCCGGTGGCGTCTTCCACATGGTCGAGCACCATCCGTTCAGCACGATCTTCGACGACGGCGAGGCAGCCACGGAACTCGTCGTCGGATATCCCTATTTTCACTCGGAGGAGCCGGAGAGGTTCGAGGCCGGGTACACATACACGGACGGCGACACGCCGCTTACAGAGTCCGCGTTTGAGTGGAGCCACACGATAGGTGAGGTCCTGAACTCTCTCATCTTGGCCGGGCTTGCGATCGACCACATGCACGAGTTTCCAGTTACTGGATATCAGGCGTTGCCGATGATGAAACAAGGTGATGACGGCTGGTGGAGGCTGCCGGAACATGCCGAGTCGGTGCCCCTGATGTTCTCGCTGAAAGCGACCAAACCGGCTCGATAGTGGAGGTGCGGATACCCAGAAACCCCTCACGCCATGAACAGATCTGACGGCCCCATCGGCGAGTCCGTGCCATCTAGTGTCAAACGTAGGCAAGGAAAAATGAAAAAACGACGAAACAATTTCGAAGATATATATCCGGCGGGGCCGATCTACGTGCGTGGCATTCGCGCCGGCGACATGCTGTTTATCTCCGGCACCACCGCGCGCAATTCCGACGCCCAGGGCGGGCCGCCCATGGACCAGCTTCGCGTGGTACTGGACCGGATCACTCGCTATGTCGCCGCCGAGGGCGGGAATCCATCGGACATCGTCAGGCTGACGACTTTCGTTACCGACCGGTCCGACTGGTGGCCCATCGAGGGCGAGCAGGTCGAGATATTCGAGGAGTTCTTCGCTGGAGAGTACCCGACCAACGCCATCATGGAGGTCAGCGGCCTGGCCGAGGACGGCCTCGCAATCGAGATCGAGGCGACAGCTATCCTGGATTGACACGAACCGCGAAGGCCGAAACCAAGTTCCGTTTCCCTCCGCGCTCTCAGCGGTGAGCTCGGTTTCTCACCAGACGCTCCAGCCGCCGTCCACGATCAGGTTGTGGCCTGTCAACCAGGAGCCGGCGGGCGAGGCAAGCAGCGCCACGGCCCCTTTCAGGTCCTCCGCCTGTCCGCCCCTGTTCAGCGGGATGTATTCGGCGCAACGCTTCACAAGAGCCGGGCCGGCGTCAGGCTTGGGAATTTGGCCGGGGCTGATGCAGTTCGCAGTTATGCCGTACTCGCCGAGCTGCGTCGCCAGATTGCGCGTCAGGTTGATGATCGCCCCCTTGGAGGACTGGTACGCCGGGCCGCCCCGTTTCCCGCCAACGATGTCGTAGAAACGCTTGTCGGTGCTCAGCGACCCGTGGATCGAGCCGATGGTGATGATGGAGCCCGACCTCTGCTCGACCATGACCCTCGCCGCGGCCTGGGCGCAGAGATACGTGCTCTTGACGTTCAAGTCCAACGTAGCCATGAATTCGGCCACGTCGCCATCGGGGATGTGCGTCGCCGGCGCCGCGCTGCCGCCGGCATTGCACACCATGACGTCGAGCCTGCCGTGAGCCGTCACCACGGCGTCGATCAGGGCGTTCACCTCCGCCTCCACGGTCACGTCGCACCCTTGCCCTGTGACGTCCAGGCCATTGTCCCGCATCTTGGCGGCGACCTGTTTGCATAGCTGCTCGCGACGGCTGGCGATGACGACCGAAGCGCCGAGCTCCGCCAGGGAGGTCGCCATGGCGCGCCCCAGGTGAGTGCCTCCGCCGGTGACGACCGCCGCGCGGCCGGTCAGGTCGAATGCGTCCAGGATAGTCATGGGTTTCTACTCCTGACTGTTGAGGTATCCATGTCTTCCGATAACACGGTAGGGCGGTCCGAGAACCGCCCTACCGCGAAATCAGGCTATTGTCGTTGACGCCAGACGGCTCCAGCCCCTTCTCGGTCTGCTCCTTTTGCCAGGTGTAGTCTATGTCGCCGGCATAGAATTTTTCGGGATTCTCGACGGCCCAGACTTGTTTGCGGAGAATGTAGTTGGCGGGGTCCAGTGCTATCCCCATGCGCCACAGAGCAATCGCCTCGGCCACTTTACCCTCCCGATAAAGCTCGACGCCCTGTCGGAGCAGCGCGTTCGATTCGGAGAGCTCCAAGCCGGGTTGGTTGTCGGGGCCGGCGGCGCTCTCCGAGAGGTCCGAGCCCGTAGCCCACCGCTTGACGACCGCGGCGGTTTCGGCCTTTCGGACATCGAAGCCGCCCAGCTTCTTATATCTGACCACACCCTGCTCGTCGATCAGGAAACCGTTGGGAATGGCCCTGAAACCGTAGAGCTGTCCCAGCGTGTTCTCCTCATCGACGACGGTCTCGAACGTTGCGCCCGCCTTCTCGACGTAAGGTCTTGCCCTCTCTGCGCCCTGGGCGTCCATCGCCACCGAGAGAACCTCCACGCCGTCCTGCCCGTGCTCCGCGTAGAATTGCTGCCATACAGGCAGTTGCCCGCGGCAGGCTCACCACGACGCCCACATGAACAGCACTACTTTCTTGCCTCGGTAGTCCGATAGTTTGATGGGACTGCCGCCCAGCGACAACAGCGTAAAGTCCGGCGCCTCTTCGCCCACGTTAACGACCGTACTGGTTCTGGTTGCCATGCTTCCTCCCATCACGAAAGTCTTGTCCGTCTGTTTCGCAGGGGCCGACGGCCCCCATCAAAACGTTCAACCCACGCCGTGGAAACCAACGGTCACCAACTCTCCCTCCACCGAGACCGGGGTGATCCGCTCTCCGTCGGTCAGCGCCTCCAGCGCCGCCCACTGATCCGGATGAAGGCCAAGGTCGATCTCCTCGAACTCGGTCCCCGCCTCCTTCAGCTCGTCCTTGAGGGCATCCGAGTAGCTGCACTCGGGGTGTGTGTATACGACCAGTGCGTCCGCCAACGGGCACGCTCCTAAATGGAAATGGCTGGTGTCTATTGTACGGGAAAACGAGACACCCCATTAAAGCGCCCGCAATGCCGGAGACGCCCATATTCACGTCGACTCGCCGCTAGCCGTCACGGCGGTCCAGCGCCATGATGAGGTGGACCTGGCGGGTGACCTCGTCGAACCCCATCGCGGTGTACAGATGGATGCCCACTTCGTTGTTCACCAGCGTCTCGATCCGTGCATGGGTCATCCCCGCGCGGCGGAAGTAGTCGAGGGCATGGTCGATCAGAAGACGGCCAATTCCGTGCCCGCGATGACCGGCCCGGACCGCGATGTTTGGGATGTGGCCGATTCCCGCCTCGGCGTCCGTCCAGGTGGTGACGTAGCCAAGGACCTCCCCGCCCGTGTCTGCGACGAAGATCCCATCTCGGTCCCGCTCCACGTCCGCGTCGATGTGGCGGGCCTTGCGGCCCCTCCAGTCGCCGCCGTTGAGCAGTCCAAACCGGCCCTCGATCATCTGATCGATGGACGCGCCGTCGAACGCCTCGACAGTGATTGCCTTCAAGGCGGCAAGGTCTGCATTGCGAAACGTGCGGATGTGCATCGTTGCGATCTCCAACGATTGGAGTGAGGACCCGGCCGGCGGCGCCCTCGGCACGCGAGGAGTGTACACCTGCCACCGCCGGGGGTCAAAGGGTAAGAAGAGATCGATTTTCCGCAGCGAAGCGTATGTAGGACATCTGGAACTTTGCCCGGGACGCTCTTGACTCCGATGCCCGTCTGTAGTCTGATTGCAAAGGGCGATGTCCCGTCCGCCCTGAGTCGGTTTGACATGACAATGGAAGGAGAGTAGCATGCCCGGCTTTCTACCCAAGGACCTGACCGAGGACCGGATTTTCGCGCTAATGGCCCTCGGCTTCGTCGGTTCCACCGGGGCCGCGCTCGGCACCGCGATTATCCTCGCGGTATTGCTGCTGTAGGGCAGTGGAGGCCGCTCCGGCGGGACCCGCCTTCAGTTCCGTTACCTGCCCTCGCTTGGAGGACAGGCCTCTCGATAGGCGTCCAGGTCGCGATGTTTGAGAATCGCGTTTAGATTCATGGCCGTCGCCTGGGGCAGAGCCGGTCCGTGGTTGTGCCCGTGTCGGTGTACTCGGCGGAGAAGACGGCCTTTCCTGCGGCGACGAAGGGCAAAAGCCGGTCGCAACAGTACTCGGCGAAGCAGTCCTCGGTCAGCGCCCAGTCGAAAGTAGCCAGCAGGTCGGCCACCTGGTCCGGATCGTTCTTCAGCCCTATGGACAGCTCCCGCTGGTAAGCCTCCGCGGCCAGCCATTTGTTGTGTTCGATCTGGTCCGCATACGTCAGTGGGAAGCCGGTGTCGTTGGTGTAGCCATCGATATTGTCCGGCTCCACCCCGTCGAACCCCTTATCTCTGCACTGGTCCAGACGGGCGCGCATGACCGGCGCCAGCAGGTCGATCCGGCGGATGTCCAGCCACTTCTCGCCGGACCAGCCCTCGTACTCTTTCCCGATCGTGGAAGACGGGAACTGCTCCGCGTCCGGCCTTCACTGTTCCCAACTGCCCGCGCTGATGTAGCAGACCGCCTTCCGGCCCGTTTCGTGCAGCGAGGCCACCACGCCATCTCGGTCTCGAACAGATCGAGGTCGTACATCTCGACGTCGAGGGAAAGATCGACGGACTCGCCCGCTAGCTGCCACTGCCAGGCCGTGGTCAAGGCCGGACGCCAGACCTCCGGGCCAGCGGGCCCGAAATCTCTGTTGGCCCGGGGGTCGCCACTGGCTGAGAGCAGGCGGCCAGAAGCAACACAACGAACACGACTAGCGGACGCCGGAGACGCGATTTCATGATTTCGATTCCGATGGGGCAGCTAGGCTATGACGGGCAGGGTTACTCTCGACGGCCGGGCTCGGTTGTGGAACACGGTCTGCCGCGCCGTGGCCAGCGCCGCCTCGGCGTAATCGTCGCCGCCGGTGTTGTGGTTGCGGTCGAAGTTGGGGAAGTCGCTGCTGGAGATATCCAGTCGAATCCTGTGGCCGGCCTTGAACAGGTTGCTGGTCGGGTTCAACCGCAGCGTGTACTCATAGACCCGGCCGAGGGCGATCAGCGACGGCCGATCGAAGGACTCGCGGTATCTGGCCCGCACGATTCCGTAGCATAGCTCCTGGGCGAATCCGTCTGGCCAGACGTCGACCAGCCGGGCGATAAAATCCGTATCCGGTGCGGAGGACGCCGCCCAGAGACTAACCGTGATCGGACCCGTGACCTCCAGCGGCCTCTCCAGGGGAGGTGTCGAGTACATCAGAATGTCCTTTCGGCCGTCCAGCGCGTGCAGATCGTGGGGCTCCTGCTGCCCGCCGGGAGAGAATATGGTCATCGCGGGATCCCTGGGGTCGTAATCGTAGCGGTCCGCGGCCTCCTCGTCCGGAAAGCCCTGGGCAGGTTGAAGACGGTGGGAGCGATAGTCGCTGGTCCCGTGACGGTGGGGAAGAGGATGGTGCGCATTTCGAATACGCGATATCTTCTGTCGGCGACCCATTCGCCATACTGTCGCTGCTCTGTCAGCTCCTCGTGCCAGAACTCGGTGAATCCAGGGGCCTCATAGGTCAACCGGCCGGCATATACGGTTGCGCGGAAGTACCGGAAGACGTAAACCACCTGCTGCTGGCTCTGCCGTGCGGTCCCTGTTTCACGCTAGCAAGTGAACGGCGGCCGCATTGGATGCAAGAACGTCGGCATGCGGGCCGGCAGGGCTGAAGAGATTCCGGACGAGGCCGTCCAGATCGGGGTCGTTAGTGAGCCTGGTGGAGATAGGGGGACTCGAACCCCCAACCTCGGCATTGCGAACGCCGCGCTCTCCCAGTTGAGCTATATCCCCACGCAATAGGCGGCTACGTCACGATTATAGCGCCTGGACCGTCTTTTCGACAAGCCGAGTCGTTCCATTTCCTGCTCAGGATCTTACACGCTTGCTACGCGGACGCGCGACCGAAACCACGACCATGCCGCCGCGAGCGATACGCCGATCACGGCCCCGGCGGCGTCGTAGCCGATGTCCATCCAGCTTGCGTGGCGCCCTTGCACGAACGACTGGTGAAACTCGTCTGACGCCCCGTACGCGACGGTTACTGCGAGAACGGCAATCCACATGATGGGCGTGGCGGCAGGCAAACGCTGAGACAGGGCGCGGTAGACCAAAATGGCAAGCACGCCATACTCGACCAGGTGCGCGGTGACCTGGTTTGCGAGCGACGGAAACGAACGTGTCGCCGCCGCGGCCGGCGCCGAAAACTCGATGGCGGTGGACGTTAAGCTGGAGAGGGCGAATATCGCCACCATCCATGCCGCCGAGGGCGCCCAGTACAAGCCAGCGACTCGCAGGTTGGAGAGGTCTAAGGGGAGCTGTCTCAATGTGCCGTCCGTCTATGGCGGGGAATCGGCCTCATGGTGTACACTCGCTCCGCGTCCTTCGAGCCACGCGAGCCGATTGAGCCGCAGGCCGGTGGTCCACATTCAGGAGACGAGCCATGCAGCCGCACCGCCATCTGATGAGCACCATGAATCTCGACAGAGATTGGATGGAGTCAGAGCTGTTCCCCTTGGCCAATGATTTCGGCAGGCGCAGTTCGATTCAAGGCCAGATGAACGGCCGCGCCCTCTACTGCCTGTTCTACGAGCCCAGCTTTCTCACCCGGACGTCCTTCGAGCGCGCGATCGAGATCATGGGCGGCACAGCCTACCACACGGAGGACGCCTCCCAGTTCTTTCCCATGAACACGCCGAGGTACGTCGATAATATCATAGCCATACTCGCCAGCCTGCACATCGACTTGGTGGTGCTGCGAAGCAGCGAGGCCGGCGTGGTGAACACCGCCGCCGAGGCCGACGCCCTTCCGATTATCAACGGCGGCAGTCACGACGACCATCCGACCCAGGCGCTGGCGGACCTGTACACCCTTCAGCGGGAGCTTGGAGGGCTGGACGGCATCGGCGTGGCGGTGGTGGGCCGATTGGAGCATCGCAACGTCAGCGCTTTGCTCAGGGGCCTGTCCCACTTCGACGACGTCAGTGTGACCCTGCTGCCGTTCAGCGGCCAGGCCGACCCAGATGTAGTCAAGTACTGCGAGGAGAGAGGGCTGAGTCTATCCGTAGCTTCCGGTACGGAGGAGCTGCGGCAGGTCGACGCCATCTACCTCAACGGCCCCAGGACCTTCGCCCACGCGCGGCTTTTGAAGACGCGCGGCGAGTTCAACCTGCGCATCGACGAGGAGTTCATGGCCCGGCTCAGACCACACTGCGTCATACTCGACCCCATGCAGCGCAGCGGGGACTTCGACATCGAGGTCAGCGACCCCCGGCTCGCCTTCTACCGGCAGTCGGAGAACGCCCTTCTGACGAGAATGGCGCTCTTGTCGCAGATGATTCTGGCCTGAGCGAGGCGCCGTCCGCTAAGACTTCTTCTTTCGCTTCTTGACGGGCATCTCGCCGGTCCAAACCAGGGAGCGTGAGACCCACGTATCTACACTCCCAGGGTCGTCGCGCCACTCCCGCGGCAGCACCACGTACTCACCCATCGGCCTGCCCTTCATGGGCTCGAACGCCGTCGCTCCCTCCTCGGCCAGGCGCACGAACATGTCGTCGCCGTACAGGCCCATGAACATGTTCCCGTTGACGAACCCGGCCAGGTTGCCGAACATCGGGCGCGAGGCAACGCGGGGATCGTCCAGCAGGACGGATTCGAAGAAGTCGAGCGGGACACGGCATGGGCATCGTCCAGTCCTCCTGGGCGCCGCTACAGCGCGGAGTACAGATCGTCCGTCTTGGCCGCCATGATGAAATCGTTGCGGTGTAGCCTCTTGATCTTGTGGGTCCACCAGGCCACGTTGACTCTTCCCCACTCTACGGTCAGCCTCGGGTGGTGCCCCTCTTCCTCGGCGGCCTCTCCGACCCTGTCGGCCAGGGCGATTGCGGCGGCGAAGTCGGCGACCTTGAACGTGCGGTCCAGGCGCTTGATGCCGCCGTCTTCGGTCAGCCTCCACTCTTCTACCAGAGGGGATAGCTCCTCGATCTCCTGATCGGTCACCCGCGGCGAGACCCGCCTGCAGGCCACACACCTCTCCCGCGCCAGGGTCATACTTACCACCCCCCCATGCCGATCAAAACACAATCGTAACACAGACGCCGACAGGGTCCTGTCCGGGGAGGCAGTGATGCAGCCGGCGGCCCGGGCAAACGCGACATACCCTCACCTGATGGTCTTGATGTACAGGATAATTGCCTCGACGTCCTCCTCCGAGAGCCTGTCTCCGAAACCCCGTGGCATGATCCCCGGCGAGAATCCGTTCACGATCCTTGCGTCGGGGTCGAGTATGGACTCCCGAAGGTAGGATTCGTCGGCTGTCGCCCTCGAGCTATCCGCGAAAACTACAACGCGCCCAAACAGCCTTTCCCATGGGGGACCAACGAACTCCGTTGCGCCAACGCCGGCGCCGCTGCCGGTAGAGTGGCAGGACGCGCAGCCATTTCGGGCGGCGAGGGACCGGCCAAGCTCCGCGCCCTCGAGCAGGACCGCGCCCGATGCGGAACCAGCGGCTGCCGTGGAGGGAATGGTGAGCCTCGCCGCGGTCCTGGGCGACGCGATGAGGACTTTGTAAAGGGAGTCCATCTTTGAGCCCGCGGGCATGTCGCTCCCCATGCTCACCTGGATGACCTTGTACCATGATCCCTCCGCGGGGACGTTGTACGGCACCTCGTTGTACGTGGGGAAGCACAGGCATTTGAGCTCGATGTCGGGGCCCAGACTCTCGGGCGCGTCCTCGTGAGGCAGGACCAGGAAGTTCACGTCCTGGCCGGTGGAGTTCCTGTACGCCAGGGCGACCATGCGACTTGCGCCGGGCTTCAGGAAGATGGTCCTATTCGCGATGGCTGGTCCCACGGGTACGGCAACCCCCTTTGGAAGCGACTCGGTGGCCCAGAGGGTATCGATCTCGGGCGTGGGCTCATGGACCCTGATCCCGAGGCCCAGTTGCAACTTGGATTCGTACTCGAAGCTGAGCCTGAGCGCAACTGCTCCCGGCGGAGGGTCGGGTATACCTGCGGTCCGGGCTGCCTCCCGCTCCGCCTTCGATGGGCCCGACCCGCAACCCGCCGCCGCTAGCAGCACGATGGCCACGCCTATCGACGCCCATATCCCGGCCGAAGTGAGTGTGTCACCAACTCTTGTCATTAGAGGGTCTCGAAAAAGAGCGTTCATAGTGTCGATATCGAGGAAGCAGCGCACGGTCACGGCCGGTCAGTTGCCCCATCCAGCGAAGCACCAGTACCAGCGGTAGAGCCACCACCGCTTAAACATGACCTTGCTCATATGCCAAATCAGTCCGGGTCGCCTGAATTTCACCTGGGGGACGGGCTCGGCGTAGAAATCCCCAACTGCCATCCCCGCCTTGCGGCCGTCGATCTCGAGGAAGCAGCTTCCGTGACCCTCGAACCTGGCGTTGGCATCGCCGCTCTGGATGCGAGACGCGATGTTGCGGGCGATCACCTCGGCCCAGCCGCTGGCGAAGACGCCCGCCTTCGGGAGGGGCAGTCCGGATGCCAGCTTGATGAATACGGCATCGCCCAAGGCGTACACGCCGGAGGCCTCGGTCGCCAGGGTAGAACGGTCCGCCTCTATCCAGCCGGTCTCCCCCGTCAGTCCGGACTCGCTCACCACCGCCGATACGCGGTGTCGCGGGATGGTCACCAGCATGTCGAAAGCCTGCCGGGTACCATCCTTGAATAGCAGCTCCTTGCGCTCCACGTCTACGCTTGCGAGGTTTGTCCCGAAGCCGGCGGCGATCTCGCGTTTCCGCGACACGTCCTTGACGCCCTCGCCCATCTCCGGCCCAGCCACGGGCAGGGGCGCCGGCTCCGGCGTAAAGAAGCTTATCTCCACGCGGTCCCTCAGCCCTCTCTTGCAGATGAGGTAGTCGATGAGTAAAACACCCTCGTAGGGGGCTGCCGGGCATCGATAGGGGGGTTCGGCTATGCCCACTGCGATCTTGCCGCCATCGAACGTCTGCAGGGCTTCGTGCAGCTTCGCGGTGCCTTCGAGCGTGCAGTAGCCGTGGGCCGTCTCCGCCATTCCCGGCACCGCACCCGGCTCCATTTCCGTTCCCAGCGCGATCACCAGGTAGTCCCAATCCTGGACCGCGGTGTCGGTGTGAACCTTGTGGGTATCCAGGTCGATGCTGGTTACCGAACCCTGGACGAACTCGATACCCTTCTTCTCCAGCCTGGATAGGGGGATAACCGGGGTGCCGGCCTTTCTCCAGCCGGCCATGACCCAGGGAAGGCTGGAGGCGAAGTAATGCTTGTCCTGTCTGTCCACAAGCATGACGCGGTGCTCCTTGCCCAGCCTGCCGCGGAGGCGATTGGTTGCCACGACAACCCTGATGTCGTTCCCGAGCACCACCGTTGTCTTGCCTGGTATGTCATCCCTCCTGTTGGTGCCTTGGCCCAGATGTCCCTGCCCGCCCGCGCGGAGTGGCGGATTTGTCCTCCAGGACCGCGCCCAGTCCGAGGGGCTACGGGACGGACTCCCCAGACGGCTCAGTGACAGTGAGGCGCTGGTTGACGGCCACGCCTGTCAGCGTCTGCACCTGGCCACTGGGCCATCTGAGCGTGATGGTTTCCACAAGCTCGGACTTGCCCAGTCCGAAATGGGCTTCCAGCATGTTCTGGCCCATCTGGCTGCCGCCCGCGGCTATCTCCCTGATCTGTTTGGTCCCGTCGACGATGAGCTCTATCCTGGTGCCGATGCCGTCGCGGTTGCTCGCTCTGCCCACCGTCTCGATCACCAGCCAGTTGTGCCCGGACAGGCAGTTGTTCTGAAATAGCTTGGTTTCTTGGCCCAGGTTCGCGACGAAGAGGTCGAGGCAGCCGTCGTTGTCGTAGTCCAGATACGCGCCTCCCCTGCCCATCCCCTGGTCGTTCGCTCCGCTTATCACGGACACATCGTTGAAAGTCCCGTCCCCGGCGTTTCTAAGCAGGACGTTGGGCTGTTCCCTCTGGTAGACATCGAAATCGGGCGCTATCGGCATCGCTAGAAAGCCGCTTACCACGTAGAGGTCCTGAAGTCCGTCGTTGTCGTAGTCGAGGAACGCCGCCCCCCAGGTGACGCGCTCCGTATCACCGATAGAGCCGATCCCTGCCCCGGCTTCGGCGGCGGCGTTCACGAAAGCCAGCCCGCTCCCCCGGTTCCTCAGCAGGATGTTGTTTCCGATGTTGGTTATGTACATGTCGAGGAAGCCGTCGAGGTCGTAATCCCCGATGGCCAGGCCCATGCCGTTGATGGCCGCGTCGGCGCCGGACTCGGCGGAGATATCGGTGAACCTCCAGCCGCCGTCCGGACCGGGGCCGTCGTTTCGCCACAGCACGTTGGGCTGCGCATTGGGACCCCAGTCGTTGACGATGTAGAGGTCGGCGTCGCCGTCGTTGTCCAGGTCGGCCCAGCCCGGCTGGAAGCCTGCCCCCCACAGGTTCCCGATCGGCTCGCCGTAGGTGTTCTCCGTAGGCCGGGTGGTGTCACCGAGGATCGAGGTGACGTTGATGAACGTCCCATCGCCATTGTTGTGGCTCAGAGCCACGACCTCGACGAACGGGCTGAAATCTCCGCGGACCACCGCCGCCGGGTCGACCTCGTACAGGTATCGGACGACGATCAGGTCAACGTAGCCGTCCCGGTCATAGTCGCCCCACGCGCAGCCGGTAGACCGGTACAAGGACTCCGAGTCGTCGAGGCCGGCCGGCATCGTGGCGTCGGTAAACGTGCTGCCGCCGCCGTTTGCGAAGAGCTTGCTGGCGCCGTAGTTTGTCACGTACAGGTCGCGGTCTCCGTCGTTGTCGTAGTCGGCGGCGCATCCGCCGTTGCCCCGACCGTCTGGATCGTCCACCCCGGCCGCCGCCGCCACGTCCTCGAACGTCCCGTTCCCGTTGTTGCGGTACAGGGGATTCGGCCCGGTGGAATCGGAGACGTAGATGTCCTGATAGCCATCGCCATCGAAGTCGAACACGACCACGCCGGCGCCCATCGGGAAGACCTCCGCATCGTAGTCGTCGTGGAGGAACTCCACGCCCGCCGCGCGGGTCTTGTCACTGAAGAAGCCCCGTCTCACCTGTATCGCCGAGGTGTTCGCGTTGGTCGTGGCGGGGGCGGATGGCGTGGGCGTCGATACAGGAACGGAACTGGCGCTCTTTAGTGGTTCGGCCCCCTCGCTGCTGTCCCAGACGAACGCCCCAACGCCTAGTACGGCAAGCCCCCCCGATATGCTAAGCACCCATGTGCCCGTCGCGAAGGTGGCGATGGCCCTTTTCGGCATGAACCTGGCCAGCCCCCAGAAGGTCACCGGCCCGCCGGCCGCCGCGGCGAACAGCAGTGTCGCGGCGGGAGCGGTGCCCATTCCCAGCAACAGGAAAAGGGCCACCAGCGGTATCTCGAACAGCAGCGGCACGTTGATCAAAACGCCGAAGGTTGCTGCCGCCAGAACGCCCGTGACGTCGTTTCCGAGGTAGGTCGAGACGGTCTCGATGCTTACCCATTCTATGACCAGCCCGCTGGCGAATCCGGCGATTACCATGATCGGGCCCAGGCGCAGCAGATAGCCGATGCTCGTCTTCGCCCACTCTCGGAACGCCTCCGACATCGCGGGCCCCCAGGGGGCTTCTTCCTCCAAATCGATGAGGTCTTGTGGCGTTTCCTCCTCAGCCGGTTCGTCCGCGAGCTTCCGCATTGTCAGGACAACCAGGGGCCCGAGGAGCAGCGCTCCGGCGACGGCCATGACCAGGCGGCTGAATCCAAGCATGGGGGTGAAAACGAAGAAGACCATCGCGAGGGCCGGGATGTTCATCGTGGCCGATCCCTGGACCATCGCGATGGTCCCCTCGATGCCCGCTCCCCTTCTCTGGAACGCCCCCGACACGGGCACGATGCACGCCGAGCACAGGTTCATCACAGGGCCGAGCGCCATTCCCTTCACCGTCCGCGTGAAGGCGCTGCCCGATGAGAAACTCGCGCCGCTGCCGACGGGAAAGAGAAACGCCTCAGTGAGGCCGGCCACCAGAAAGGCGAAGGTCATGCCCACGGTCACGAGCCGCAGGTAGGTCACCGAGAAGATCACCCACCTCTTCAGGAACGAGGTACCGGGGTCCCTCTCTATGCAGAAGCCCTGGAAGCACTGGACCTGGGGGGCCGTGGCGGCGACCAGGTCTTCCCCGACGATGTCCAGCTTGGGGAAGCGGTTGAACGCAAAGAACAAAGACAGGATTGTCAGGAAAAGGAGCGCCCCAACGAGCCGTTTCTTTCGCAGAGACGTGGAAAGCAACAGTCAGTGGCCCTCTTCAGAGAATGTCCTGTCAGTGGAGGCTTACGCTCCGCCCGCCACCGGCGGATGCGCGGCGTGTCCGATCAAGAGTCTGTCGGCCGCCCGAGTCCAGGCATTTGTTCCGGCGTTTGTCGCCTGCGGACGCGGGCGGCGTCACTTCCTTCGCAGCAGGTCGCGTACCCTGCTGCCGGCATCGGACTCACCCGTCCTGGGCGGTAGCGCCACCCATACCAAGAAGAGGATTCCGAATACCACCGCCGGCAATGTTGCTTCCAGCCACCACTCAGGCACGGTCGGCTCGCCTCCTGCAGATCGTAAGAATCATGTAGGACATGGTAGTGCACGGACGCTGCAAAAGCGATAGGGCGCGTTGGAGGCCGGCCGCGAAGGTTAAGGAATCCCGGACCGATATGTGGGCTCTCCGATAGAGGCTGGAGGTTCAGTCCGAATCCGGGCTCTGTCCGGCTTCCCTCGTGTTCTACTCGCTCAAGTAGCGCCGGTGCTGCCCGTCGCTCGGGTAGGGGGAGCTGGACATGGCGTGGAACGGCATCGGCGCCACGCTCGAACCGTGGGCCACGTACGTGGCCCACGTACTTCAGATAGCCGTCCAGGTAAAGAACGATGCTCCTGGACCAACCGCTTTCCAGTTCCGGCAGCCCGTCCGCGCTGAACTCCAGGGCGAGCTCGTCTCCATGGCGCATCACTACGAACATATCGTCGGGCACGTCCAGCAGGAGAGTAATGTCCCCGTACTTTGTGTACCTTCCCTCGGGAACGGCCCTGCGGTCCCTGTCGGCCTGTACCACGCATAGTCGTGCGCCGCGGGCCGCATCCTCCGGTCCCCGGTAGCCTGGAGCAGCTTCGGGTATCCTTTCCAGCGCAGGTCCGCGGCCGCCACCGTGAGCTCCGTGATGCTCGGCGTCACCTCCCCGGGAGTGGACCCCACGAGGATCTGGTCCCAGAATAGTTGCAGGTTCGTTGTGATCCTGGCCCTGTAGTCGTCTGTTGGGAACCTGCCCGCCCGGGAATCCCATGTCCATGGCAACGGGCGTCCATTCCCCCTCCTCGTCCACTACGTCGAGCCGGGGGAGCATGGGTCCCACCCCGGCCTGAGACGCCTGGTGGAGGCCGTACGACGTGACGTAGTGGGGCCATCCATTGAGGACCAGCAGGATGACCTCCAGATTCGAAAGGTCACCCAGGTCCAGGACGATCGAGTACTCCTCGGCAAAGCCCCCGTATGGAAGGTAAGCGTTGGGCTCGAAGTAGACGCCGTCTTTCGCCGATGTCAGATACAGGATGTCGCTACCTTCCTGATCGAGCGCGGCCACTGGCGGTCTCAGGCCGCCTGCGAGGTACGTCCGGGCCTTGGGAAACGGCGGGAAGAGGTGCAGTCTCTCATTGGGGAATGCAGTAAGGTCCGAGGGGTGGTCCACCACCAGGAGTATTGCCTTGTCCAGGTAGATGATCTCGTTCAATAGCTCGACAATTCGTATGGAGTAGGAGCCCCCTCTTGGCTCCAAGCCCTCGATCTTCAGGTACTCGTCGGTGTCTATCGGGAATCGGTACACGTCCGGCGCCAGGGCGAACCTGGTGACGGCGCTACCCATGACATCGGACACGAAGGAGTAGTCGGAGCCGTCCCAGGCGAACACCAGGGGGCACGAGCCTTCCATGGTCGACTCCCTGACCCTGCCCAGGGTGTTCGCCCACACGTCCCAGAAGTCCTGCACCACCCCGTTGGGCCAGGTTATGCGGATGTCCACGCGATCGGCGGCGCCCAGTCCGAACAGCACGTCGGTGTCGTTCTGGCCCAGGTAGCCCGAGCCGCCCGCAAGGGAGAGCGTGCGGGTCACGCCGTCGCGGCTGGTCACCTCGACCTTGGCGCCGATCCCTTTGAGGTTGCTTGCCGTTCCCAGCAGCCGAATCCCGATCCAGTTCATGCGCGACCCGATCTCGTTCCTGTACAGGGCGTTGCGTCCGTCCGCGTTGACCACGTAGATGTCGGTGTCTCCGTCACTGTCGTAGTCTCCCCAGGCGGCGCCGGGGCCGAGGCCGTCGGTAAAGTCTTGCCGCCGGCCGCCCGGCCCGCCCGCCCGCCCGCCTCGTCGGTGAGCCACGGTCGGGCCACAACGACCACCTGGGCAGGCGGGCTCGCCAGTTTTCCGTCACTCACGGCCAGGCTGACCACGTATTCTCCCGGGATGTCGGGCGTGAATGAGACAGTCGCCATATCCGGGGTCACAAGCTCGATGGCGCTGTCTTCGGGCCTGCTCTGCATAGTCCACTCGTAGGTGAGCTCGTCCCCATCGGGGTCCGTGCTGCCCGCGCCGTCAAGCTCCGCGAGATAGCCGGCGAACACGGTGGGCGCGTCGCTTGCGTCGGCGACTGGGGGGCCGTTGGAGAGGAGCCGGACACCGCGAAAGCGGTGAATATCAGGAGAGCTGACAGCATTCCGGCAGCGATTATTTCCGTACGGGTCGCCATGAACGATGTCTCCCGGCCGGCCTGCACCTGCCATCGGGGGCTTGGGCTGTCTATCCCACCACCCAGCATCCAAACCTTCGACCACAGACACCACTCGCACTCTGGAGAGCAGGCAGCGCGATGAGCACGGGCACGGTGGGCACGACAGCCGCAATGTCGTCCCACCGTTCGGCCCGATATGCCACCAGGGACGTCGCCGTTCTGGCCACCTCCGTCGCTGGCAGCGTCGACATGTCATTCCAGGTCCTGCCAATAGCATCGAACCACGTGCCGTCTAGTTCGAAGAAATAGATGAAATACCCGGAGTCGTCGCGCGCGGAGTTTATAGACGGAGCCCATCCACGTCGATCGGTTTTAGATCGCTCTCCGGGAGATCCCAGCCACGCCGCCCATCAGGGTGACGGCCCACGTAAAGCGAGAGCACCTTGTGACGCCACGATCATCTCGCGAGGCGCGCCTCATCCCATGTCCGAGGAGTTCGAGGAACGGCATGTCGCTCATCGGGGCGCCTCCAGGACCTCGGCCAGCCGCGTCAGCCCTCGGTGGACCCGGACCCGAGCCGCACCCTCAGAACATCCAAGAGCGCTGGCCACCCCCGATAGTCCATATCCTCCATGACTCGAAGTTGGAGGGCGTCCTGCTCTTTCGGACCGAGCGTTCGGAGGTCGGCCCTGAGCCTGGCGTCGTAGGTCTCCATGTCGATGAGTGCTTCGATCCGGTCGATGGATTCGTCGTCCAGCGTCGGGACCTGGACCCCGAGTCGCCGCACAGCCTTGAGCTCGCCCGCCTGTCTTCGACGGTGCCGGCCCAGCGCTTTTCGAGCAATGCCGAACAGCCAGGCTGCGCCGGGTCTGCCGATGTCGCGAAAGTGGTCGCGGGGCTGGTAGGCTACCGCGAACGTCTCGGCGACCAGATCGGTGGAGTCCTCGGGATCGAGGGTCCGCCGGTAGAAATAGGCGAGAACCTTCTCGGACCAGCGGTCGTAGAACTGCCAAAACACACGCGGGTCGCGCTGTGATTCCAGGATCAACTCTGCGTCGCTGGGGCTTGCTTTCACCAGCCGTCGTATCCTGTGGTTAGTGACTCCTCATTCAGTATACGCCGTGAACTCGCTATGACGTTACATCAGGAGAGCCTCTAAGAGCAGTCTCGCCCATGTCCAGGGATGATGTCAGGCGATGTGTCCAGGACTCCTCCTCGGGAGCGACGGTCGAAGACCCCGCGGGTCGCCCGGTTACTGATGTCCACCCGCCCTGCGGCTCGATATGCCGCCGTGATGCCCATCTGACGGCTGAGTGGTGATATCATGGCGGAACGCAGGTGCAGATCGACCTCTGCGGCTCCACCGAGTGTCCCTTGCGATGGCCCACGGCGGCAAGGGGCCGTAACTACTCGTGCGGACGCGGCGTCACGCTCGCGGCCCGCGGCTTGGAAAGGAAGACGAATGGCCAAGTTTCGTGGCGGAGTCATAGGACTGGGATGGATGGGGATGATGTACGACCTGGCCGACCGGCCCGGACCTGCGGTGGTCCAGCCCAGGTTCGATCTTCAGGACAGCGACCGTCCAACGCCGGAGCTGGACGTCCACCGCAGGTTCCACTTTCACGAAGTACATTTGCGCGGCGGTCTCGCCACCACCTACGCCGAGGCGATGTCGGACCGCCCCGACATCGATCTGGTCGCCGCAGCGGACCGCGATGAGAGCCGGCTGCAGGCGTTCAGCGAGCGCTATGGCGTCGAGCGTCTCTACACGGATGCCGCCGCGATGCTCCGCGAGGAAAGGCTTGACATCGTGGCGGTCGCCACCAACATTAGTGGGCGGGCGGACCTGACGTGCCTGGCCGTGGAGAACGGCGCCAGGGGGATAGTGACGGAGAAGCCCATGGCCGGTACGCTGGAAGACGCCGACCGCATGGTGAAGTCGTGCGCGGACGCCGCTGTTCCCCTGAGCTGCGGCGCCATCACGACCACCCACCCGTCCTTCGCCACGGCGAGTGACCTGTTGGCCGGCGGGGCCATCGGCGACATCGTATCCATGGAGACATCCACACCGACCTCCCAGCACCAGAACTGGTCGTACTTCATGGACGCCGCACCCGCGTGGGTCGTCGGCGTCGGTGACCAGCCGTGCCGCGAGGGCGGCAGTGACGAGTTCGTTGGCCAGGGCATGATGGTCGCGGCGGACGGCGTGGTCGTCCACTTCAGGGCGGGGGCGCCCCAGCTCCGCATAAGCGGCGAAAAGGGCGAAATGGTGCACGATCTGGCTCACAATGGCTGGAGGCTGTGGCAGGATGTAGACGTTCCGGCCGGCGTACGAAGGGTGGAGATGCCTTGGCCCGGCCCCCAGACCGGCCACTACGGCGGCATATACTCGCTGGCCGACGTCATAGACTGCATCGAGGGCAGGCTCGACGAGCCCAAGAATTCGGGCAGGAGGGTCGCCGTCGCCCTTGAGGTCGAGGTCGCCCTAAAGCTGTCGTCGGTGCGAGGCGGCGTGCGGGTCGTCCTGCCCGTAAAAGACCGGTCGCTGGGCATAAACTTCGACTGGTTCAGATAAGGGTCTCACCGCGGAGGCCGCGGTGCTTCCGGCGTGGGGCGGACAACTGTACGCCCGGCCACTCAAGCGCCAGCCCAAGTCAATCATGGAGGTCCAAATCGCATGTCGGTCTCAAAGGTGCCATCGGCCGAGTCCAGGATAGCGTTCCTATACCCGGAGGGTGGGCCGGGCCGCCAGCTCAAGGCCCGGCTGGCCGCCGGCGACGTCCAGATCGGCGGAATACTGGACGAGTACGCCCGGCCCCTGCTCGTCAAGCTGTATCAGCAGGCCAGGTTCGACTTCGTATATTTTGAGTACGAGCATGTGATGTACTCGCCCACGGCCTTTGCCGATACGGTGGCCGCCGCACGGGACATCGGCCTGCCCGCGATCGCCAAGACGCCGCAGCTTGAGCGCCAGGAGGTGGCCAAGTTGTTGGAGATCGGCGTCGTTGGAATTCAGCTTCCCCGGACGGAGAGCAGGGAGCAGGTGGAGACGCTGCGAGGCTACCTCAAGTTCCCGCCGCTGGGGACCCGCGCCGTCGCCCCGGGATATGGCAACAGCGACTATATCCAGCCCGACGACTGGACGGCCTGGATGGGGGACCAGGACCTGGAGACCACCCTCGTTGTCCACATCGAGACGAAGCTGGGCTATGAGAACGCCGAGGAGATCGTCAGTACGCCCGGTGTGGACATGGTGTACGTGGGACCCGGCGATTTCTCAATCGAGATGGGCCATCCCGGAGGCTACGACCACCCCGACGTTAGGGGGCCGATGGAGGACATCCTGGAGATCTGCAAACAGCACGGCGTCGCGTTCGGCACGACCCCCTCTGGCGCGGAGGCTGCGGCGGAGTGGGTCGGCAAAGGGGCCCTGTTCTTCGAGACCGACGACGAGCGGGCATTCATATTGAGAGGCGCGTCCCAACTCGTCGGCGACTACCGCCGGCATATCGGGTAGCGGAGCGGAGCGTCCGTGACTCGCCCTGGCGGAGTACAGAGGATGCTTGTCTGGACGCCCTTTCGGAGCGGCCCGCCGATGATCAGAGTCACCGGTACCGGGGAAGTCGAAGGAGGAAACCATGGAGAGGCGATTTTACCGGAGCAGCACCGACAGGAAGCTCACCGGCGTCTCCGGCGGGCTTCAGAGTACCTGGACGTCGAGCCGATGCTCGTCCGCATAGCCTGGGTCGTCGCGGCCATCTTCACCGGTGGCGCCGCCATCCTGGCATATGTAGCCCTCGTTTTCATCATGCCTTTGGACGAAGTCGCCTAGGACGACGTGCCGGAGTTCCTGGCGGACGAGCCTGAGATCGATTCTGAGGAGGGGGCGGCTCCCGCCCCCTCACGACGAAGGTCCCGGCGGTGGGCCAGGCACGACCCGGTCGCGGAGTCACGCCGCCGCCTCATCGGGGGTGTCCTGCTGGTCCTCATGGGCGCCGTGTTCCCACTCAACAACTTCGACGTTTTCGGCGGCGTGGACTTTAGCCGCTTCTGGCCACTGCTCATAATCGTGCCGCGGCTGCTGCTCATATTCGGCAGATTGCGAGGCGAATGACATGGCGAGGCAGCGCCGCCGCGGCATCCCGGTCTTCGCGCTATTACTTGTACTGGTTGGAGGAGTCCCCCTCCTTCAGAACCTAGGCGTAATACCCTGGGAGCAGTGGCGGCTCTGGCCGGTCCTGATCATCGCCTTCGGTGTCAACCTGATCGTGGAGGGCGCACACCCTGGCTGGCGGCCATCCTGGTCGGCGCACTGCTTGCCGGCGCCGTCACCTGGGCAGCGTTCCTGGTCGAGCTTGGCGGTGAGCAGGTCTCAACCAGCATGGCGGAGTGCCTCGACGGCCTGAGTGTCGTGGACATCGAGATTGAGTTCGGGGCCGACGACCTGAAGATCACTTCCCTGCCGGAGGGCTCGCCGAACCGTGTCGAAGCTGCGTTCGACACGCCGGGACGGGGCGCGGTGACGAGCCTGAGACGTTCGGACGCCATAGCAGACGTGCGCTTCTCGATGGAGAGCGGCCGCTGGTTCAGGTCCGCTTCCAGCGCCGAATGGGAGATCATGCTCTCGCGGTCGCCGGCTCTTTCCATCAGACTGAACGGCGGCGCCGCGTCGATGGTCCTGGATCTGAGCGACCTGCAGGTGACGGACCTGGAGATCGCGGCCGGAGCGCCGGATGTCGATGTTACTGTGCCGGCGGACGCGGGCGAGGTATTCGTGCAGATCGACGGCGGCGCGGCGAGGATAACATCGGCCTCGGGCCTGTCCTCGATCAACGTCGACAGAGCGCGGTTTCCGAAGTCGGCTGGCGTCTACACTTCGCCTGGTTTCGCGGACGCCGCGAACCGGGTGAATATCGACATCCGCGTCGAGGTGTCCAGCATCACAGTGCGGTAAGTCCCACTTCTTCGAAAAAATCCTCGACGGCCCGGTGGAACCCCGCTGGATTGTCGCCGGGCACCAGGTGCCCCGCATCCGGGACGACGGCGAGCCGGCCGTCGTCGAGGCGCGCGGCCATCTCCTCCGCCGTATCCTGGGATAGCACGCTGCTGTGGGCGCCGCGTACCAGCAGAGTAGGGCACCGGACGCGCTCGACATACCCCCACATGCGACTGATGAGCTCAGGTCCCGACCAGGGCCGTATCGCCCCGGACCTCAGCGCTTTGTCATACTTCCAGGTCCACCTGCCGCCGGGTAGCCGCTTGAGATTGTGCTCGAGGCTCCCACGGATGTGCTCTTCGGTCCGTCGGGGATTGAATTTCCACACCGCGGTGACGAACTCCTCGAAGCTGTCCATCTCGTCCATGTCGCGCACGAACCGGCGAATGGTCTCCGCCCCATAGCGCATCAGCACGGGCGCGGAGTCCACCACGACCAGCGCCCTGACCCGCTCGGGGTGGAGGGCGGCGTAGCTGAACGCGTTCCTGCCCCCCATCGAGAGTCCTATCAACACCGTGTCGCGCAGCCCCAGGGCCTCGACCGCGGCCTGGAGGTCCCGCTGGTGGGCGTCCAAGGTGTAGTCGCCGTCGGCCGCCCAGTCGCTGTCGCCGTGCCCCCTCTGGTCTAGGGCGACGACCCGGTAGCGGTCGCAAAACGCCAGCGCCGCGAAGTCCCAGGAGTGGGCGGTCTGGGCCATTCCGTGAAGCATAAGGAGCGGCGGGGCGTCCGCAGACCCCCAGTCCAGGTAGTGCAGACGAAGCCCGTTCACGTCGACGAAATGGTCCCGCGGCGCAGCCCCGTGGGAAAACGAGACCCCAATCGCCCTCGCCGCCCGATGCAGCGGGAGGCTTGTTTCATCGCTTGATTTGGTCAAATGCCATGCCTCGGAAGCACCGGACCCTGTCGCAATTGCCGCGCCCGGCTGCCTGCCGCCGAGGATAGCATGGACCTGGACCGGGATGCGACCCGTGGCAGGGAAACGATTCAGGTCTTTGCTCAACCAGCCATGCTTGACTTGCTAACGAAATTATTGGTAATATGGCTGCCATGAACACAGACAAGAATCCCGCAAAACAGATCATTGATCGATTCGGTGGCCAGACCAAGCTGGCGTTGCTGCTGGGCAAGCGCCAGAGCACGGTGCAGTATTGGGCGAAGACCGCGAGGATACCGTCGCATTGGCACGAGCGGCTATTGGAGCTGGCGCGCGAGAAGGGTATTGGGCTCGAGCCCAATGACTTCGTCGCGGCGGGGACCCCGTCTATCGATCCGGCCAAGGGAAAGCTCGGCGTGCTTCTGGTTGGATTGGGCGCGGTGTCCTCGACCTTCATCGCGGGCGTTGAGCACATCCGTCGAGGCACCGGGCAGCCGGTGGGGTCGATCTCGCAGATGGCGACTATCCGCCTCGGGAAGCGCTCGGACGGGCAGACGCCCCTGATACGCGATTTCGTGCCCCTGGCGGGTCTGGACCAGCTCGTATTCGGGGCGTGGGACCCGATATCGGACGACGCCTATGAGGCGGCGATCAAGAGCGGCGTGCTCAATCGCCACGATGACATTGAGCCAATCTCGGACTTCCTGAAGTCCATCAAGCCGATGCCGGCTGTATTCGACCGGGAGTACGTCAAGAGGATCGAGGGCGACAACACCAAGACCGCGGCTATGAAGCTCGAGCTCGTGGACGCCATCCGCGAGGACATGCGCCGGTTCAAGGCCGAAAACGACTGCGACCGGCTCGTGATGATCTGGTGTGCGTCTACCGAAAAATTCATTACCGAGACAGACGTACATCAGGACATCGAGAGCTTGCTGGGTGGCTTCGAGGACAACGACGAGAGTGTAGCGCCATCGATGATCTACGCCTACGCCGCACTGTTGGAGGGGGTGCCGTTCGCGAACGGTGCGCCGAACCTTACGGTGGACATCCCGGCGCTGGAGAGGCTGGCGCGGGAAAACGGGGTGCCGATCTGCGGCAAGGACTTCAAGACTGGCCAGACCCTCGTAAAGACCGTGATCGGTCCAATGATAAAGGCGAGGATGCTGGGCATGGACGGCTGGTTCTCCACGAACATACTCGGCAACCGTGACGGCGAGGTGCTCGACGAGCCCGAGAATTTCAAGACCAAAGAGGAGTCTAAGCTGGGCGTGCTGGAGCATATCTTGCAGCCCGACATGTACCCGGACCTCTACGCCGACGCCTATCACAAGGTCCGCATCAACTACTATCCCCCTCGCGGCGACAACAAAGAGGGCTGGGACAGCATCGACATCTTCGGCTGGCT
>CAZJDV010000032.1:0-24593 GCA_964544865.1 uncultured Dehalococcoidia bacterium | reverse complement strand
TACATGCAGCCCCACTCCGGCGCGGACGCCAACCTGATCGCCTACTGGGCCATCCTCTCCGCGCGGGTCCAAGGACCGTTCATGGAAGCGGCGGCCAAGACCGACCCATCGGCGCTGTCGGACGCGGAGTGGGCCGAGCTTAGATCGTCCTTCGGCAACCAGCGGCTGTTGGGCATGAATTACTACTCGGGCGGCCACCTGACCCACGGCTACCGTCACAACGTCTCCGCCCGGATGTTCGACGCCCAGACCTACGACGTGGACCGCGAGACCCGCCTGCTCGACTACGACAGGATACGGGACCAGGCCAGGGAGTTCCGGCCCCTCGTACTGCTCGCCGGCTACAGCGCCTATCCGCGGCACATCAATTTCCGCATCTTCAGGGAGATCGCCGACGAGGTCGGCGCGGTGTTCATGGTCGACATGGCCCACTTCTCTGGCCTGGTGGCCGGGGGCGTGTTCACGGGCGACAACGATCCCGTCGCCCACGCGGACGTGATCACCTCCACCACGCACAAGACCCTGCGAGGCCCCCGGGGCGGGTTCATTCTGTGCACCGAAGAGTACACCGAGCACGTCGACAAGGGTTGCCCTCTGGTGCTGGGAGGCCCCCTTCCGCACGCCATCGCCGCCAAGGCCGTCGCCTTCACGGAGGCCGGCACGGAGGCGTTCAAGGATTACGCGCACCGAATCGTCGACAACGCCTCCGCCCTGGCCGGCTACCTCGCCGGTGAGGGCATGGATGTGCTGACAGGGGGAACGGACAACCACCTGATGCTGATCGACGTCACGGCTCTTGGACTGACCGGACGCCAGGCGGAGTCCGCCATGCGAGATGGCAGCATCACTCTCAACCGCAACACACTGCCCTTCGACGCCAACGGCCCCTGGTACACGAGCGGACTTCGCATCGGCACCCCCGCCCTCACGACTCTCGGAATGGGGGACGGCGAGATGAGGGAGATCGCGTCCATTGCCGGGCTGGTGCTGTCCAACACGCGGGCGAGAAAGATCACCAGGGGCAAGAGCGCCGGAAGCAAGAGCAAGGCGCGGTATCGGACCGACGAAGCGGCGCTGAACGAGGCCCGGTCGCGGGTCGCGGACCTCCTCGGCCGCTTCCCCATTTACCCCGAGCTGGACCTGGAGTACCTGCAAAGGTCGTTCGGGTAAGGCGGCGCTCAGAGCCCCATCGCCCTCAACGCCTCCGCGGCGGCCTCCTGCTCGGCCAGGGACTTGCGCGAGCCGACGCCCCGGCCCGCCACGTCGCCGTCGACGACCACTTCGGCGGTGAACTGAGGCGCGTGGTCCTCGCCTTCCGATCCAACGATCCTGTACGACGGGGGCGGCAGGCCCTTCGCTTGCACCACCTCCTGCAGCGCAGACTTCGGGCTGCGCTGCACGTTGGGCAGGCCCAGCGTCTCCAGCCCATCCGCGAAGAGCCCGAGCACCAGACCGCGGGAAGCCTGGTACCCCTGGTCCAAGAACAACGCCCCCACCACGGCCTCGAACGTCGCCGCCATGTTGTTCATGCGCCGGCGGCCCCCCGCCCGCTCTTCCCCTTTCCCCACGTACAGGTACTTTCCAAGCTCCAAGCTATCCGCCACGCGGGCCAGGGCCTCGCCGCGCACTAGGACGGAGCGCCCGTGGGTGAGCTCGCCCTCCGGCCAATCGGGGTAAAGGAGGAATAGCTCGGCGGCCACCACAACTCCAATCACCGCGTCGCCCAGGAACTCCAGCCGCTCGTTTGATTCGGGGAACTCGCCCGGGTTCTCGTTCATATACGAGCTGTGCACCAGCGCCTGGCACAGCAGATCCTTGTCGCCGAACGAGACGCCCAGCGCGGCCTCCACCTCATTCAGCTCCACTGTATTCTCACCCGGTACCCATTCCCTAATCCCCAACACCCATCACCTATTCCCCAGCCTCTATTCCCTTCGGCCACGGAGGCTGGGGCCTCTTGATCTCGCCGAAGTAGGAGCTGTGGGCCGTCACGGCGACGAAGTGCTCGAAGAACGCGACCGAGTCGCTATCGGGCGGTATGAAGGTCTTGAGGTAGGCGGCGTTGCCGCTCTCGAAGACGAATGTCGGCGTACCGAAGACGCCGTGCTCCTCGACGGCCTCAATGTGGTCCCGCCCGACCGCACCGGCCAGCGCGGCGTCGTCCATGTCCTCGCGCAGCCGAGCAACGTCCAGCCCGGCCGCCCGCGCCACGTCCATAAGCGGCAAAATTCGGTTCAACCGGATACGGCCCTCGCCCCCGTGCCGAGCGATCAGCAGCGCCAGATGATATGTGTCGAACGCCTCCCCTCCCTGGCGTTTAGCCGCTTCCAGGGCGATCTGAGACAGAAGGGAATTCGCCTCGGCGGGGTCAGACTGCTCCCACACCTTCCAGTCCGGACCCTTTTTGCTGTTGACCTGCTCCAGCGAGAAGTGCTTCCAGGTGATGTCCAGCCCGTCGCCGTAAGACTGCCCTACTCTGTGCAGCCACACGGCCGCATTGTGGACGTAGGGTCAAGAGGGGTCTGCATATATGTCGACCTTGATGTGTTTCATGGGGGACAGGGTACAGGGTCGGTTGTGCGGGGTAAAGAGGAAAGTGTTGGGTGTTGGGTTCCGAGTTCCGGGTTCTGAAGCGCCAGCACCTAATACCTAACACCCCAAACCTATTAGCTGACATCCTTCCCCTCGTGTAACGAATTCTTAACAATGTCGAAACAATGATTTAACAAGAACGCAACATGCGGGTAACAGTCGCGGCCTGATCTGCTAGGGAGGGTTATCAAGTCTAGACGCCGGGGGAAGCAAATGAGTTTGCTGGTTGGAACGGTCAGGCTATCGCCGTCGAATCTGCGGCTGGTCATATTGTTGTTGCTAGGAATCGGCATATTCGTGGGAAGCGGGGCAATCGCTTGGGCGGAGGAAGGGGACCTCGACAAGCGCATAGACGAGGTCGCGGGCGGTGTCACTTTCACATGGACGCTGTTGGCGGCCTTCCTGGTGTTCTTCATGCAGGCCGGGTTTGCCTTCCTGGGCGCCGGCCTTATCCGGTCCAAGAGCACGGTCAACTACATGACGAAGAGCTTCCTGGACTTCTGCATCGCCGCGCTCTCGTTCTGGGCCTTCGGATTCGCGCTGACGTTCGGCGGCTCGGCGGCCGCGAGCGGGCTGACCGAAGGCAACTCGATCATCGGATTTTCGGGCTTCTTCCTCGGCGGCGCGGCCGAGGCCAACGACACGGCGATGCTCTGGATATTCCAGATGGTGTTCGCAGGCACCGCCGCGACCATAGTGGCCGGGGCCATGGCCGAGCGGACCCAGATCAACGCCTACCTGGCATACAGCTTCATCGTTGGCGCGATCATCTACCCGATCTACGGCCACTGGGTCTGGGGCGGAGGCTGGCTCAGCGAGATAGCCCTGGGCGCCGGCGCCGTCGACTTCGCCGGCTCCGACGTGGTGCACGCGGTGGGCGGACTGGTCGCCCTGGCCGGCGCGATGACCGTCGGGCCTCGCATCGGAAAGTTCAACGCCGACGGAACGCCCAACGAGATACCCGGCCATAATATGCCGTACGTGCTGTTGGGGACCTTCATCCTCTTTCTTCGGCTGGTTCGGCTTCAACGCCGGCAGCACCCTGTCCGGCACGGATTTGCAGATCGCGACCATAGCGACCAACACACTGCTGGCCGGGGCAGCCGGCGCCGTTGTCGCAATGCACCTCCACATGGTCCGCACCGGCAAGACGGACCTGGCCATATCCTGCAATGGCGCCCTGGCGGGTCTCGTGGGTATCACAGCTCCCTGCGCCTTCGTCGCGCCGTGGGCCGCGGTGGTTATCGGCGGCGTCGCAGCGCCAATCATGATGCTCAGCATTAGCTTCGTCGAGCGGAGGCTCAAGGTCGACGACCCGGTCGGCGCGGTCTCGGTCCATGGAGCGGCCGGGCTGTGGGGCCTGCTGGCCGTGGGCATCTTCGCCAACGGATCATATGGGGACGTGAGCGGCCTCGTGGCCGGGAACACGGAGCAGATATTGGCCCAGTTCATCAGCATGGCCACCGTTACGGTGTGGGCCTTTGGCACCGGACTCGCCATTTTCTGGGCTATCAAGAAGTCCATGGGTCTCAGGGCGTCCAGGCAAGATGAGCTTGAAGGCCTCGACGAGCACGGGGCCCTGGCCTACCCGGAGGGCATTCAATTCAACGCCGCGGCGGACCTTTCTGCCGACGGCGACGACTAGGAAACGACATCCGCGGCAGTGGCGTCAAATGGGGCGCCCCGGGGGGGGCATCGCGCATGTTACAAAGATTTAACATCCTGGCAACACTTGCGAAACATCGAGGAACGATTATGTGAACAATCGATTGCGGCGCTGTCGATCACGGCGGTGGCCGAAGCTTGCGGAAGGGGCGGCGAAAGCATGGGTATGGACAGCGGTACGGAGCGGGTGTGGCCTTCGTCGCACTGTTCGGATTATGGGTCGTGGTGCCAAGCAGGCTGCGGAAGAACCGAGGGCGATAGCCCTGCCGGCCAGGCCATCGGCAGGTAGCTAACATCAAGAGGGATGCATCGCACATGTCAATCAAGACGGCATCGGAAGTCATCGCATTGGCGGCAGAGAAAAACGTGAAGATCGTCGACCTGAAGTTCACGGACCTCCCCGGTACGTGGCAGCATTTCTCCATTCCGGTCGACAAGCTGGACGAGGACCTGTTCCAAGAGGGTATCGGCTTCGACGGATCGAGCATACGGGGCTTTCAGACCATTGAAGAGAGCGACATGATGCTGGTGCCGGACCCCTCAACGGCGTTCGTGGATCCCATCTACAAGACCTCCACGTTGAGTCTCATCTGCGACGTCCGGGACCCGGTCGCTGAGGGCCCGTACAGCCGGGACCCACGCTACGTGGCAAAGAAAGCCGAATCATATCTCAAGTCAAGCGGCCTGGCGGACGTCAGCTACTGGGGGCCGGAGCTAGAGCACTTCATCTTCGACAACGTGCGATTCGACCAGAATGAGCACAGCAGCTACTACTACATCGATTCGGAAGAGGGGATCTGGAACTCGGGTCAGGACGGCGGCAAGGCCAACCTGGCGCACCGGCCGGGCTACAAACAGGGCTACTTTCCCGTGCCGCCCGTAGACACGCTCCAGGACCTGCGCTCCGAGGCGATCCTGATGATGATGGGGTGCGGAATCGACATCGAGGTGCACCACCACGAGGTGGCCACCGCCGGCCAGGGCGAGATCGACATGCGCTTTCAGTCGATGACCTTGATGGCCGACTGGGTGATGCTGCACAAGTACCTACTGAAGAACGTGGCTCGAAGCCATGGCAAGACGGCCACTTTCATGCCCAAGCCTCTATTTGGCGACAACGGCACCGGCATGCATACGCATCAGAGCCTCTGGAAGGACGGCACCAACCTGTTCTTCGATCCGGAGGGATACGCCCTGTTGAGCGAAATGGGTCTCCACTACATCGGCGGCCTGTTCAAGCATGCCCCAGCCCTTCTTGCCTTCGCGGCCCCCACGACCAACTCCTACAAGAGGCTCGTGCCGGGCTTCGAGGCCCCCGTAAACCTGGTCTACTCGCAGCGCAACCGGAGCGCCGCGGCCCGGATACCCGTGTATACCAAGGCCCCCGCGGCAAAGCGGGTGGAGTTCCGCTCCCCCGACCCCACCGCGAACCCGTATCTGGCCTTTGCAGCCATGCTGATGGCCGGACTCGACGGTGTGGCGAACAAGATCGACCCGGGCGAGCCGCTCGAGGTCGACCTCTACGAGTTGACCCCGGAGGAGGCCGCCAAGGTCAGGCAGGTCCCAGGCAGCCTGGACGAGGTCCTGGACGCGCTGGAGCAAGACCACGAATTCTTGCTTAAGGGCAATGTATTCACACCGGACCTGATCGAGACGTGGCTGGATTTCAAGCGAACCGGGGAGGTCGACGAGATGCGGCTTCGACCGCACCCTTACGAGTTTGCCCTGTACTACGACGCCTAGAGCACCTGCGGACGGCATGCCCTCCAGGTTCAAGTAGCCGGTGGCTATGCACCGGTGGGCATTGTTGTAGCCCGCCGGTGCGCGTAAGGAGTGGAGAGGGGTGCCGGTGGCAAAGTCAACGGTGTATCGAGCGGGTGTCATAGGGCTTAGCGGCATCGGGATGGAACGACCCCTGCTGGAAACGGGGGCTGTGCTCAGGACACCGTTGCCCCACTCCCACGTTGCCGCCCACACGTCCCAGATCAACACCGAACTGGTCGCCGTGTGCGACATAAATCCCAGTATGCTCCAGAAATTCCCCCAGGTATGGGACGCTGTCTTCCCGCACGTACAAACATACAGCGACTATCGGGAGATGATAGACCGCGAGAACCTCGACATCGTGCAGGTCGCCACGCCCGACAACCGCCATACAGACATCGTCGTGTATGCGGCCAATGCCGGGGTGAAGCGCATCCTGTGCGAGAAGCCCCTGGCCACGACCCTGGCGGACTGCGAGCGCATGCTGGCGGCCTGCGAGGCCAACGGCGCGCTGCTCAGCGTGGACCACACCAGGCGCTGGCGGCCTATCTACCACCGAGCGCGAGCGGCCATTCGAGCTGGCGCGATAGGGAAGGTCATGCGAATCGTCGCGCATATGGGGGGCGCGAGAGCGATGCTGTTCCGGAACGGGACGCACCTCATCGACGGCATCCTATTCTTCGCCGAGTCCGACGCGGACTGGGTATTCGCCGACCTGGACGAGGGCTTCGAGGACTACTACTTCTACAAAGGCACCGGCGGGCGGCTGCCGGAGGAAGACCCCGGAGGAAGCGGATATATCCGCTTCGCTAACGGGGTAAGGGCCTTCGTGAACGGCTCCAAGGGGCAGACAGTCGCCCGCTACCTTGAGGTGATCGGCGAGAGTGGCCAGATAGACATACACAACGACTCGGCCATTCTCTCGACAGGACCGGGCAAGTCCGAGCGTCTCGCCACGGACTCCCACTCCGTCGAGGACATCGCCGGCGCCCTGGACGAGCTCATCAGGGTCGGCGAAGACGGTGGCGAGCTGGTCTCGTCGGGGCGTGAAGCCACAAGGGTGGTGGAGATCATCCTCGGCTTTCTCCGATCCCAGGAGCTCGGGAACGTCCGTGTAAACTTTCCTATTCCCCGCGAGTGACCGGCGGCCTGCCACGGCCGGGAGCGTCTGACGTACACGAACCCCTCCATACCGCGCTCCCTTTGCGGCTGATGTGATTAGGCGGTCCAGTATTTTTGCGCGGTATGCCACTCTGAGAACTCCTCAGCGAGACCGCCCATCGTTCGGTCATAGGGGTTGACTACTCCCGCGATTCGGGTAGACTTTCTGTTGCCGCGGCCAGGGAAACGGCGCCGGGCACGCTCAGAGATGTGCGGATGAAAACACGGTCATGCTAAAGCGAGACCCGGAGGCGATAGAGTACGTCCTCCACACGGCCAGGGAGAATGACGTCAAGTTCATTCGCCTCTGGTTCACCGATATCCTCGGCAGCCTGAAAGGCGTGGCTGTTACAGTGGAGGAGTTGGAGAGCGCCCTGAAGCGCGGCATGGGATTCGACGGCTCGTCTATCGAGGGATTCGCGCGCTCCGACGAGAGCGACATGTACGCCCTGCCGGACCCGGCCACGTTCAGCATCCTGCCTTGGCGGCCCCGCACCAACGCCGTCGCCCGCATGTTCTGCGACATCTTGACGCCCGACGGAGAGTCCTTCGCGGGCGACCCGAGGGCGGTCCTGCGGCGGAACCTGGAGCATGCCGCCAGACTCGGCTACACGTACTACGTCGCGCCCGAGCTCGAGTATTTCTATTTCGCGAACTCGCAGAGCACGGAACCTCTGGAGAAAAGCGGCTATTTCGACCAGGACCCGCAGGACCTCGCCACCGATCTGCGCCGCCAGACCGTGCTCTCCTTGGAGGAACTGGGGATACCGGTCGAGTCGAGCCACCACGAGGTCGCCCCCAGCCAGCACGAGATCGACCTGCGCCACACCGACGCACTCACGATGGCGGACACCGTGATGACCTACCGGGTGGTCGTTAAAGAGATCGCGATGCGCCACGGCTGCTACGCGACCTTCATGCCCAAGCCGGTCTACGGTATCAACGGCAACGGCATGCACACCCACCAGTCGCTGTTTCAGGGTGACCGAAACGTCTTCTACGAACCCGAGGACGCCGACAGGCTGTCGGCGGTCGCCAGGTCGTTCATTGCGGGGCTGCTGCGGCACGCCCGGGAGATCACCTCGGTGACCAACCAGTGGGTCAACTCCTACAAGCGGCTGGTCCAGAGTCCCGTCGGAGAGCCGCTGGGCTTCGAGGCGCCCGTCTACGTGTCATGGGCGATGGTCAACCGGTCGGACCTGGTGCGGGTGCCGTCGTACACCGCGGGCCGGGAGGCCTCCCGGCGAATCGAGTATCGGGCGCCCGATCCGGCGTGCAATCCATATCTAGCCTTCAGCGTCATGCTGGCCGCCGGACTCGAGGGCATCGAGAATGACTACCCTCTGCCGGAGCCGGCCAGGTCAGATCTCTACAAGAGCACCGAGGAGGAGCGTGAGGCGCTCGGCATCGAGATGCTGCCGGGCAGCCTTCAGGAGGCAGTCCAGATCACCGAATCGAGTGGCCTGGTACGCGACGCCCTGGGCGAGCACGTCTTCCGCAGCTTCATCCAGAACAAGAAGATCGAGTGGGACACGTACCGTACCCAGGTCACCGACTACGAGATCAACCGGTACCTTCCGCTTCTCTAACACCGTTACGGGCAGCCGTATCAGTTGAATCCCCTCTCGCCGTGCCTTCACGCCAATCGTCCGTGGCGTGGCGGCGTCTCCGCCATAACCCGCGGCACGCCCCTCCGTTGTAACAGCAGAATCTTTCTTGAACGCGACGGTCCGCTGCTGTATCGTAATCGCGTGAGGGTAGCCACCCGGCGGACACGCGCCGCGGTGTCCGGCCCGCCTCCCGGGCGCTGCCGCGGCGCTCGCTGAGAGATCTCCCTTCTCGTCCCGGCTTCGGCATACAAAGAAAAGTGAAATCCGGTGCATGACCCGTATCAGATCGACCCGGTGAAGGAGCTGGAACCGCCGATACCACTGGGACGGATCCAGCCCTATGTGACCTGGATATTGCTCGTTGCGAACGTGCTCGTCTGGCTGGCCGCGAAGGGGGCGGGCGGGACCGAGGACCCGCAGGTACTCCTCGACTTCGGCGCCATGTTCAGCCCACTCATCGCGGAAGGGCAGTACTGGAGGCTGTTCACCGGCATGTTCCTGCACGCGAACCTGGCTCACCTGGCCATGAACGGGTTCGGACTGTTCATATTCGGCCAGCTTGTGGAGAGGGCGTTCGGGCACCTCCGGTTTCTCATAGTGTACATCCTTGCGGGCCTGTTCGGGAGTGTGGCGAGCTACTCCATCAACACCATCGCCATCGCGGCCGGCGCGAGCGGCGCCATATTCGGCATCCTGGGAGCTCTTGCCGCGTTCTTCGTACTGCAGCGCCAGACCCATGGCAAGGCCGCCAGGCAAAACGTGACGGGCGTGCTGGTCCTGTCGGCGATCAGCCTGGGCTATGGTCTCATCACTCCCCAGATCGACAACTGGGCGCACTTCGGAGGCTTTGCCGCGGGGTTTGTGCTGGGACTGGCCCTGTCTCCCAGGTATCGGTTTGCGACGAGTCCGTACGGGTTATCCGCGGGGCCGATCGACACGACTTCAATTGCGGGAAGGCTGTGGGTGCTGCCCGCTGCCGCGGTCCTCCTGGTGATAGGAGCGTGGTTGGGCGGCGCGAGGCTGCCCGACAGCGGGTACGTTCATGTCCTGAGGGCTGAGAGCTATTTCGAGGAGGGGGACCTGGCCGGCTCGCTGTTCGAGGTCGACAAGGCCATCGAGTTGGAACGGTTCAGCGCCAGGGCTTTCTACCTTCGCGGCCTCATATATCTGGAGCAGGGCGATCCTGAGGGCGCCGTCGCGGAGCTTTCAACGGCGATAAGGTTCGGGCTCGCAGACCCCGAGAGGAAAGCCAAGGCGATTCAATTGCTGGTGAGCATCAGGTCCCGGCGGCAGTAAAGAGGGCGTTCGTCCCCGGGGCCGCGCTATCGATCATGCGAGATCGGAGACCGGGAGAAGTGAATCGGTGATATCGAGGTGGCCGATGCCGGGGGAGGAAAGACCGCCCCTGGGGACGTACGTTCTGCTGGTGGCGAACCTGGTGGTCTTCGCAGCCGCGACGAACGCGGGCGGCACCGAGAATCCCACCGTGCTTGAGGATTTCGGCGCCCTGTTCGGACCGCTGGTCGCCGAAGGTCAGTACTGGCGGCTGTTCACCGCCATGTTCCTGCACATTGGCATAGCGCACCTTGTATTCAACCTTTTGGGCCTCTTCCTCTTCGGCCGGGCGGTCGAGCAGATATTCGGAACGTTCCGGTTTCTGGTGAGCTACGTTCTCGCCGGACTGGTCGGCAGCATCGCGAGCTACGTCTTCAACCCAGCGGTTCTGGCCGCCGGAGCGAGTGGTGCGATATTCGGAGTCCTGGGCGCGCTGGTGTCCTACCTCGCGGTGCAGCGGGAGGTATTCGGCCGACTGGGGCAACGCGAACTCACATCGATCCTATTTCTGGCCGCGATGAACCTGCTGTACGGGCTTACGACCCAGGGGATCGATAACTGGGCTCATATAGGCGGATTCGCCGCTGGCATCTTCCTTGGCCTGGCGCTCTCACCACGCTACAGACTTGCGATGTCCGGCGCCAGGGACGCGAGCGTAGCCATCGACCGCCCGTCTCGTCTAAAATGGCTGGTGGTGCCCGCCGCGCTGGCGCTCGTGGCGTCCGGCGCATTCGTGGCGACAAGGGTTCTGCCGGACAACGCATACTCACACATCTACGAGGCGGAGCGTTACTTTGAGCAGAAAGACTACGAGATAGCGCTGGCCGAGCTGGATCAGGCGCTGTCCGTGGACGAGCTGAACGGCGAAGCGCACCTCCTGCGCGGCCGCATCTTCGCTGAGCTGGGCGATCCCCAAAAGGCCCTCGCAGACCTCGGCATTGCTCTCCATTTCGGCCGCGCCGAGACCAGAGCCGAGGCGCGGGAGTTGATCCCAAATGTGAGCGCGAGCCGTGGCCTGAATCGATAGGCTGCGCCGCCGTGGCGTGCTGAAAGACCTATCGGTTCAGGCCGCGGCTCCCAACGAGATGGGTCGGGTCCAGGTGCATGCACGCGCATGCGGCCTCCCCTGCAGGGGAGGCCGCACCTGCTGAGCGCCCGAAAGTGACAGGCGCGCGCCTCCAGACCACCGGTATGGAGGCTGTGCGGCCCTCCGAGCGACTCCCGTTTCGCCCAGACTTTCTAGGAAGGCACCCTGTTGTCCACTTCGAGGCCGAGGGTGTCGATGCCACGCCGGACTTGCCCAAGCTGGCTCGCCAGTCGCTCCTCGAGGTCGAACAGCGTCTCTTTGGCGTACTGGTCGGCGCCCTCGCGGCGAATATCCGCCACGGCGTCAGCCTCCTCGACCATGCGGTACGCTCGGCTCTGTGCTTCTTGCACGATCTCTTGAGCCTCCTGAAGCGCCCGCTGGTTGATCTCTTCGGCCTTGAAGCCGGCCTCTTTGACGATCTCCGCCTCGTCCACCTTGCTCGCCTGCTCTTCGATAGCGGCGGATGTGACGGTGATCGCCTCGCGCTCCGCGGACTCCTTCACCCGCCGGGCCTCAAGGTGGGCCTGGTTGATGACGCTCTCTTTCTGCTTGAGGATCTCCCTCGCCTCCTGGATATCCGCCGGTACGGAGGTCCGCAGTTCGCTCGAAATCGCTTCGAGGCGCTCCGAGTCCACCATTACCCGCTTGCGAAAACCGGGCACACGCGTGGCGGTGCTAGCTAGCGATTCTATCTCTTCTATGATCTGGATGATGTCGATGGTCTTCCCCCTTCCAGAGCCTCGGTGTCATCAGGCTGATTCAAACTTCGTCCTCATAGCGGTCATGACTCTCTCCGGAACTAATCCTTTTACGTCACCTCCAAGCTGCGCTACTTCCTTGATGCGTGATGAGTATACGAACTGGTATTGCAGGGCGCTCATTAGACATACGACGTCGATCTCGGGATCCAGGTTTCGCCACATCAGCGCCATCTCGAATTCCGTCTCAAAGTCGAATCCCGCCCGGAGCCCTCTGACTATGAACCTCGCCTGGACCTGTCGCGCCAGGTCTGGGGCCACCAGCCCGGCAAACGCAATGACATCGACGTTAGGAAGATGCGCCAGCGAGGCCTGGAACAGCGCGACCCTCTCCTCGACCGTGAACAGCGTGCGCTTCGGCGGCTCGCGGTAGACGGCGATCACGAGCCGGTCGAACAGCCTGGAGGCCCTCGTAGCCACGTCCACGTGGCCGTTGTGAACCGGATCGAAGCTGCCGGGATAGATGGCGCTAGGCATCTTGGTCCTCAAGATTGTAGATTGAAATCGAGGTGTCCCCGTAACGGCGGACCGTCGCCCGAACCAGCCTGCCGGACCGCTCCGGCAGGTCTCGCTTGAAATAATGCTCGGCGACGACCCGTGCGTTCTCGCTCAGCGCCTTGCCCTCTCCAAGCCTCTCAAATATGCCGTCCCACGGGTCCATGTCGTAGGGAGGGTCGGCGAACACAAGGTCGTATCCGTCTTGCAGCTCCCCGAGCATGTTCTCGACCCTGGCCCGATGGACCTCGCTCCGCACTTCGTGTCCGATATCCCGAAGGTTGTCGCGAATGTCGCGGCATCGTCCCGAGTGCGACTCCACGAAATCGACCCAGGAGGCCCCCCTGCTCAACGCCTCAACACCCAGTATCCCGGTGCCGGCGTAGAGGTCGAGCACTCTCAACCCCTCCATCGAGCCCGGACCGAGGATCGAGAACATCGCGGCCCGGACCCTCTCGGAGGTCGGCCTGAGGCCGGTCCCCCACCTGGAGTGAATCGGACGCCCCCTCTCGCTACCGCCGCTAATCCGCGTTCTCATCTGATAGCTGGCGCCACGGCGCGAACCTGGCGATCCCTGTCATTTTCCGAGGCCCCCGGCGCCGACATTGAGGAAATCCTAGCATGGGTCTAATACAGGTTAAAGCAGAAATACGCCCCTTTTTCGGGAAAAGATCTATCTCATACTACCCATCGCTCGTCGATCCGCAGAGCAAGCATCGCGCCGGCCCACAACCGATAGACCCCGCGCGGCGCTCGGCATCGATTTACAATACTGCCAGCGCGGGCTACAATATGAGCGAGGCTGAGACTTGAGCCATCCTTTCTGAGATGGCTGCTCAGCCTTTTGACATTTTGGCGGAGGAGGCGCCATCAAGTGGCCAAAACACAGACACACCTCACACCCGAGGGAAGCAAGGCCCTGGTGCAGGAGCTTGAGAACCTGAAGACCGTTCGGCGGCGGGAGGTGGCCGCCCATATTCGTGCGGCCAGCGAGGGCACCGGCACGGTCGACAACGCCGAGTACGAAGAGGCCAAGAACGAGCAGGCGTTCGTCGAGGGCAGGATCGCCGACATCGAGAGGATCCTCTCCGGCGCCGTCGTCCCCGAACTCAAGGCCGGCGGGAAGAAAAAGGGCGCCGCCGTTCAGTTCGGCTCCTCCGTGACCGTCACCAACGAAAAGGGAGTCAAGAGGCTCTATAGATTGGTCGGAAGCGCCGAGGCCGCTCCAATAGAGGGCAAGATATCCGAGTCGTCTCCGGTCGGCCGCGCCCTCATGGGACACAATGCAAGAGACGAAGTCGATGTCGAGACCCCAGCCGGCGTGGTGAAACTCACTATCAACAAGGTGGCTTGAGCCGCGCTCCCGAGGATAACACCATCAACGTGCAAGATTCGGAGAGCCAGTTGCTCAACGTGCGGCGCGAGAAGCTTCAGAGACTCAGAGACAAGGGCATCGATCCTTATCCCCACAGCTACAACCGGACGCACACGACCCAAGAGGCCATCTCGAACTTCGAGGCCGCGGAGGAGCAACAAGAGGACGACCGGCGGTCAGTCGACGTGTCGGTAGCCGGGCGGATCATCCGGCTCCGGGGCATGGGCAAGGCCACGTTCATCGACATCCGGGACGGGCACGGCACGGTCCAGGTCTTGCTGCGGCGCAACAATCTGCCGGATACCTACGACACGCTCAAGGATCTGGACATAGGCGACTTCATTGGCGTCGGCGGGTCGCTGTTCCGGACCCGCACCGGCGAGGTCACCGTCCAGGCGGATGAATGGACGCTCCTGTCCAAGTCACTGCGGCCGCTTCCGGAAAAGTGGCACGGCCTGTCGGACGTCGAGCTCCGGTACCGCCAGCGCTATCTGGACCTCATCGCCAATGAGAACGCCAGGCGAATCGCCATCATGAGAAGCCGCATGGTGAGCGCCCTGCGCCGCTTCATGGACGGGCGAGGCTTCATGGAGGTCGAGACGCCGGTGCTGGTGCCGGTCGCCGCTGGAGGCACCGCGAGGCCGTTCCTGACGCACCACAACACCCTTGACCGCAACCTTTACCTTCGCATCGCGACGGAGCTGTATCTCAAACGGCTCATTGTCGGCGGACTGGAGCAGGTCTACGAGATCGGCCGAATCTTCCGCAACGAGGGCGTGGACTTCACCCACAACCCCGAGTTCACGATGATGGAGAGCTACGAGGCGTACGCAGACTACAGCGACGTCATGCGCATGGTGGAGGAGATGGTCTCGGGCCTGGCGGCGGAGGTCCTGGGCTCCAACAGCGTCGAGTTCGAGGGCGCCACCATCGACTTCACTCCGCCCTGGCTACGGCTGTCGCTCCACGAAGAGGTCAGGCGCCGCACCGGCATCGACTTCCTGGTGTGCGATGACATCGAGTCACTGAAGACCGAGATGAAGGCCGCGGGACTCGACGTCGGACAGCAAATGAGCTGGGGTGGCCTGCTGGACAAGCTGGTCTCGTCGGCCGTAGAGCCTCACATCGTCCAGCCAACGTTCCTCGTGGACTACCCGGTGGAGATGTCGCCGCTGGCGAAGAAGAAGCGCGGCGAACCGAGGCTGGTCGAGAGATTCGAGGGGTTCATGGCCGGCATGGAGATCTGCAACTCATTCACCGAGCTCAACGACCCCGAGGACCAGAGACGGCGTCTCGAATCCCAGGAGGCGCTGCACGCGCAGTTCCAAGACGAGGATATGGACCGACTGGACGAGGATTTCCTGGTCGCCCTGGAACACGGCATGCCGCCCACCGGCGGCCTGGGACTGGGCATCGACCGCCTGGTGATGCTCTTCTCCGGGCAGCGCTCCATCCGCGAGGTCGTGCTCTTTCCCCAATTGCGTTCCCAATAGCGCAGGTGGCAGAGGGCGTTCGATTGAACGACCCTGCGCCGCCGTTAGCTGACCCCAGAACCTCATCGCCGCCTACCCGCGTCTAATGTGCGTAACGCCCTGAGCAGGAGCATGACCATGTCTGAACTCACGGAATTTCGCAGGCACAAGGACCAATTCTTCGGCGGGGACGACCAGTCTCCGCTCACGCCGGACCAGCGGCGTGGATTCCAGAGTCTTTCCTATTACGACGAGAACCCGGGCCTCGGCCTGGAGCTTTCGGTGCAGGAGTTCGGCGACAAAGAGGTCGTGGAGATGCAGACGAGCACGGGCGACATCGCCACCTACAGGCGGTGGGGGAGAATAGCCTTCGACGTCGAGGGAGAGATCGGCGAGCTGATCCTGTACCAGGACGGCCATGGGCACGGGGCGGACACCGAGTTCTTCGTCCCATTCGTCGATTCGACCAGCGGAGACGAGGCCAACGGCAGCGGACGCTACGTCGAGGCGTTTCCTCTGCCCGGCGGCAAGGTCTCGATAGGCTTCAACTACGCGTACAACCCCTACTGCGCCTACAACGAGCGCTGGAGCTGCCCGCTGACACCCTTCGAGAACCGCCTACAGGTCCCCATCCACGCCAGCGAGAAGAGTTTTAAGTAGGGGAGAGGGAATGGGCCGGGGCGAGCGCTACGCCTCCTTCTCTCCCACGTGGACGGCGACCGTGCCGAGGGCGAGCTTTCGGTAGGTCACGTTCGCCATCCCGGCGTCGCGCATGATGGCGGCCACCTCTCCAGCGGTTAGGAAGCCCTGGACCGACTCCGGCAGATACGTATACGCCTCCCGGTCGCCCCCGAAGATCGCGCCAAGCCACGGGGTAACGTGCCTGAAGTAGAGCGGGAACAGTCGGCCCATGGGGCCCAGACCCTCTAGCCGCACTATCTCTAGGACCACCACGCGGCCACCGGGCCGGACCACGCGGGCCATCTCCCGAAGCGCCTTTGGCAGGTCGATAAAGTTGCGAACGCCGAAACCGACGGTGGCGCAGATGAACCGGTCGTCCTGGAACGGCAGCGCATGGGCGTCGCCGGCGAGGTAGCCGGTCCTGTGGCCGAGGTCTCGCTCTCGGGTCTTCCGGACTGCCAGCGGCAGCATCTCGCGTGTGAAGTCCAGACCCACAGCATGGGAGACTTGCGGCTGGCGGGCTAGTTCTATGGCGAGATCGCCGGTCCCCGTGGCCACGTCGAGTGCGGGACCGCTTAGATCGCCCACGGCTATCTCCACCGCAATGCGCCGCCACGCGTGGTGGCGTCCCGCCGACATGATGGCGTTTAGCCGGTCGTAGCGGCTGGCGATCCGCGCAAACATCCGCGACACGTATCGCGCCCGCTCGTCGCCCCTAAGATGCGCCAGGATTTACCTCCGGAAGAAGGGTGATGGGTGAATGGTATTGGGTGTTGGCGTAAGAAGGGTACGAAATCTGACTCCTCCCCACTCCCCAGCACCTAGCACCCGACACCTAAAACCCAACACCTTTCGCTGCCTTCGGCAAGGTACTCAGCAGGTCGCCGGCAAGCATGCCGGTCGTGCCCATCTCTGCCGTTGCGAGGTCTCCCGCCAGGCCGTGAAGGTAGACCCCCAGGGTCGCGGCATCTTCAAGAGGCATACCCTGGGAAAGCAGTCCTGCGATGGCGCCCGCCAGGACATCGCCCGTTCCCGCCGAGGCCAGCCCAGGGTTGGCGAAGGGGCTCATCATAGCTCGACCGCTTGGGCAAGCGACCACTGTGAACGCGCCCTTGAGCACGACGACCTTGTCCCAACTCCCGGCGGACCGAACGGCAACGCCGATTCGGTCCTCTCCAACCGCCTGCGTAGATAGATCGGTCAGCCACGCCATCTCGCCCGGATGGGGCGTCAGCACGGCCGGCGACAGCAGGCGCTTCCACCAGTCCGCTCCTCCCTGTTTCGGCAGCAGGTTTAGGCCATCGGCGTCGATGACGGCCGGCGGCAACGGAGCCCCGGATAGAAGGAGTCCCTCCACGAGACGTCCGGTCTCCGGCGCCTGGCCGAGCCCGCAGCCCACCAGCAGTGCGCTGTATCCGTCCAGATTCTCCAGGACGAGGGCGGCGGCCTGCTCGCCCGGCATGCCCGGCGACGACTCGGGCAACGGTAGGTAGGTCGCCTCCGCCGCCCTTGCCGCGACGGGCGTACGGAGGCTTTCGGGGATGGCAAGCGTCACGAGCCCCGCGCCCGCACGACCGGCGGCAGTGGCCGCCAGGTATGCGGCGCCCGGGTAGTTTCGTGACCCGGCCACCACCATCGTTCGACCGAAGGTGCCCTTGTGCGCGGACAGGGGCCGCCTCGGCAGAAGGGCGGCGGCCCATTCCCGCGTCATTAGCGCCAGGGGGATGTCGCCGTCAAGTCCGGCGGGTATGCCGATGTCCACGATCTCGACCTGCCCGGTGTACTCTGCGCCGGGAAAGGCATATAGCCCCGGTTTGGGACGACCAAGCGTCACCGTGACATCCGCCGCGAGACACGCCGGATCGACCGCGCCCGAGTCGGCGTCGAGGCCCGTCGGGAGGTCCAGCGCCATGACGTTGAGGCCGGACCTCCGGGCCCTGGCGCCGGCCACCACGCGAAGTATCTCCTCGAGCACGCCCTCGATCGGGCGCGACCTGCCTGTGCCGAGCACGGCGTCCACGACCAAGTCGGCTGATGCCAACGACTCCCGGAGCTGGGCCAGACCCGCGTCGATATCCAGATGAACGACGGCGGAGCCTTGCGACACAACGAGGGCCAGCTTCGGGTCGCCCGGCGGACGCGGACCGGTGAGACAAACGGTTACGCGGCCCCCCCAGGAGCGCAGGCGTCTGGCCACGACCAGCCCGTCGCCGCCGTTGTTGCCCTTTCCGGCCACCACCACCACCTGGGTCCCGACGACCCGGCCCAGGCGGCGCCGCACGCTCCTGGCGACCGCCAGGCCGGCGTTCTCCATCAGCGAGTCCGTGGATACGCCGGCGGATTCCGAGCGCTGCTCCAGGAGGCGCATCTGATCCGAAGTGACTATCTTCATTAGGGAGACTATCCCAGTGTTCGCCACGAAGCGCACACCCTGCGTGCGCTTCGTGGCCACACCTATATCTTGCCGACGAGGGACCTAAGCAGCGCCCTGGTCCGCGCGACCGAGGCCTCGGCATCGTCGTCGTCGTCGGCCGGGAACACCACGGCCAGTAGATCGGTGGCCCCGGCGTCGGAAATCTCGCGCAGCCGTTGCTCGACCTCTTCCTCGCCGCCGACGATCGCCACGTCCGAGGGTCCGCCCGCCCCCTCGATGTCCAGCATGCGGCGGTAGCTGGGCAGCTCCTCGTAGCGGCTAAAGAGGCCGGCGGCCCGCTGCCTGGCAGCGGCTGGGTCGTCGGTCACCGCGATGGGGAGCCCGACACATATTCTCGGCTCTGGGCGGACGGTATCCTCCGCGGCCGCCACGATGCGCGGCGCGACGTGATCCCGCAGCGTCTTGAGTCCCACCATCCAGGTGATAGTCCCGTCGGACAGCTCGCCGGCGATTCGCAGCATGCGCGGACCGAGGGCGGCTATCAAGATCGGGAATGGTGTCGCGCCGGGCACCTGGATCGACCCGGATACCTTGAACATCTCCCCGTCGAACCGGGTCCGGCCCTCGCGCACGAGATCGCGCAGCACGGTCAGATACTCCCGCATGTGCAGCGCGGGCCTGTCGAATGAGAGCCCCCACCGGCCCTCGACCGCCGGCTTATGGGATAGACCGATGCCCAGTGCCAGCCTGCCACCCGCGACGACCTGGGTCGTCAGGGCGTGCTGCGCCAGCGCCAGGGGGTGGCGCAGGTATGTCGGCACTACGGCGGTACCCAGCTCGATGCGCCTGGTCCGCCCTCCCGCCAGGGCCAGCAAGGTCAGCGCATCGACCCTCGCGACCTGCGGGGTCCAAAAGCTGTCGAATCCTTCCAACTCGACATTCACCGCCTGCTGCACCAGCCCCTCCAGAGTGGGCGACGAGCCTACGACGCCGATAAAGATGCCTATACGCATCGGTCCACCTGGATGCTTCGGTCGACATGCAGCGAGGGCGTTTCCTGCATCGTGTTATCTCCAGTGAGGCACAAGATTGCCATGCTCGCTTTCGCCCACGACGGACGCCACCGCGTACTCTCTGGAGTGGGTCAGGGAGAGCGCCAGATGGTCGATACCTATCTTTTGCGCCCGCGCGAGAGCGGTGCCGTGCAGCTTGACCGTCGGGGCCTGACCCCGGTGTCTGACGACCTCGATGTCCCTCCACCGAACGCCCCGCACGCCGGTGCCGAGGGCCTTCATCACCGCCTCCTTGGCGGCGAAGCGGCTGGCGAGCTGGGGCGCGCGACCGCGGCAGTAGGCCTGCTCTCCCGCGGTGTAGATCCGGTTGAAGAAGCGCCGCCCATACCGCTTTGCGACCCGCGCGACGCGATGTATCTCTATAATGTCTACGCCGGTGACCAGCATCCTCGTCTTGCCTGAACTCCCCTCTCCCGGATAGCCTCTGTCTCGACCTTGAGCTCGCGGAAATTGGCGGCCCGAAAAGAAGCACGGCGGTCGTCGATATTATATGTGGGCCTCCATCCAATTGAAAGCGCGCTTCATGTGCGCGCCCTCCACCGTATATAATTGAGCGGAGAGGGAACTCTACGACGGGGAGGCAGCCGCGACCTTGAAAGCAGAGCTGATAGATGGCAAGAAGATAGCTGCCCAGGTTCGGGCGGAGGTGGCTGCGGGCGTCGCCGAGCTGAAGGAGAGGCACGGGGTCGTGCCCGGCCTCGCGGTGGTGATGGTGGGCGACGACCCGGCCTCGGCCGTCTATGTCCGCAGCAAGCAGCGGGCGGCGATCGAGGCAGGCATGATCGCCGAGGACGTGACGCTTCCCGCCGGTACGCGTCATGAGGAGGCGCTGGCCCAGGTTGAAAGACTCGGCAATGACGACAGGATTCACGGGATGCTCGTGCAGCTCCCGGTACCCGGGCATATCGACCTGGACGAGGTGATCGCGGCGGTCGATCCCAACAAGGACGTGGACGGACTGCACCCCGCCAACGTGGGGCTGCTGGTCAAGGGGTGGCCGCGGTTCGTGCCGGCCACCCCCGCGGGGATACAGCAGATGCTGCTGCGGACCGGCCACGACCCCGAGGGCAAGCACGTGGTGGTGTGCGGCAGGAGCGAGATCGTCGGCAAGCCGGTGTCAATACTGCTCGCGCAGCGTAGGCCCGGCGCCAACGCCACGGTAACCGTGTGCCACACCCGGACCAGGGACCTGGCGTCCATGACGAGGCAGGCGGACATCCTCATCGCGGCGATGGGGCAGCCTCGGATGATTACGGCGGACATGGTGAAGGAGGGCGTCGTGGTCATCGACGTGGGCACCAACAGAATCGACGCGCCGGATCGAAAGAGAGGATGGCGGCTGGTGGGCGACGTGGACTTCGACGCCGTCGCGGAAAAGGCCGACGCCATCACGCCGGTGCCCGGCGGGGTCGGCCCCATGACCATCGCGATGCTCCTCCAGAACACCCTCGACGCTGCACGGCGATCGGTCCCCGGACGCTGATTCTTGCCCCTCGATGCGCCGACCGGGGTCTGGGTAAGCAAAGAATTACCGGCTCGCCTGATACGGGGCGCCGGCGAGCGGTTGCGAACTGCCCAGAGATGACCTCGTACGTCCTGTCCTCCGGCGGGAGAGTCCAGAGAAGGATGCTCCCTCTCTGGTGGAGACCCTGGGGTATCCCCGGGGTACCATAAGGCGGGTGGGCCGGAACAAAATATGAAAACCAGCGACTTCGACTATCATCTGCCAAAAGAGCTCATAGCCCAGACGCCGATGGAGCCTCGTGACAACTCGCGACTGATGGTGGTCAATCGCGCGAACGGCTCCATCCAACACCGCCGTTTCCACGATCTGCCGGATCTCTTGCAGCCAGGGGACCTGCTGGTCTTTAACGACAGCCGCGTCATGGCCGCCAGGCTCTATGGGACGCGAGCCGGCGCCGGCGGTAAGGTGGAGCTACTGCTGCTGCACCGCGTCTCGCTAGGGACATGGCGGGCCCTGGTGAAGCCCGGCCGCCGGTTGCGCGAGGGCGCCGGATTCGAGATATCCCGCGACGGACACACGCTGAACGGGGAGGTCGTCGAGGTCCACGACGACGGCTCCAGGACCGTGCGGCTGTCCGGTGAGGATCTCCTGGACGAGCTGGGCGTGGTGCCGCTGCCGCCCTACATCCACCAGCCATTGGTGGACGCCGAGCGATACCAGACGGTGTACTCGCGCGTGAAGGGCAGCGTCGCCGCGCCGACCGCCGGGCTGCACTTTACCCCCACCCTGCTCGACCGCATAAGGTCCATGGGCGCGGAGCTGGCCTTCGTGACGCTGCACGTCGGGTGGGACTCATTCCGACCCGTAGACGTCGAGGAGGTCGAGTCGCACAAGATGCACTCGGAGTACTGGACGCTGGGCCGGGACGCTGCGGCGGCCATCAACCGCGCGAGAACCGAGAGCCGGAGGGTCGTGTCCGTCGGGACCACCGCGGTGAGGCTGCTTGAGCATACCGCGAGGGAGGAGAAGGGCCGGCGCGGGAGCGGGCGCTCATACGGTGAAACGCCTTCGCTGGACAGAGTCTCGCCGGGATCGGGTTGGACCGGCATATTCATGTATCCCGGCTACGGCTTCCAGGTCGTGGACGCGCTGGTGACCAACTTCCACCTGCCGAGGTCGAGCCTGCTGATGCTGACCAGCGCGTTCGCGGGCCGCGACCTGGTGCTGGAAGCATACCGCGAGGCAGCGAACCTCCGCTACCGCTTCTACAGCTTCGGGGACGCTATGTTGATACTGTGATGTGAAACTGGTTCCAGGCTAACGGCACAGGTTAGGAATGCGCCGCTCCGATCCTCGCGCGGAAATACCTTAACGTCCAGGAGATCGACGATCCTCCGCCTTTCCGCGAAAGTCGCCTGGCTCAGGTTCGCATCCCGGGTTTGCTGCAATGCTCGTTCCATCCGTTCTGCGTGGTTATTGTCCTCCGCCAGTTGCTTCAGTGGTACCTCCAATTTGGTCTTCTCTACCTCGGCCTCCGCGATGCTCTCGCGCTCGTGTGAAACACGCTGTCGACCTTCCTCCAAGGCGTAGATACCGCCTCCAGACTCATAGTCCTGTTGAATACGGGCCAGTCGACGCTTGGCCTCTTTCATTCGCCACACCCATAGGCGGAATTGCTTTTGAAGCCCCGCGTCCGTTCGTGTAGCGTTCCGCAATTCTAGCGTTCCGCAATTCCTTGAGCACCAGGGCAGGATCTCGGAGCGCTTCCGCGATGTTGCTCCACCCTAGGCCGTCTAGCCAACGCAGGGGGATGTACCGTGCACCGCATCGTCTTGCGTTCCACTGCTCGTGGCCGGATGTGCAGACGTAATACACGAGATTGGGGTACTTTCGCCATTGGCCGTCTCGTCGAATTGTCATCCTCCTGTCACAGCGTGGGCAGAGGACTCGACCACGAAAGAGCGCCTTGATCTGCCCGCTGGTCTTGCTCTTGGTCGATCTGCGCTCGTCGACGATGTCGTTCGCCTATTGCCACAACCATTCAGGGACGAGAGCAGGAACAGTGAACGGGACGTGCTTCTCCAGGGGCTTAGGGCGGCGTAGAGTCCGCTTCATTTCACGAGTGATGTCGCCAATGAGTCTTTCCGGGTTTGTCAAAGACGTAGTGATAGATGGTTGTCGTCGTCGAGCACGCAATGCCACGCTGCCATGTCTCCCAAGAACGGACGGCTGCACGCCTTCCTCCGTCACAAAAAAAGGACGCCCACCAGCCCTCTGTCCAGTGGCCGCCCCAAAATTGAGACGACTTTCGACGCCGTACTGACGCGCCTCGTTATTTCAAATCATTATAGTATAGCGTACCAGAACTACCGCGTGCAGTTCGAATCAGCAATCTGTCTCCCAATACCTACGAATGTAACAGTTCATGTAAAGTGTTACAAATGGTTCCTAGCAGCGCAGTGATTCTTGGGCGATCCATGTGTTGACACATGACTCATCGAAGCCCCTGGTCTATGATGGACTGTGTGAGCCCTACCTGTGCTCTCGCACATCCCACCCTCGGGATTCACCTACGAGGAAAGGATGTCCCGAGCACCCCAAGCCGTCTGAATCGATCAGCAACTTCCAGGTCACTGCGGTGGCCCGAGTCACCCGCTTGTGCCGATCCTGGAGCTCGGCCCGCCTCGGTGGTACATTGTCTTTCCGTCGTCTACAATTTCCATCTCACATCGTCTTGCCGGTGCAGGAATGGCAAAGGCCAACGGATGGGCAGGGTGAACTGAGTCACATTCCCTGGAGTCGAAACACCGCCATCAACAGAGAGGATGAAATGGACGTCACGAGCAAGGTAGCGATTGTGACTGGTGAGGGCCGTGGTAGTGGGCAGGGCATCGATCTAGCTCTAGCCGAGAACCGCCCCAGGCATGAAGGGAGAAACAATGCGAAAGCCACAGTTAATCTACCACAACGACGGGAGACACTATAGCCTGTACCGGTATGATCCGCCGATGAGCCTGCACCAATTCAGGCAGCCGGTGGACGAGATACTGGGCACCGGTGTCGACACGCTGTCGTTTGGCCTCGGCTCAGGGCAGACCTTCTGGCATGACACCAGGGTCGGCATCCTGTGGGGCGAGCGTATCACACGGCACACCAACGGGGTCATGTGGTGGCGCGCGGGCGAGAATGTGAGGCGTGCCTTGGAAGTCGGGATCGACCCGTTGAAGGTCGTCGTCGACCGTGCCCATGAAAAGGGGATACAGATCATAGGCAGCCTCAAGATGAACGACCCGACCTCGCCCGACGACGATGGCAAGTACTGGCTAGGCAAGCTGAAGTGGGACCATCCCGAGGTGATGATCGCCGAAGATGATCCGGACGAGCCGAAGATCGCGACCTGCTCCGACTATTCGCACCCGGAGGTCCGGCAGGAGCGCCTCGATGTGATCGAGGAAGTGTGCGGACGCTACGAGCTGGACGGCCTCGAGATCGACGACTGCCTCAAGGACAGCCACGTGAGGGCTTTCTTCAAACCGTCGGAGGCCCGAGCGAACGCTCCCATACTAACGGGGCTCATACGGGACATACGAGCTCTGCTGAACGACATTGGATAGCGGCGAGGAAGACGTCTCATGCTCGCGTCTCGTGTCCATCCAGTCGAAGAGTGCAATCTGGCCGTCGGGATG
>CAZJDV010000031.1:0-24666 GCA_964544865.1 uncultured Dehalococcoidia bacterium | reverse complement strand
AGCCTCTCCTTGCCGGCCTCCATGAATTCCTTGGTCCAGGCATAGTAGGAGTGGGGCTTGATTCCTTCCCGCCTGCACAGGTCATTTACCGTGACCTCACGACGGAAGCCTTCCGGGACGATGCGGATCTTCTCCTCGGGGGTGCACTTGCGTCGGGTAGCCGCTTTGACTCTGCGGACAAAGGACCTGGTCTGCTCGGTCCGCTCCTCGGCGGTCTCTGGTTTTCCTACTGATGATTGGGTCTCACCTGCTCCTTTCTCGGGTAACTCTACCCTCTGTCCAGGAGCTCGCACCTCTCTCCTTACTCTCGGGTTCTCTAACCCTCAGATGTGTCCCATTTTCGCGACCATCTACAATCACTTTCCAGCCCCCCATGGACGCGATGCAGATGGTCATACAGATGATCGCTCAGAACCCGGATGATCCGGTAATGGTCCCACAAAACTTGATGCCGCTGCAGACCGTATTCAAGTCGGTCAGCGCCCACCTCGTTAACGATCCGAGAGAGTTCGACCCGATGGACTTTGAAGGTCTTCGATTGGACCTGGACACGTTCGACAAGACAGTATACGTGCGTGGCCAGGCGGAGACCATGCTGAAAGAGACCCAGTGGGCCCACAACTTCGGCAGCGGCCACTTTGGCAAGCCGGACGGCGATCTTGGCGCCCAGCAAAGGTTCATCGGAATGATGGTGTCGATGTTGGCCAAGATGCAAGGTCAATATGAGATGCAGAATCTGATGGGCGACGACGGCCTCTTCCATGACTCCGACGGAAATCTCAACTACACGGCCAACTGGGTCATGCTGGACGCGCTATCGGACATCGCCGGACTGACCGGCGATACAGGAGGCCGTACATTGACCCCGATGCGCACCCTATGTTCGACGGTGCCGCCACCGCGCTGATGGGAGCGCTTGACGATCGTGTGCCGGCATCGCCGCAAGAGGCGGCTGCGGCAATCCGTGCGCTGGCATATCGCGCTTCGACGGCTGTGGACAGCGGGCTCCACGACTCCGCCGTCGCCAGGGCTGGATCTATCGCGGACTCGATTCTGGTCGGCCTGGTCTCGGACGACGTTGTTGACAGGGCGTCCGAGATCGCCGGACTCATCGCCGCCGCCGAAATCTCGGACGACGACAGCTACCGCGACGCCGCAGAGATTCTGTTTGCGAGTCTATCGGCCGACTTCAATCCCGTACATGGCGTCTTCGAGTCCCGCAGTGTGTACTCTTCCGACCAAGTGGCCTGGATCATCGGCGGACTCAACTCGCTAGCCCAAAAGGCGGCGACCAGGTCAAGTTCCCGGAAAAGGAAGTGTTGCTGGCCTTCTATGAAAGCTCGGTCGCGAACAGTGGCTTGCAGCTCTCGGCCCCGCCAGGGAAGAACGGTGCGATGGCGGGTGAATGGGAGAAGGACTTGCCGGGAGTTATCTACTATCACCCCGTGAACACGCCGCCCCCGCCCATGGCGATGGCGCTGACCGTCCCCGCCGAAGAGATCACGTGGGACGGGGAGTCTTGGAGCGTTACCAGCGACCGATTTGTGCCTGCCGGAGCGATGCACCTGGCGAACGAACTCAACTGGCTGGGGTCCCACCTGGACTCCATCCCGTTCCCGGAGGTGTCGCGCTAACGTCCCGCCTGCGTGTCCAAGGACTTGGCCGGCGCCACTGCGAGCGCCGCCAGGGCCTTGATCGTATCCTTCGGGTCTCGCTGCATTCGACTTCCCAGAGTGCGTGGAGGCGTGAGCTCGGCGTCAGCCCTTCTTCCCGCTCTTTTTTCTCGCGGTCGCATGGCCCACCGCGATGGCGGTTAGCGCCCTCCGCTCCAGCTCGGTCGCGTCTTCGATGACATGCTCTGGCACGCTGAAGTACCGGGTCCGGCCAAAGCGCCTGCTGCCGTTTTCCTCATATCCGGCCCGGCTCGAGTCGTCGACCTTGAAAAACAGCTCGGATTCGGACATCATCGCGAACGTGTCCCCGCTCTCGAACACGCCTTAGCCGCCGAACATCGCCCGGGCCTTCACGACCCCAATCGGCCCCAGCATCTCCATGATATGGTCCCGAAACTCATCGGAGACGGCCATCAATCACGCCCCTCTGGTTCGGTCTCCAATACCGGCGCCGGGCTGGGAAACCTGGCTAGCGCCAGCAGCACAGTCGGCAGGATCAAAACTGAACCACCGTACACGAACGCACTGTGGATGCCGTAGTGGTCGGAAATCAGGCCCGCGATGTAGGGTGAGAATGTGCCCAGGAACCCGGCGCCGTAGATGAGCGAGACCACCGTCGACTGGGCGACGCTGCGGCTGGCGTCGAGTGCCGCCGCGACGAATATGTGGTGCAGAGAGAATGAAAACGCCCCCTTCACGAGCACGGCCAGAAATAGCTGGACGCCAGACCGGGCCACGCTGAGGGCGAACGCGGACAGCATGACGAGCCCGGTTCCGGTCACCAGCACCGGCTTTCGGCCTACTTTGTCGGACAGGTGTCCCATCACCGGCTGGGAGACGACCCCGGCAATCTGGGCCGCCGAGAGGAAGATGGCGACGGTAGTAACGGAGTAGTTCAGGTCGTCCCTCATATATAGAGACAGGAACCCGCCCACGGCTCCTTCGCCGACACTTCGCAGCGCCGTTGCGACGATGAGCAGCAGCAGCACCCGGTTGTTCAGCAAACTCACAAGAGATGTGAAGTAGCCTCGTATCGAGGACACATGAGACCCTGCTTCCCCTTTGCGGGATGGCATCAGGAGCAAGATCGCGAACGCCACGAGCAGAGCGGGGCCCGCGCTGACCTTCAACAGGTCCCGCCAGACCATGAACGTCAGGAAAGCCGCGACGGTCGGGGCGCCCAGCACCTCGCCGATGTTGGCGGCCATGCCGTGCAGTGACACTGCAAATCCGCGGCGGTCCGGAAAACGCCGGGACAGCTCACCTATGGCCGGCGGGTGAAATAGAGCCGGACCGATACCTGCCAGGAACATGACGACGAGCATGGTCGTGTAGTTCGGGGCGAAGCCCGCGAGGAAAAAAGACCCGCCCATCAGGCCCAGCGCGACCGCGAGCATGATGCCGGCCCGGTTGGTGAACCTGTCGCCGAGATAGCCCGCCACCATCGTCGACGCCCACCACGCGATCGCGCCGGCCGTGCCCAGCGACCCGTATTGGGCCCGGCTCAGCCGGAGGCCGATCTTGATCTCGGGCATTATCAGCGACGAGTGGCCCGAGTTGTAGATGTGCTTGATGGCGTGGGCGACGAATATGGTGGAGGCCACTTTGCCGCGGCCGCGCGCCAGCTCCGGATCGGTCTTGGGTGTGCGCAACTAGGAGGGTACTGTTCGCATGAGGTCCCGCCACCGAACTGACAACGGGCAGACCCGGAGGATGGTGTGCCGGCAGCCGTCGGCCACGCGGCGGCCAAAGCCTGCCATGGCGAGGCCTGTGGCCGGTGGTTCTTGCTGATCTACAGAGGAGTACGTGGCGATCGAGTCCGTGGTGCCCTTGCGTTGGGTTTGAGTCAGCACATTGTACAACAGTACGTTTGGATAAGCATGTTTCCCTCGACCGGCGGTCCCAATCGCCTTTCAAGATGTGTGCTACAATCCTCGGCGTTCCAGCCCTTGGGGGAGTCTCCGCGAAGTGCGCCATGCCTCGCCGCAATGGGTCATATCGGGGCGTGGCACGCCTCCGGCACGGAGGTGCGGCATGGACGAAAGTTTCGTGCGGGTCGTGCTTGAGAATTAGGCTTGAATGTGCGTCCCTCGCGACGTCGCTGAGATGGCCTTCGCCCCTGGCTTTCGGGCACGGCTTCGTGACTAATCCCAAGCTAATCATCCGGGGTCAGGCGTGGCGGAGACAGGGCGAGCGACTGAACGCGCACCGGTGCAGATACACAGGAGGTCCTCATGTCGACAGGCAAGCCCGGTCGCAAAGCCCGGCAGCCCCTGGAAGGTGTCAGGATAATCGCCGTCGAGCAGTACGGCGCCGGGCCGTGGGGGACGATGTTCTTGGCCGATCTCGGAGCCGAGATTATCAAGCTGGAGAACCCCGGGACGGGCGGGGATGTGGCCCGGTATGTGCCGCCCTATACGGCCGACCAGGACAGCGTGTATTTCCAGAGCTTCAACAGGAACAAGAAGAGCATCACGTTGAACCTGCGCCATCCCCAATCGAAGGCCATACTGCACAGGCTGGTGAAGGTCAGCGATGCCGTTTTCAACAACCTGCGGGGCGACCTGCCCTCGAAGCTTGGTCTCGACTACCCGAGTCTCGGGCCGGTGAACCCGTCAATCGTATGCTGCTCCCTCTCGGCTTTCGGGAGGCGCGGCGCCCGGGCGGGCGAGCCTGGCTATGACTATACGATGCAGGCGTATGCCGGCTGGATGAGCATCACGGGCGAGCCCGATTCTCCGCCTCAGAAATCCGGGCTCTCGTTGGTGGACTACAGCGGGGGCGTGATGGCCGCCCTCGGCATGGTCAGCGCCATACTCGGGGCCCGCGAGTCCGGGCGGGGGTGCGACGTAGACGTCAGCCTGTTCGACAACGCCATCGCACACCTGAGCTACCTTGGGGCCTGGCACCTCACGAAGGGGTATGAGCCTCGGCGCTGGCCGGACTCCTCCCACCCGTCCCAGGTGCCCTCTCAGGTGCTGCCTACGAAAGACGGGTGGCTCGTGGTCATGTGCGCCAAGGAGAAGTTCTATCGGAACCTCGTGTCGATCATGGGCTCGCCGGAGCTGGCGGAGGACCCTAGGTTCGACACCTTCGCCGGCCGGCTGGAGAACCGCGAAGTGCTCGGCCCGATTCTAAAGGACCTATCCCGCAAGAGGACCACCGGGGAGTGGCTCGCGATGCTCACGGGCCAGGTGCCGTGCGCGCCGGTCAACTCCGTGGAGGAGGCCCTTCGAGATCCCCAGGTGGCCGAGGATGGTATGGTGCTGGAGATGGACCATCCCGAGCTGGGGACCATACGCCAGCTCGCCAGCCCCATCAAGATCGGCGACATGAAGGCCACCCATCGACTGGGTCCCGCGCTGGGAGAGCACACCGATCAGGTGCTGCGAGAGTACGCAGACGCCTCTGACGACGAGATCGCCTCTTGGCGCCGGGACGGAGCCCTCTAGCGCCTACGGGGAAACAAACGCTGCGACCCTGCCGGCCCGACTTCAGACGAACTGTAGGCCAGGAACGAATCCAGGGCCCCGATTCCGCATCAGGGCCCTGGGAAGGGGAATGCAGCGGCAGACCTTAGTGTCAGCTCAAAGGCTCCCTGCCACTACCGGATCCGTGGTCGTGCCAGTTAGTCGGCTCTGGCTTCCTCGCGGGAAGGTGTGCCCGTTCGATTCGGGCTCTGAATATTCTGGAAGTACCGATCGAATCCAGATGCGCCGCCGCCAAAGTCCAGGTGTATGCTCTTGAGTATCCTTGCGATCATCGTGTCCTCCATTTCTTCGCTCTGCGATTCAGGAAATTCGATTCGACTTGTTCCATGAATACCATCATCGACGAGTGGTAACATCAGGCAAATGCATATTGTGTAATAATGAGTATTATGTTACTCAATACTGAGAAAAAGGGGGCGCCGTCCCTTCATCTGCAGGAGTTGAGGAGCTTCGTGGCGGCGGCGAAACTCAAGAGCATCTCAAAGGCGGCGGACCACCTCGGCATCGGGCAGCCGACGGTATCGACCCACATCAAGAGGCTGGAAGAGAAGATGGGGACGGTGCTTTTCGACAGGATCAGGAGGCCCATCCAGCTCACACCGTCGGGGGGCGCGCTGGCGGGGCTGGCGACGCCTCTAGTTGATGGAATAGACGCCCTGGCGACAATGGCGTCGGCTGTCGAGCGGAATGCGCCGGTGACCATAGCGTCGACCCACGACATCGTTTCTCACGCCCTGCTACGGGCGGTCAGGGTCTTTCTGCGCAGACATCCCCATGCTCGTCTCCGGATCAGGTCCGGGCTCATTGGGGAGGTACTGGACATGGTCGCCGGCGGGTTGGCGGATCTTGGGCTGACGCCGGCCCCGGAGAGGTACTGGGACTTCGACTTCGTCCCAATTTTCACCTCGGAGAGGGTGCTCATCGCGCCGCTCGGCCATCCCTTATTGGAGACTCCGCTGACGTCCCTTGACCAGATCGCGCGGTGGCCGCTGATACTGCGGAGGCGGGAAACGCATACCAGCAAGATGCTAGAGGAGGAGTTTCAGCGAAGAGGGCTGAGCTACGAGATCGTGGTGGAGCTCGACAGCATGGACATGGTCAAGCGTTACGTCGCGGTAGGTATGGGTGTGTCCGTCGGGCCGCGTCTGGCCATAGAGCCGGAGGACGAGAGCACCCTTGGTATCGTGAGTCTGGCCAACCTGCTGCCCGTCGAGCCGGCGGGCATTGTGACCCTGAGGGGCAAGACCCTCTCCACGCCCGCCATGAGCTTTATCGAAGAGATGAAGAACTCCCTGTCGCTCATGCCGTCCGGACGCTGACGCCCGGCCAGAAGAGAACTTCTAGCGATCAGCGACCGAACCGTCTTGCGCGATGGGGGTCTCGATAATCTTGTCCTTGAACGGGTATTTCGCGATCGCCGCTTCGTTGAGTTCCACTCCCAGCCCCGGACCGTCAGGCACCACCAGATAACCATCCACCAACTCTAGCGGCTCAACCAGCAATTCGCTCTTTGGCGGTTCGGACTCCCCTGTGTACTCCTGTAGGGCGAAGTTCGGTATGCAAGCATCGAGCTGAACGCAGGCCGCTGTGCTGACCGGGCTAAGAGGGTTGTGGGGAATCACCTTCACATGTTGCGCCTCTGCCATCGCCGCCACCTTCTTCGAACCTGACAGCCCGCCGCACAGACACACGTCTGGTCGAACATATGCACATCCCCGGTTCTCCAGCAACTGTTGGAATTCGAATATGGTCGTGAACCTCTCCCCCGTGGCTATCGGAAGATTGCATAGCTGCTTGATCTCGGCCATCAGCGCGGGGCTGTCCGGCAACATCGGGTCCTCGTAGAAAAAAGGATGCAGAGGCTCCAATCGGCGGCCGAATGCGATCGACTCGGCCGGGTTCATCTCCCGGTGGATCTCGACGCAGATGTCTATGTCATTCCCCACTTCCTCCCTCACGGCGGTCACTCGGGCCAGCGCCGCACTCGTCCACTCCGAGTACGACCGATGAAGCCAGAACTCGGGTGTGAACGCGCTGAACCGGATGGCAGTGAATCCCTCTGCGACCGCTTTCTTGGCGTCTTTCGCGAGCGCCTCCGGCGTATTTCCGTTCACATGGATATAGCAGCGTACCTTGTCGCGGGTCTTGCCGCCCATGAGCTCGTAGATCGGCACGCCAAGCCGCTTGCCTTTGATGTCCCAGAGCGCGACGTCTATAGCGGACAGTGCGCCACTTATCACAGAGCCCATGAAATGGGAGTTGCGATAGAGGAACTGAAAGTGGTGCTCGATCCTGGCCGGGTCTTCGCCTACAAGGTACGGCTCGCAGCTTCGTATCATCGTCTCGGTGGGCCGCTGCCACCCGTGGACCCCTGCCTCTCCGATCCCGATGGTCCCATCCTCGCAGTAGATTCTGACCAATAGCCATCGCTCCCAGAGGATGGTCTCGATCTTTTCGATTTTCGTCGGTTTCATTCCGATAGCACTCCTGTCGTCATACTGTTAATCGGACTCCGCCGGCGTAGGCTACAGGTCTCTCCGGCAACGTTTTGGACGCACTCTGCATCTCATAGCGAGGCAATGTTAGCGACTCTCGCGGCAGACTGCTGCGCGGGTATGTCTACAGATGAGAGGGGCGGGCGCGTCTGCATTCCGGTCTCCCCGGTGTCCCCCTCGCCGGTCAGTCCGAGGTCTTCGAGTCCTCGAGCGCGTTCTCGATTCGCCGGGTGTATGACTCCTCGGCCTCCATTATGTGCTCCAGTACCTTTCGGGCCGGCCATTCGCCCTCCGCGGGAACCCTGTCCAGATCCTCGTCGGTCAGTCCGACAAGCATCCCTTCCAGCTCTCCCCGTGCAGCCTGAATATTGCTCAAAATCAGTCCGGCTTCGCTCTGGGCGACGCCCAGCCCATGGAGGGTCTTCGACAGGTGGACGGTGTGCTCGACCTGGTGGGCGACAAGCCGGTAGAAGAAAAAACGGACATCCACCGTTCGATCGCGCCATTTAGACGTTACCAGCATCTGTTCGTCGGCTACATCTTGCAGCAGTTCGAGTACTCGTCTTCGATTCTCCCGCAACGTCTCGAGCATCTCCGCAACGCCTGTCATGAGACTCCTCCTTGAGAAAACGTTCAATTCGTCTGGCGCGGGCCGCCGTCCTGTGAGATCGGGTGCACGCCTGGGCCAGCGTCGCCAAGTATATCAACGTTGGACGACATGAATACTCAGCGGGCGCGGGGACGCAAGGGCTCGTTTTCTTCGCAGCTTCCCATGAAACGGCGGCGCGGCAACACGGCGGGTAGTGCGGCAGGCCCACCGCTGTCCTGGGACCCCATCGCCTCCCAGCCCGAGTTCTGGTAGAAGGGGAACGTCCGCTCTTGAGTCCAGAGCACGGATACCGGCCACCCGTGCTCCTCCATGATCCGGACGCAGTCCCGCAGACAGGCAGTGCCGTAGCCCCGGTGGGGGTAGCCCGGGCGTGTGACCGTGAGGCTGATGATGCCGATAGTGAAGCCGTCGCCTCCGGTGCGGACCTCGCGGGGAGCGACCGGTGCGTGGGCGATGACACGGCCGTCTACCCCAGTTATCCGCATGTGCTCCAGCCCGGCCCGATTGAAAATGAGCGGGTAGTCGGTCTGGATGTCCTGGTCTGTTCCCGCCCTGAACTCGCTGTTTATCAGCGAGACGACCTCGTCGAGCAAGTCCTCCCGGCACGCCCTCGGTCCGTCCATCTTCTCCGCTCCTTGAGGGGTCATATAAGACCCCGTTCGGCATCGCGAACGCGGCCCGGTCAACGGATCCAGACCGCAGGGGGCCGTCTGTCCCGGCCCCGCGGCCATCTCTATCCACGACGCCCGTTCACTCGCGCCGATGGGCGTCTTCGGCCGGAAATCCAGTGTATGCTCGTTGCCGCCGTATCCTCCGGCCATTACCAGTCGCTGGGTCGCGGCGAAGTCGGGGGCCCGGACCGGCACGTCGACGAGCCAGCTCAGCGGAATCCCGTTCGCTATAAGCCCTCGCTGGAACGAGCGCAGCAGCTCACGGTCGGCGTGGATAGGCCTCGGCGGGCGGCCGGTATCCACGGCGTATGCCGCGAGGCTGCCCACCGCCTCACCAACGTTCCACTCGACCGGATGGAGCCGGTAGCAGCCGTTGGTTATGTGCGTGGTCCCGATGTTCTTGTTGGCCGCGATCAGGTTCTCCAATCGGACCGGGACAAGCGGCCCAAACGGTATCTGGAACGGCCTAGTGCGCGTGCTCGTCCAGAGCGGAGACCCCTTGGGAGGTGATCTGGCCCCCCAGCCAGTCGGTCTCCTCCAGAAGGCAGACCGTGCGTCCGCGCCGCGCCGTCGCCCACGCCGCGGCTACACCGCCGAGCCCGGCGCCCACGACCAGGATGTCGCATTCAACGTCCCGTACCGGCGCGGCGAGATCGACCGATACCACGGCCCTCAGCGGGTCGCCCGAGGCGGGCACGCGCATCACGTCCAGCACATCTCTCGTCTTGCTCATTTCGCTCCTCCGGTGCGCATGCTATTTTTAATCCCCGGCGAGTTTCGACGGTCCCACAATGCCGCTCATCCCGCCCAGATATTCGATGCGGCCGCTGATGTATCGCTGTTTGTTTGTACCACCAATCGGGGTTGCGGCACAACACGGCGGCCGGAGGCGGCACGTAATGTGGCGGCCCCGCCAAGCGTTGCGGTAAGATGGCAGGCCACGCAGCTTCATGAAGTGGGGCCTTATCTCGAGGACGCGGAAGACATTGAGCCCCTCATCTTACACGGGGCGGGGGAGAGAGCACGATGGAACAGGTCAGGCTCGTAGCCAGGGACCAACTGATGGAGACCACTCAGACGCCGGGCATGGCTCGGCGGGAGGCGTTCGCCACCGAGCGCGCCTGGGTCGGAATCGTTCAAGTAGAGGTGGGAACCGAGTCGGGCTGGCACCACCCTGGCGACTATGACACCTACATTTACGTCACAGTGGGCGAGGCACGGCTTGAGTTCGGTCCGGGCGGCGGCGATGCCGTCGATGCGGTCGCCGGCGACTTCGTCATGATTCCCGCCCACACCGTGCACCGTGAGACGAACCCGGGTTCGCAAGAGTCGGCTGCGGTCCTGTTCCGCGTTGGCGCGGGGACGCCGGTATTCAATGTCGATGGTCCGGACACGCCCGCCACCTGAGACCGCGCTCCATGCGTCTTAACATCCCCTCGTTATTCGGGACGCCATTCGCGTGCCGGGTGGCCGTTTTCTCCTGAACAACGGGCGAGCCCTACTAGGCTATAATGGGCCGATGGTCATGCTCCTGCGATCTGTTGTCGCGGGCTTCCTAAATCCTCGCCTGTGGAGAGCCCGAGGCCGCGCCCACGCAGACGGCGGTCCCGACGCCCCCCAACTTCGACGCCGCTTCCTGCCGCTCGTGCTTCAACACCGCTTCCAACTGTTAGTCCACCCTTCGAGCCGGCGGTCATTACGATCGTGGAGCACCCCGACCTTGGCGGCATAGTGGCGGATGCCGCCGGCCGCACCCTGTACTTGTCCACCGACGACGAGCGCAACATGGCGAACTGCTACGAAGGATGCGCCGACGCGTTCCCACCGGTCTTGACAGAAGGCGAGCCGTCAGCCGGGGAGGGAGTGTCGGCCGGCCGGGTCGGCGCCGTCAGCAGGAGTGACGGCTCCAATCAAGTTGCCTACAACGGCTGGCCCCTGTACTACTTCGCCGCCGACCGGACGCCCGGTGACGCCATAGGCCAGGGGGTGGGCGATACCTGGTTCGTCGTCTCAAGCTATGGCGAACCGATCCACGATTAGACGATCGTTAGGGTCTCCGAGCACCTCGGGCTGGGGGAGATCCTCACCGAGGCCAGCGGCCGCACGATATACCTCTTCACCGTCGACGAACGAAACCGCTCCAACTGCCTGGGCGGGTGCGCCCTGGTGTGGCCTCCGCTGCTGACCGTGGGCGATCCCGCCGGGGACGAAGGCGTTTCTGCGGGCCGACTGGGGACCATCCAGCGGGACGACGGCTACAACCAGGTTACGTACACCGGCTGGCCACTGTATTTCTTCGCACCGGACGATGAGCCCGGCGACGCGAAGGGACAGAATTCGGGCGATGTGTGGTACGGGCTGTCCACGCACGGAGGTCCGATTCAGAACAGCGACCTGGTTACAGACACCGTCGACCACGAACTGGGAACCGTCCTAACCGATGCCAGCGGCCGCATGGTGTACCTGACGAGCGACGACGATTCGGGAGATCCGACCTGCACAAGGGGTGCGCCCTGGCGTGGCCGCCCCTCCTGACGGTGGGCAGCCCCACCGCTGACGGGGAGGTGGCGGCTGACCTGCTCGGAACTGTCACCCGTAAGGATGGTTACGTTCAGGTCACCTACAATGGCTGGCCGCTGTACTGCTTCGCCGCAGACCAGGGGCCCGGCGATGCAATAGGCCAGAACGTAAGTAATGTATGGTTCGTCGTCTCGCCCCCCCAGGCTTGGCGGTAACGGCCCCGGTGCCCACGCCTCCGAGCATGGAAATGGAGCACACACCGACCTCAGTCCCCACCGCCGCACCGTTGGCTCGCCCCGCCCCGGTGCCTACGGTCTCCGGGGCGGGGGAACCCTCGCCCACCGCGACACCCACCCAGGGGGCCACGGATGTTCCGGCGAGTACACCCGCTCTGGTGTCGTTACCTACCGTCACGCCGACTACAGCTAACAAGACCGCTAGGATATGCGAGTAAGTCCAAGTCCTTCTCATCTGCCGTATTACTCGGATCATCATTGGGCGGTTCTGCCCGCTGGTTCTCACACTGGCGCAGGCCGGGGAGACAGCCGCGTTGGGAGTCCCGCCCACAATTGCGGATAATGGACACCATACTACGAATAATCTGCGAGCAGGGCAGTTGACGGCTCCCGTAGGTGATACTACTATGGCTCCCGTCGAGGATGGTGCGTTGTCAGAAACCGGGCGTTTGACACAGGGGTTTCGGACTAGAGGCCAGGTAGTCCTTCTCGCCCCGCGATGTGCGAGGCGGGAATCCCCATGGCTGGACCCGTCAACGGAGAAGAACCGTGATTGAGCATTCGGGTGCGGCTGCGTTCGCCGCTGAGATAGAGCGCCTGGACCTAGACGCCGCCTTGAGGGCCGCCCTCGATTACTGGCGCCAAGAGATAGTCCAGGGCCGCGTACCCATCGCCGACGCCCGCAAGATTCCCTCCCAGGCGCTGGCGGCGCGGGACCGGCTCCTGGCCCACCTGCGTGACGCTGAGAAAGATGATGGTATCGGCGCCAGCCATGTGCATGAGAGATATTCAGACGTATTCAGGTCGCGCGACATCCCGGGCGTAGCGGAAATCCTGGTCGAAATGAAGCGGTTCGGCCTGGTCCAGGGAATGAGCATTGGGCTGGACGTGTATCGAGTGGACCGGCTCCTGGAAGAATTCCCATCCGAGGAGGTGCTGCGGCGCTTCGAGAAACTGAATACGTGGATGGTCAGGTATCACAAGACCAACCACGACGGCAACATTCTGACCCCGGTAGTGCTCGACTACCTGTCCGGCGGCGGCCACTTCGATTCGAAGCTTCGGGAGCTGGACCGCCTCAAGGCCGAGACCCGCCAGGGCCGCTTTCAGATGTCGAACGTTCTGCAACGAGACCTGGAGTTCAGGCGATTCGTGTATGAGTATGCCAGGGTTTTGGAGCCGCTCACCTACGACCTGCGGGGGCGGTACGGGCAGACGATGTCTGAGGAGGAGATGTACGGGCTCTTCATCGAGCTGAAGGAGTTGCCTCCGCAGATAGAAGAGGAGTTCGCCCTGAACGAGGAGCAACTCACGGAGGTGGGGCGGGCCGCGTACGAGTCGGCGGGCTTCCTCAATTTCCTGATGGAGTTCCGGGCAAGCACCACCCGGCACATCGTCGTGGTGGGTAACGACCGCTTTGGCCGGCAGTGGGTCGTCGAGCCCATCGAGGAGCACCTGCGCGATGGCTTCACGGTGCGCTACGACCGGGTCCGCTCGGGGACGTCGACCAGGCTCTCGGTCCCCATGGTCTTCCCGAGGCCGTTCGTGAAAGACATGAGCGAACACATGCCCCACATCGTAGTCGCCGACGGTTCACACGCACCGGCCGACCCCAATGTCATGCAGCTCTCCCGCGCCCTCCGCGACTACGCCAACTGGTTCGCCGTATTCAATGATGTCCGCGCCGAGGGCGACGGCTCCAGGTACACACACGAGAGCAGCTTTCCGCTTAACCACTTCCCGGAGTTGGAGAAGTGGCACGAGTATACCCGTGCCAGGGAGCAGATCGTGGAGTGGGTCACGCCTGGTCCAACGTACAGGGTCACCTCGTGGGCGCCGGAGCTCAAGGACGAGGTTATGATGGGCGACGAGCGCGTCCCGCACCATCGCGAGGAGATCGGCGGCGACCGGCCGTTGGTCGTGCTGGCAAATGCGATCGTGTACCGGACGGAAGGCGACGACCTGCCGGACGCCCTTCTCGGCACCACGCCTCGCTACTTCGACGACCCCGACCACCATGTCTCGGACGCGGTATTGTTCGGGTTCGGCGCCCACGGCCTCGAGACGAGGAGGCAGGGAACGAGTACGGAGAGGTTTGTTAGCACTGTCCAGCGCCACATCAAGGAAGAGATCGCCCGGCTGCTGTCCCGCCAGTCCAGAGACCGATTCACACCATGAGCGACACGGTACGATAGCAGAGTTCTTGCGGCCGGGTAGCCGCCTCGACGCCTGAGGGGCTATTTCGCACCGAACTCGTACGGTCCCAGGTCGAGGTCCACAAAGCCGCGGTGGAAGTTCTTGCCCATCAGGTACCGGGTCTCCAACTCCACGTCGCGGACCGCCGCGGTGGGTATGACATCCGGGTCACGCTTCAGCAGCGTCACCTCCAGAGTGTTGCTTCCCTTGACAGGCCAGCGGGCCTTATCGAGCCTGAAAACGTACCATTGGCCGAACATGCGGTATCGCGGCGCGCTCATCGCGTACATCTGGTTTATCTGACGCATGAGACTCGAGGGCAGGTCCATCCCATTGAGTTTGAAAATGAGCCGGTCCAGCTCCGTCGCGCTGGTAATTCGCACTCGCATAAGCACCTCGTGCACCCTGCCGGCCTGGTGCCACCGCGGCAGGTCGTCGCTAATGGTCAGCTCTATCTGCACGGGATCGCCAGCTTCGAGAAATGCGGGAAGCTGGCTTACCAGCATCCCCTCGGGATCGGCGCCCGTAGCGGTCGGCACGTGATAGTACTTGTCCTTGGGAGCCATGATGTCTGGGTGAGGCAGCTCGCGCAGTTTCTCGTAGAACTCCGACTGGTAGGGCCAGCTACCGAACCAGTTGACGTACATGCCATCGACGCCTTGCTCCCAGTAGTTGGAGGCCGCGGCACGGATCATCTCGATCGGCGCGTTGCCGAGACGGTCCGAGTCTACGGTGCCGTTGACTGAGGCATGCACCCGGCAACCCGTAGGGGAGGCAGCCTCCACCAGGCGGCGCAAATGCCCCAGAGTTGCCCTGTCGTACGTGAGGAACGCCGCGTTGGGATCCATCAGCTCCGGACGTTGGAGTGGCTGGCCAACCAGGACGTCGACGATGCCCTGTTGCAGCCACTCTCGCAAATCCAACCCCCGAGACAAGGCGGCATCGACGTCGGCGGGGATGGTGACCACGAGCTCGCGATCAGGACCGGACCGCTTCACCTCCCGGTATACCCTCCCTATCCAGTCGGTCATAGTCTTGGTGCCCGCTTTGATCTCGCCGGGGTGGAAATAGTAAGGCCAGAAGTTCAGATGAAGCTCGAAGCCGTCTACCGGGTAGTTGGTGAGGACCTCCTCAATGATGGAAAAACGCTCGTCGCGCACCTCCTGGTGCTTGAAGTCTGCGCAGTGGAGCCCGGGGAAGCTCGGATCGACGTCGCCTGAGGCGCCGATCTCGAGATGGGGACTGTCCAGGCGAAAATTCGAGCTGCGGATGTCGTAACCTGGCCCCCCTCGCACGCCACTGGGTAGCTGTACCAGGAGGGTCGGGTACAGGAGCATGCCCTTGGCGTGGGCCCGTTCGCAGACAACGCGAAGTGGGTCGTTCCCCTCGTCGATGAGCTGCTGAACGTTCTGGTGCGCGCGCCGGAAGATCAAGTGCGCCCACCTGTCCACGTTGCTGCCCCAGAGCTCGCCCGCCGTGGTATCGTGCATCATCGTGCGCCCATCCCCCAGGCAAAACATGACCGCCTCAATGGGGGTGCCCGCCAACTCGTCGATGGTCGCCTCGAACTCCTCTTTTCGCATCGGCGGCTCGTACATGTAGACGAGGGGATGCCGCGCGTCGGTGTAGTACATCATTCGTGGCCTGGGCATGCTGTCTTGGTCCTTTCACGAGATATCTGGATGTATCGATGCACAGTGTGTCGAAATAGTCGCGGCACACCTGTCTCGTCTCAAATCCGGCCCAGACCGGATGCGGGCCCTTCCGCCGCGAGTGTTTGTGGTGGGGTCGGGGTAGGTCTGAAATCGACCTGGAATACCGCTGGCCGCCTGAGGTGCATTCCAGTTCAGACTCCCTTGCCGTGGGAGCAGATCCTCCAACGGAGAAAGGAGGTCCAGCTACAGACGATCGATAGGCGCAGACGCTACAACAAACCCGTCAGAGAGCTCGCTTTCTCCTCTTCACCACAACAAATCTTCTCGGCTCCACAACTGTCCCTCTTTTGCTGATTGACAACAAATGTTGAGTATGCTGAGCTGTCTGCGGCTCATGTCTTTTTTCCCCCTTGTCGTCAGTGTACTGTTGTGTCGTCCCGCAAGCTCGGCGAATTCGAGCTCGTCAACGACCCCCGTGCGCGTTTCGAGAGCTCGGCCGCGAACCCGTTACATCGCCTTTCAAGATGACCGGTCCGCCGGGATCACGGTGAACACGTCGATCTCGAAGTCCACGTCCGGGTGCCCGAAAGCCTCGACGACCAGCCCGGTGGACACGGGACTGACGCCCTTCAGGTGCCTGGCGAGGACGGGATACACATGCTGCCTGTCCGAGACATTCTTGACGTAGGTAATGACCTTGCAAATGTCTTCCATGCGGGCGCCAGCCTCCTCCAGGAGGCTTTTTACGCACCGCATGGCGTTGCCGGCCTGGGCGGCCACGTCCCTCCTGCCCACGAACCCGCCGTCCGTCGTCCGTCCGGTCTGCCCCTGAAGGAATACGAGATCGCCCGCCCGCACCGCCCTGGCGAGGCCGTAGTCCAGGTCTGGAGAAAGCGAGGTCCGTCGACTCGGGCCTGTTCAAGTTTGTCAGCCCGAACCGCCGGTGCTCCTGGCCGGACTCCGGGATCACGGCGAATACGTCAATCTCGAAATCGAGCTCCGGCCTGGCGAGGCCTGTGATCACCAGGCCGGTGGACACGGGGTTGATGCCCTGCAAGTGCCGGGCCAAGATGGGGTACACGTCCTTCCGATAGGAGTGCTTGGTCACATAGGTCGTGATCTTGCAGATGTCCTGCATCTTTGCACCGGCCTCCTCCAGGAGGACATTGACGCAGCGCATGGCGTTGTCCGCCTGCGCCGCGGGATCTCCCTCGCCGACGAAGCTCTTGCCGTCGAGGCTCAGCCCCGTGGCGCCGGTCAGAAAGACCGACTGGCCAGCTCTCACCGCCTTGCTGGCGCGAAAGTTGAACTCGGGGAGAAGATAGCCGCCCTTGCTGCTGCCTTTGCCTATTCGTTGATGGCTCATTGGCCTCTCCCTAGTCTTGACGATTCTCCGGAACACCGATGCGCACGGCATCAGCGGCTGTATGCGGCTATCCTGCGAGCTCGGCGCGGAGTGCCGGGTCCAGCCCCATCTCGTAGGCCGCCAGCGCGTTGTCGACGTGCTCCGTTGTTCGTGCCCCGATAAGGACCGAAGTAACGTCTGGGTGGCTCATGACCCACGCCATCGCCAGTTTCACCATCGGGATCCCAAGCTCCGCTGACTTCGAGCGCAACCTCTCGACGGTGAGGGAGTTCTCCTCAGAAAAGTAGATGTCGGCGTGGTCGGGGAGGATATGGAAACGAGATCCCTTTGAAAACTGGGACCGGTCCGCTGTGTACTTGCCGGCCAGAAACCCCGCGCCCAGCGGGCTATACGCTGTCACCGCAATCTCGGCCTCCTTGCAGAGAGGCAGAAGGTCTTCCTCATCCTACCGCACGACCAGGTTATAGAGCGGCTGTGTGACCTCGAATCGGTTGTACCCCCCGGCCGCGCTGGCCTCCAATGCCTCCCGAAGCTGGCTCGCCGAGTGATTGCTGCATCCGATGACCCGGACGCGCCCCGCCTGCATCTCCTCGGTCATCGCCGCCAGAGTCTCGTCTATTGGGGTATCTGCGTCGGGGGCGTGCAGTTTGTATATGTCGAGGTAGTCTGTTCCCAGCCGGTCTAGGCTCTCCTCCAGCGCCCCGCCAAAGGTCCCCTCGATGCGCGATATGAGGAACTTCGTGCAAACGGTGATCTCCTCGCGGCAGCCCCGCGAGCGCATCCAGCGCCCCAGGATGCGCTCGGAGGAGCTCATCTCCTGGGTAGCCTCGCGGGGCTCGTCGAATCCCAGGTAGTTCCTCCGCTCGATCCGCGCCTGCCCGCCTCCGTATATCGCCGCCGTGTCGAAGAAGGTGATCCTTTTTTCGACTGCGTAGTCCATGACGCGGTACGAGGCTTGCTTGTCTATCTCTCTGCCAAATGTGACACAGCCCAACCCGATGGAGCTGATGGTGCGTCCCGAGCGGCCAAGCGGCTTGTGCTCCATTCCGCGTCTTCCTTAGTTCCGAAACCGTGAACCCCTGAGACAGGTCCGGCGTCTACGCCACCGGCCAGCCCCAGCCGGCCAGCCCCAGCCGGCCATCATCTCGCGCAGCTCTGCCAGGTCCTCACCCTCGATGGGCAGCGAGGGAGGCCGCGGGGGCCCCATTGGGAACCCCATGATCTCCGACATCGCCTTCGTGACCCGACCCTGGCCTCCCGACTTCTGCGTGACTTTCGCGTAGAAGCGTCGCAGAGGCTTGTCCACCATGTCCCACTGGGCCTGGGCTTGCGCCAGGTCGCCACTCTCCAACAGGTCCCAGATTCGCACATAATGGGGCGGATAGGCCCCCGCGCCGATGCTCGTGAAACCTCGGCTGCCCAGCTCGCGTCCCCTCGACAGTTCAATCGTGTTGTCGATGATGTTGAAAGTGTCGGCGAGCACGAATATTCCTTCGAAGTCTTTGCGGTTGAGCGGTTCCCACTTGATTACCGCGACCTGCTCAAAGCCGGCCATCCTTCGAAACGTGTCCACCTCGATGTCGCCGTGAGGCATCCACGGGTTGTTGTAGATCACGATGCCGCTGTCCACTGCGCTGGACAGCGCCTCGAAGTAGCGCAGAATGTCATCCTGGGACGGATCGTTGAACAGTGGCGGGTTTACCTGCAGCGCGATGGCGCCAAGCTCCTGGGCCTCCCTGGCGTGTCGTATGGAGCGCACCGTGTCCTTGTGGTGAATAGCGCCGATAACTGGCACTCTTCCCCTGGACGCCTGCACCACGGTGCGCAGCAACGCGGGCCACTCGTCGTCTCCGAGCTGGGGGCCCTCTCCCATGGCGGCCGCGACCTTGATGACCGCCTTGCCTGTGACCAGGCCCGCCTCGATCCAGCGCTCGGTGCCTTCCGCCATACGGCCGTAATCGACATCGAAGCGATCGTCGAACGGGGTCGGCACGGTGGCGATGGCGCCGACGATCAGCCGTCTCAATTCATCTCGTCTCATAGGTCCTCCTTGGCCGAGAACGCTGGACCCGGCCGCGGCCTCGCGCTCCGCCACAGGCGGTCCGAACGGGCTCGGAACTCGCGCCGTGCCGAGGCGCGAAGGGACGCCGATTCATGATGGTCAGCACTCTAGAGCCATTCCCCAAGACTGTCAACAGCGACGCGAAACGCCGAACCGACGCGCTGGACGTCCTACTCCCTGTCCTCGGGAATCACCGCGAAGACATCGATCTCGAAATCGATGTGAGGCTCGGCCAGGGCCTTGACCACGATGCCTGTCGAGCACGGGTAGACGTCGCCGAGGCACCTCGCCAGGACCGGATAGATCTGCTCCCGATTAGGTGGCATCGGTCACGTAGGTGGTGATCTTGCAGATATCCTCCATTCTCGCGCCGGTCTCCTTCAGCAAGGCCGCAACGCACCGCATCGCGTTATCGGCCTGCGCCGCCGGATCCCCTTCGCCGACAAAGCCCTCGCCGTCGAGCGGGATACCCGTCTGTCCTTGAAGTTGAACCACGCGGCCAGCACGCACGGCACGGCTGACGCTGTAGTCCAGGTCGGGAAACATCGTGCCACCCCTCGTGTTCGCTATCCTCATCCTCTCGTGGGACATTCTTGCCCTCCACTGTGCCCGGTCATCAGTCCGGCCGGATCGCTCCGCCCGCTGCCCCATTCTATTTGCAGAGAGCCCGCCCTGTCTACGGCGTGGAAATATGGCTGAAAACTTTCTTGGCCATCCACTCGATTCCCATTCCAGCCCGGATAAGGAACCAGCCATGTGTGGGAGACACCCTCACACTCCCGGCGAAAGGGAAGGCGTCCTTCTGCACAGCCCCATGAGTATCTGTTCGGCCCTACCTGTGTATGGTATACTGCCGACTGTTGAGCTAGGGCTTAGAGGCGGTAATGCCGCCATTAACGGGCGTTGCGAACGGATTTGTCACGGGCGATGGACGGCTTCCATGATTGAGATCATCAAGGGCGGCGGAGTTACCTCGGCGAAGGGGTTCTTGGCCGGGGCCACGTATGCCGGAATCAAGACCGCCGGGGAAGAAACCCTCGATCTGGCCATTCTGGCCTCGGAGACGCCTGCGGCGGCGGCCGGGACGTTCTCGACGAACAGGGTGCTGTCGCCGTCGGTGGTGCTGAGCAGGCAGCGGGTCGCCGGCGGCGCGGCGCGGGCCGTCGTCGCGAACAGCGGCTGCGCCAACTGCTGCGTCGGCGAGCAGGGGCTCCGGGACGCCGAGGAGACGACTGCACTGGCCGCCGGCCTTATCGGGGCGTCGGAGGACGAGGTCCTGATATGCAGCACGGGCCTGATCGGGGTCGAGCTTCCCATGGGCTTGGTGCGCCAGAGCATCGGCGGAATCAGACTCACCGGACAGGGCGGCGGCGACTTCGCCCGCGCTATCATGACGACGGACTCACGGCCGAAACAGGTCGCGGTTTCGGTGGACATTTCGGGCCGGCGAGTCACCGTGGGCGGCGCGGCCAAGGGCGTCGGCATGATCCACCCGAATATGGCCACGATGCTCGGCTTCGTCACCACCGACGCCTCGGTCGAAAGAGGCTTTCTCAAGCGGGCCCTCGTCGATTCCGTAGATGCCAGCTTCAACATGATCGACGTGGATGGGGACCAGAGCACCAATGATACCGTGCTGGCACTGGCCAACGGCGCGGCCGGCGGTGCGGAGGTCCAAGCCGGCTCGAAAGCGGCAGCAGCGTTCCAGGAGGCCCTCTCCTACGTCTGCACCGAGCTTGCCAAAGATATGGCCCGCGACGGCGAGGGCGCCCAGAGGCTCATGGAGGTCGTTGTGGAGGGCGCCGGGACGCTTGGCGACGCCCGCGCCGCGGCGAGAGAGATCGCCGGCTCACTCCTGGTGAAGACCATGGTGCATGGCCGGGACTCCAACTGGGGGCGTGTGATGATGGCTCTGGGAAAGAGCGGAATCGAGTTCAACGAGCTAGAGGTCGACGTTTTCATCGGCGGCATACATCTCGTTCATCAGGGCGTGGCGATCCCATACCTTAAGGGCGCGGTAGTCAGCGCCATGAGCGTTCCGGAGTTGGAAATCCGGGTCGACGTCCACGCGGGAGATGCCGCCGCGACGGCGTGGGGCTGCGATTTGACCGAGGAATACGTAATCTTCAACTCGGCATACAGCACGTAGGTTGTTGGTGAGCAGCATCGCCGTTCCTCCCGAGGATAATGATTCCGGACCGCTGGGAGCCGAGGAGTCGCAGGCGGCTCGTGGGCGCGACAGGCCGGAAGGAGGACCCCGTCCGAATGGGACGATCATAGTAAAAATAGGCGGCAGTACGCTTGGGAGTCACGACACAACCCTCCAGGACCTGATGGAGGTCCAGCGCGAGGGCACTCCTCAGGTGGTGGTCCATGGTGGCGGCAAGCTCATCAGCGAGTGGATGGAGCGGCGGGGCGCCAGGCCCAGATTCGTTCGCGGTCTGAGGGTAACGGACTCCGCCAGTCTGGAGATCGTCGTCGCCGTGCTGACGGGTCTGGTCAACAAGTCCATCGTGGCCTCGATAAACGAGCTTGGCGGCAGGGCGATCGGTATCTCCGGGGTCGACGGCGGGATGTTGAAGGCTGAGATCGCGGACCCCGAGTTGGGTCTTGTCGGCAGCATCGTTGACGTAGACACGAGACCAATCGAGGCTATCGTCGATGCCGGCTTCATCCCGGTTATCGCTCCCGTCGCCGTACGGGCCTCCAACCCCTCCTCGGATGCGAGCCAGATGCTCAACGTTAACGCCGACACGGCCGCGGGGGAGATAGCGGTCGCGCTTGACGCCGAGCGTCTAGTGCTGCTGACCGACGTGGAGGGGGTTTTAGATACGTCGCGCCGGTTGATTCCAAGACTCACGAGACGGCAGGCCAGTGGAATGGTGCGATTTGGCGTTGTGGCCGGTGGCATGGCGCCCAAGATCGGCGCTTGCCTGAAGGCCCTCGAACGAGTCCGCGCCACCCATATCATCGACGGTCGAAGGCCCCACTCCCTGAAAGACACGCTGCTGGGCAAGACCTTGGGTACGCGTTTGGACTGACGATATGCCTGAAAATTAAAGGAACAACATGTCTTCACAGTTTGAAAAAGGCACGGGTTTTCCGATCGACTTTGGACGGGCCATTCCGACCCAGCTTGGCAGCAGGCTCAAATGGGGTGTGCTGATAATCGTCGGCATATTGCTGCTGGTCGTTCTTTCCCTCCTGCGCGCCATATACACGGACTGGCTCTGGTTTAACGAGCTGGGCTTCAGGTCAGTCTACGTCAAGATTCTGGTCACCAGGGTCGTTCTATTCGCGAGTGGCGCCGCCGCATTTGGCCTGGTCGCCGGCATCTGCTTTTACTTCGCCCACAAAGTGTCCCTGGGACCGGAGGAGATACCGCTGCCGCCTCAGATGCGCGGCGTTCTCAAGAGGCTCATCTTTTGGGGCACCATTGGCGCCGCGGCGGTGCTGAGCGTCGTTTTCGGTGTGGTGGCGGCCGGGCAGTGGGAGATTTTCCTCAGGTTCGAGAGCGCCTCTTCCTTCGGCATCTCCGACCCCGTCTACTCCAGGGACGTGGCTTTCTACGTTTTCCAGATCCCCTTGTATGACTTCCTGCAAAGCTGGCTTCTCGGCGCCGCAATCGTCATGCTGCTTGCGACCGGCGGGATCTATTTCATCAACTTCAGCTTCAGGGGCGTTGGCATACTCATCACGCCGGGCATCAAGCTGCAGGTCTCCATCATCGGCGCGGCGATCATGCTGATCTTCGGCGCCGGACTCTGGCTGGACAGGTGGGGACTGGTGCTGTCTAACGAAGGCGTAGTGTTCGGGGCGATGTATACCGACCTGAATGCCCGCAGGAACGCCCTGATGATCCTGACCATCATCGCCGGTGCAAGCAGCTTTTTGGTGCTGGTCAACGGCTATCTGCGGGGCGTGCGGCTCCTGGTCGGCGCCGTGGCGCTCTTCGTGGTGATGGGCATCATCCTGGGAATACTGTGGCCCAACGCCATGCAGCGCCTCACCGTCAGGCCAAACGAGTTCGCCAAAGAGTCGGAATACATCGCCCGCAACATTGAGTTCACGCGCAACGCATTTGGGCTGGGCGACATCGTGAACCAGCCGTACCCGGTCGACCCGACCCTGATGACGGCGGAGATGGTCCACCAGAACCTTCAGACGGTAGACAACATCCGTCTCTGGGACGACGCCCCTCTGTCCAACGTCTACAGACAGATACAGCTCATAAGGCCCTACTACGACTTCAAGGACGCCGACGTTGACCGCTACACGGTAGATGGCGAGTACCGTCAGGTCATGCTCGCGGCCAGGGAGGTGGCGCAGGAGAAGCTCGACCCAGATGCTCAGACCTGGATCAATACCAGGCTGCGCTACACCCACGGGTTCGGTGTGGCGATGAGCCCGGTCACGGAGTTCACGCTGGAGGGCAGGCCAGAGTTTTTCGCCGAGGACATCCCAAGCGACGCTGTAATAGAGGTCACGGCCGGCACCGGCGAGGGAGACCCGGAGACCGTGGTCACCGAGCCCCGCATATACTACGGTGAGAAGACCACCGATTACGTCATCGTCAGCACGAACACGGACGAATTGGACTACCAGGCCGCCGGGGGCGAGCTCAAGAGCAACGTCTACGACGGCTCCGGCGGTGTCCCCATCGGCGGTTTCATCAGGCGGGCCGCCTACGCCTGGCAATTCACCGACATCAACATCCTCATCACAGGAGAGATCAACGCGTCGAGCAGGCTCCAGTATCGCAGGGAGATCCAGGAGCGCATCAGCACGGTGGCGCCGTTCCTCAGGCTAGACGCGGACCCCTATGTGGTCGCGGCCGAGGGCGCCCTGTTCTGGATTCAGGACGCCTACACTTTCACGAACGAGTATCCCTACTCCGACCCTGTCCCCGATGGATTCAACTACATCAGGAATAGCGTCAAGGTCGTGATGAACGCATTCGACGGCTCGCTGAAATTCTATGTTTGGGACGACGGCGATCCCCTGATTAGGACCTACCGGTCGATATTCCCGGACTTGTTCTTGTTGAAGGACGAGATGCCCGAGAGCCTGCAGGTCCACGTCCGCTACCCCCAGGACCTGTTCGGCTTTCAGTCCGAAAAGTTCCTCAGATACCATATGGAGGATCCCCAGGACTTCTACAACCTGGAGGACATCTGGAACATTCCTCAGGAAAAGGTCGGTCAGAGCGATCAGCTTCAGGTGGTCGAGCCGTACTACGTCATCATGAAGATACCGGGGGAGGACCGCGAGGAGTTTGTGCTGCTGTTCCCATATACGCGGAACGTACCGCCGATCATGGCCGGATGGCTGGCCGCCCGCAACGACGCCCCGAACTACGGCCAGCTCGTGGTCTTCACTTTCCCCAAAGGGCAGCAGGTGGACAGCCCGCAGCAGATCGAGGCCAAGATCGACAACGACCCCTATATCTCCCAGTGGTTCACGCTCCGCTGCCAGGAGGGTTCGTTCTGCATCCGCGGCAACCTGTTGGTAATACCGATAGTTTCCGGGGACAACTTTGGCCTGCTATATGCCGAGCCTGTTTATCTCCAGGCGGAGGGGATCGACTTCCCCGAGCTAAAGCAGGTGATCCTGGCCACGGGGGAGAGGGTCGTGATGGAGAGTTCGATTCCGGAGGCGCTGACCGCGCTGACGGGCTATGTGCAGACGAGG
>CAZJDV010000030.1:16906-25067 GCA_964544865.1 uncultured Dehalococcoidia bacterium | reverse complement strand
GGTTTTCCTACTGATCATTGGGTCACACCTGCTCCTTTCTTGGGTACTCTACCCTCTGTCCAGGAGTTCGCACCACTCTCCTTCTCTCGGGTTCTTTAACCCTCAGATGTGTCCCTTTTTCGCTGACCTTCTACAGTAGTGACCGACGGGAATATGGGTACTCCGATAACTCTTTACTCCTCCCCCCTACCCCCATATCCCCGTAGAAAAATAGCGCTCGCCTATGTCGTTTAGGATTGTTACGATTCGCGCCTCGGGGGTGTCGCGGGCTAGGTGGGTGGCGCCGAGGACGTAGGCGCCGGAGGACTGGCCGGCGAAGATGCCGTGGGCGGCGAGGGTGTGGGACATCTCGTAGGCCTCGTCGATGTCTATTTCCACCGTGCGGTCCACCACGCCCTGGTCGTAGGTGTCGGGGACGATGTGGCCCTGGCCGAGGGGTTTTAGGCCCTCGACCCCCGGCCACTCGTCGAAATTGATGACGACGACCTGGATGTCCGGGTACGTCTCCTTGAGGCGGCGGCCCACGCCGGTGATTGTCCCACCGGTGCCCACTCCGGCGACGAAGTGGGTGACGCCGGGCACCTGCCGCAGTATCTCCTCGGCGGTGGTGTCGTAGTGGGCCAGTGGGTTGTTCGGGTTCGAGTACTGGTCGCAGTAGAAGTATTTGTCCGGGTCACGCTCGTAGCGTCTACGCACTTCGTGGAGGGTCTCGTCGTAGCCCAGCATGGGGTCGGTGAAGACGATCTCCGCGCCGTGGGCCAGGATCCGCCTCTTCCTCTCCTGGCTCGCGTTCTCGGGCATGACGAGCTCGACCTTGTAGCCCAGGACGGCGCCTATCATGGCGTAGGCGATGCCCGCGTTGCCCGACGTGGCGTCGAGGATGGTCTTGTCCTTGGTCAGCTCGCCCGATAGGACGGCCTCTGCCAGCATTCGCATCACGGGCCGGTCTTTTATCGACCCGCCTGGGTTGATGTGCTCGTATTTGGCGTGGACCTCGGCGTCGCCAGTGTCCTGGGGAAGGTCCAGCCGGACCATCGGCGTGTTGCCGATGGCCGTCAGCGCAGGGTATCGGGATATGAGGTCGAGGTACTCTTGCGATTGGGCCAAGTTGCTATCTCCGGGGGGCATTTGCGTGGAGTTATGCAGCCGTTCGACGGCTGGTGCGGATAGTATAGCCATCCGCCCGATTCCCAGTCCAGAGTTTCGAACGCGCCCAACGTAGCCACGGGGAATCGACAGTGGTGATTGCGAGCATGGTATCATTTTGCCTTGAGCCGCGTGCTTGGACCGCGCCCGGTTTCGAGCCCGCATTAACGTCCGTATTGTGGAGCAGACATGAGTGAGCCCGACGTCACGGTGCGCGTCGAAGAGCTGCGCGCCGAGCTGAACTACCACAATCACCGCTACTACGTGCTCGACGACACGGAGATCGGCGACGCGCAGTACGATGCATTGATGCAGGAGCTTCGCCGGCTGGAGGAGCAGCACCCCGAGCTTGCCAGCCCCAACTCGCCCACGCAACGCGTCGGGGCCGAGCCCGCCGAGGGGTTCGCCGAGGTAAGGCACCCGTCGCCGATGTTCAGCCTGGGTAACGCCTTTGACGACGAGGAGTTCATGGCCTGGCACCGCCGTGTCACCGACCTTCTCGAAGGTGCCGCGTTCGACATGGTGTGCGAGATGAAGTACGACGGACTGGCGGTGGCGCTGACCTACGAGGACGGTGCGCTGGTACGCGCCGCCACCCGCGGCAACGGCACGGTGGGCGAGGACGTGACGCACAATCTCCGCACCATCCGAAGTATCCCGCTGGAGTTGCCACGGGACGCCCCGGCGCGGTTGGAGGTGCGGGGCGAGGTGCTTTTCCCGCTCTCGGCGTTCCAGCGGTTCAACGAGCAGCGCGTTGTCGAGAGGCTGCCCCCCTATGCCCACCCTCGCAATACCGCCGCGGGCTCCATTCGGCAGCTCGACCCGCGCGAGGCGGCCCGGCGGCCGCTGGATATTTTTGTCTACAGTCTCGGGCACGCTGAGTCGGTGGAGCTCGACGGTCACTGGGAGTCCCTGGAGTTCATGAGAGGACTGGGATTCAAGATCAATCCCCACAATGCTCTGGTCCGTACGCCCGAGGAGGCCATCGACTACTATCGCACATGGCTGGAGGGCGCCGAGGGCCTGGACTATGGCTGCGACGGCGTGGTGGTCAAGGTGGACCGGTTCGACCTGCAGCGGCACCTGGGCGTCGTCGGGCGGGAGCCGCGGTGGTCGATCGCCTACAAGTTCCCGGCCACCCAGTCGGTCACTCAGCTCAACGATATTCGTGTGAACGTCGGCAGGACGGGGAGCCTGAACCCGTACGCCGTCCTGGAGCCCGTGAACGTCGGCGGCGTGACCGTGAGCCAGGCGACGCTGTACAACGAGGACTACATCAAGGCGAAGGACCTGCGCATCGGCGACTGGGTCGTTGTGGAGCGGGCCGGCGAGGTCATCCCCCAGGTCGTGAGTGTCATCACCAGCCGTCGCACGGGCGCAGAGAGGCCGTTCGAGATGCCCGCGGCATGCCCTAGCTGCGGCGAGCCCGTGGTGCGTCCAGAGGGCGAGTCCACGACGCTCTGCGTCAACGCGGGGTGCCCGGCGCAGCTCGTCCGGCTACTGGAGCACTTCGTCAGCAAGGGCGCCTTGGACATCGAGGGTCTCGGCATCAAGCAGACGGAGGTGCTGCTGGAAAAGGGGCTGATCCAGGACGCCGCCGACCTGTACACGCTGAAGAAGGACGATCTGCTGGCCCTGGAGCGCATGGGTGAAAAGAGCGTGTCCAACCTGCTGGCGGCCATCGAGCGGAGCAAAAAGCAACCGCTGGAGCGTGTTCTGGTCGCCCTTGGCATCGGCCACGTCGGCACGGAGGTGGCCGAATTGCTCGCGCGCCACTTCGGGACCATGGAGGCGCTGACGGCCGCGGGCGAGGCCGACCTCACTTCAATCCCATCCATCGGTCCAAAGATCGCGGCCGCCGTGGCCGCCTACTTCCAGAACGAACACAACGGGCGCGTTATCGCGAAGCTGCGCCAAGCTGGGGGCCGGCTCGACACCGACGCGCGCGAGGAGGCGACCGGGCAGACGCTGGCCGGAAAGAGTTTCGTGGTCACCGGACGGCTGTGGGACTCCAGCCGCTCGCAGATCGAGGACAGGATAAAGGGCGCCGGCGGCGCGGTGAGCGGGAGCGTTAGCAAGCGCACCGACTACCTCGTGGCGGGCGAGGACGCCGGCTCGAAGCTGGCAGACGCCGAGTCGCTGGGCGTCGGGGTGATATCGGAGGAGGAATTTCTTGAGCTGGTCGCGGCGGCCGGCTCGACAACGCCCGAGGTACTCCCATCTACGTCAGCCACCTGAGCCTGACCAAATTTCGCAACTACGAGAGGCTCGACCTCGATTTCGAGCCCGGAATGGTCCTTTTCCACGGGGCCAACGGACAGGGCAAAAGCAACCTGGTCGAGGCGCTCTACCTCCTTGCCATCGCCAAGTCGCTGCGGGCGTCGGCGGACCGCGAGCTGGTGCGCTGGCAGTCCGGGGCCGGGGAGACCTACGCCCAGGTCTCGGCGGTCGCCCAGCGCAGCACGGGGCCTATACGGGTGCAGGTCGATCTCAAGGGCGCCGCCGCCGAATCGGACGACAACAACGGGGCGGATGAGCAGCGAGCCGCGCCGGCCGCCTCGGTGCAGAAATATGTCCGGGTCAACGGCATCCCACGCCGGGCCTCGGACCTCGTCGGCGAGATCAACGCGGTGATGTTCGGCGCCCATGACCTCGACCTTGTCCTCGGCCCGCCGTCGCTTCGCCGCAGGTACCTGGACATCCTGATCTCGCAGCTCGACCACCGCTACCTCAGGACGATGCAGCGCTACCAGCGCGTGATCGTCCAACGCAATCACCTGCTCAAGTCGGTGCGCGGAGGCCGGACGCAGCCGGACGAGCTCGGTTTCTGGGATGACGAGCTGGTGGGGACCGGGAAGTACATCATGGCGCGGCGCGCCCGCACTATCAAGGACCTCTCGGAGAAGGCCGCGCCGATCCACGGTGACCTGTCTGGGAACGGCGAGGTCCTGGAGCTCGCGTACCGCCCCAGCGTCGAGACTCCGCAGGACGCTTCCGAGGACGAGGTGGCGCTGTCACTCAGGGACGCGCTGGCCGAAAACCGGCCCAGGGAGCTGGCGCAGGGGTTCACCGCACTGGGCCCTCACCGCGACGACGTCACGGTGAGGCTCGACGGGATGGAGGCCGGCCCGTACGCTTCCAGGGGGCAGTGTAGGACCGCGGTTCTGGCGATGAAGCTGGCGGAGGCCGGCAGCCTCAGCGACGAGCGTGGCCAGGAGCCGGTACTGCTGCTGGACGACCTGCTCTCGGAGCTAGACGCGGAGCGACGGGCCTACGTTCTCGGCTGGGTCGGGCGCTATCAGCAGACCTTCATCACCACGGCGGACGCCGGCATCATCGATGACCGCTTCCTGTCGCAGATGGCAAGGTACGAGGTGCGCGGCGGTGGGGTGGGGCGGCCGCAGGGCCCTTCGGCGGGACCAGCGTGAAGCTCCGCAAACCACTTCGACAGGTCTCCCTGGCGCTGATGGAGCCGCCGTCTCTATAGCCCCCTGTCCACCAGGTAGGCGGCCAGGTCTGCCGTGCGGCAGCTATAGCCCCACTCGTTGTCGTACCAGCCCACGACCTTGACCATGTCGTCTTGAAGTGACAGGGTCGACAGGCCGTCGATGATCGTGCTGTGCGGGTTGCCGATGAAGTCACTGCTGACCAGCGGCTCGTCGGTGTAGTCGAGGATGCCCGCCATTGGCCCTGCCGCCGCCTCCCGGTACGCGTCGTTGATGTCGTCCGCGGAGGCGCTCTTGCGGATGTTCGCCACGAAGTCTGTCACCGAGCCGGTGGGGGTCGGCACCCTGAACGCCATCCCGTGAATCTTGCCGTTGAGCTCCGGCAGGACTAGGCCCACGGCCTTGGCTGCGCCCGTCGTGGTGGGGACGATGTTCAGGGCGGCGCCCCGGGCCCGGCGAAGGTCGCTGTGAACCTTGTCCAGGACCGGCTGCTCGCCGGTGTAGGAGTGGATCGTGGTCATGAGGCCCCGCTCGATGCCGAACGTGTCGTGCAGCACTTTGGCCAATGGGGCGATGCAGTTTGTGGTGCAGGAGGCGTTGGACACGACGTGATGCCGTTTGGAGTCGTAGGTGCCCTCGTTGACGCCCAGCACGAATGTCCCGTCCTCGCCGGTCGCCGGTGCGGAGATAATGACCTTCTTGGCGCCGCCCTGGACATGTCCGGTCGCCTTGGAGGCGTCGGTGAATAACCCCGTCGACTCCACCACGATGTCAACGCCGTGGCCGCCCCAGGGGAGGGCCGACGGGTCACGCTCTGCCAGGACGGTGATCGCGCTGTCGTCGATGACGAAACCATCCTCGGTCGCCTCGACTGTGCCGGGATATGCGCCGTAGTTGCTGTCGTACTTGAAAAGGTGAGCCAGGGTTGTGGTGTCGGCGAGGTCGTTGACAGCCACGACCTGGAGCTTGTCCGGGTGCCGCTCGATGATCGCTCTTGTTACCTGTCTGCCGATGCGTCCGAACCCGTTGATACCGACGCGAGTCACCATTAAATCTCCCCCTTCTCACTGCGCGTTATTGTGCTGGACATCCGCGCTCCCATTATAACCATATGCCGTGCTTGAAGTCGGAGTGAGACGGACCCTGTGGTATACTGGTGCACTCATCGCACGGGGTCCGCCGCCGCTCCTTTTCCGATACCGCTCGTAGCAAGGATTCTAATCTAATGATAGACAGCGAGATCAGCGTCAGAAAGGCTGGCGACGGCGACATCGATGCCATCGTCCGTATGAACACGGCCATGGCCACCGAGCTTGAGAGCAAGGTCCTGGGCTCCAGCCGCTTGAGGGCCGGCGTATCGGCGGTCACCGGTTCCACCGACCGGGGATTCTACGTGGTCGCGGAGGGGCGCGGTGAGGCGATAGGCGTGCTGCACGTCATCCCCGAGTGGAACCCGTGGCGCAACAGCTTCTTCTGGTGGACCGAGAACGTGTACGTTGTAGCAGGCTGGCGTCGCAAGGGCGTCTATCGTGCCATGCATGCCTTTGTCGGGTCTGCCGCGGAGGCTGCTCCAGAGGTGTGTGGCATTCGCCTGTTCGCCACGGACGACAACCCCGGGGCACGCCGCACCTACGAGAGAGTAGGTATGTCGACTGAGGCGTGCCACATGTTTGAGATCGACTTCGTGTTCGGGGAAGGAGTACGGGATACAGGAAATAAAGAATGAGCGGTGAACGTGTCAAGGGGTATCGGTACATTGGGAGGCGCCGCACCGGGGCCATCCGCATCTCGGTACCCCGCAGCCTCTACCTCGTACCCTTCTCTACGCCCTGACCGCCACGACTCGCAGCCAGTTGCGGGGGACGAAGTCCAGCTTCATCTCCTGGAAGACCTGCTCGCAGCCCTTTTGCAGGGCGGCGCTGGCCTTGTCCAGGGGAACGCCCGGCATTACGCCGTCGATGAAGTCCTTGAACGCGCTGATGTCACGCCACCCGTCGATGGGTACCTGGACGGTCTCGATCTCCTGCTTGGCGATGCGGAAGCCGTGCCCCTCGAGAAGCCCTCGATATTCCTCCGGCGTTAGCTGCCTGCGCGACTCTACTTTGTCGGACCTGACCGGCGACAAACCGTACTCGCGACGCAGTATCCTGGCGGAGCGCATCATCCACTTGCGGGCGAACAGGATGGTCTCGGGCGGGTGCGCACCGTCGTAGAACGAAGTGTTGAAGGCCAACTTGCCGCCGGGCTTTAGCATCTTTGAGATCTCCGATAGCAACTCGCTCTTGTCGGGAATGTAGTGAATTGCGTTGCATAAGAAGACTGTGTCCACCGATTCCTTGACTGCTTCCGACACGTGCTCCACCTGGCTCTGCACGAACTGCACCGCCGCGTTCTTGGCGCCGTTGAATTCCTCCATCGCCAGCTTGAGCATCTCCGAGGAGTGGTCGATGCCGATTATCACGGAGTCCCTGGCGCCCCGCAGTCGCTCGACGATCAGCCTGGTCACGCCGCCGTTGCCGCACGCCAGGTCCACGATCCTCTGTCCCGAACCCACGCCCGCCATATCGATCAGATTGGCGTTCTGTGTCCGGTAGAATGGGTTGCTGGCGAACTTCGTAAATGTGAACTGATCGGGGCCCATGACGCCCTCCACTTCGAGGGGATATGGCACATCTCGTAGAATATTGTTATTCTACGTAACTTTTACTGGCCCGAACGGCCAGATTATCATAGCAGAGGACCGTACAAAAGTCTATCAGATTACGGCGCTACCGAACGTGTCGTCCGAGGACGCTTCGGCTCTCCGCCCGCTCAGAATGGGAGTCCAAGCTCCTCCAGTATGGGGGGTATTTGCTGTTTCTCTTCCTGTGTCAGACCCCTCAACGGCCGGGTCAAGGTGTCGTGGTCGATGACGCCCATGATCTTAAGCGCGGACTTCATTCCGGAGAGGGTGGCCGCATTTGGCCCTCCACCCTTCGCCAGCCTGGTGACCTTCGACGCCACGGCCACTTTTCCTTGCAATCGACGCGCGGTATTGATGTCGCCCGCCTCGCCTGCCTCCCAAGATTCGGAGGCGATGGCCGTCGCCAGGTTCGCGATGCTGGGGATAACGCCGTGCGCTCCCACGGCCCCCGTGGTCCCGATGCGAAAAACGGTCCCGATGAACCGGAGCAGGTCTATGTTTCCCATTTCGCACAGGACGTTGAGGTGCGCCAGCAGCTCCCCCGCGCCCGAGCTGTCCTTGATGCCGGCCACCGTCCCCTCGGCCGCCAGGGTGGCGATCGTCGCCGGCTCCACCACTGTCTTGACGGTGATGGGTATGTTGTATATCCAGAGGGGCAGCCCAACCCGGTCCCTGATGTACCGATAGTGGTCCAGCAGCTCGTCCTGCGCGCACGGATAGTAGTAGGGTGGGGTGGTGGCGATGCCGGCCAGTCCCATCTCCTGGACGGATAGGCCCAGATCGACCGTGAGCTGTGTGGCGGAGGCCGAGATATTGCCGATGACGGGCACCCGCCCGGCGACCTCGTCCACGACCGTTTCTATGGAGAGCAGCCGCTGCACGTCCG
>CAZJDV010000030.1:8381-16896 GCA_964544865.1 uncultured Dehalococcoidia bacterium | reverse complement strand
CCGGCAATGCCGCGAACTCGCCCGTGGTGCCCGCGGCCCAGATGCCGTGCGCGCCGCTGTCGATCAAGTAATTCACCAGCCGTCTTAGCGAGCCGGTGTCCACCGTTTTGTCATCCGTCAGAGGCGTCAGAATCGGGACTATGACGCCCTTGATGCCGTTTGGCACGTCCATGATATTTCCCTCTCGTTACGGCATGACTGAGCTGTCAACACGAACTACGGTATGGGATCAGCCCAAGGAGAAGGGCCGACGCCTCACTCGTCGTGGCGCCGGCCCTTATTGTTCATTTCCTCGACTGTGAGGCCGCAAACCAACGTCTGCCAAATGCCTCAGAGGTCACCGCGACCGCCGCCAATCGCCGCTACGAAATGGACCTCGCTGTCCTCGCCCACCTTCTCCAGAATTCCCAGCGGGCTGATCTCGCCGTCCACTGCGACGGAGATGTTGGACTTGATCTTGAACCCGTCAACCAGGCGCTCTTTGATGCCCGGAAACTCCGCGTCTAGGTTCCTCACGATCTCCCGGACCGTAGGACCCGGCACGACGACCTTGTCCTCCCCGCCGGTCAGCTTCTGCATCGACGTCGGAATGAAGACGGTTGCCATCCCGCTACGTCGCCTTCTTCCAGACGGCGTCCATGACCGCGCCTGGGTTCATCGGCAGCGCCGCCATGCGGACTCCGATGGCGGCGTTGATCGCGTTTGCCAACGCCGCGGGAGGTGGCGCGATGGACACCTCGCCGACGCCTCGAACGCCAAAGGGATGGCCCGGATTCGCCACCTCGACTATAACCGTATCTATCATCGGGATGTCCAGTGCGGTGGGCAGCCGGTAGTCCAGGAAGGACGTGTTGAGCATTCCGCCCGAGTCGTCGATGTAGTACTCCTCGTTCAGTCCCCAGCCGATCCCCTGAACGACGCCGCCCTGCAACTGTCCCTCGACGTAGCTGGGATGGATGGCCTTTCCCGCGTCCTGCACGATGGTGAAGCGGAGTATCTCGATCTTGCCTGTCTCCGGGTCTACCTCCAGGTCTACGATGTTTCCGGCGAAGGCGACCCCGGCGCCCTTGGGATCTACGTTGCCGCGTCCCGTGATCGGCCCTCCGGTGTCGTTCAGCTCCGCCGCAAGCTCCTTGAATGTCATCTTGAGCTCTGTGTCGGTCTTGGAACGGATCACGCCCTTTTCCATCTCGACGTCTTCCGAGTCCACGCCCCAGATCAAGGCTGCCCGTGCGACCATCTGACGTTTGACGTCCTGGGCGGCTTCGTAGACGGCCCAGCCCGTGGCGAATGTGACGCGGCTGCCGCCGGAACCGAACGTGTACCCGATCGAGTCCGTGTCCACGACCGAGGGGTGCACGTCTTCGATGCGAATGCCGAGAGCCTCGGCCGCCTGCATGGCCAGGGCGTTGCGGCTTCCGGCTAGGTCAGGAGAGCCCTCCGTAAGCGCCACGGTGCCGTCGCTCTCGACCGCGATATTGGCGCTCGACTGGAGGCCGGCGTTCATCCAGTAGCCCACGGCAACCCCGCGGCCTCGGTTCGGTCCCTCGAGCGGCGCGCTGTAGTGCGGGTGCGCCCTCATCGCCTCGATGACCTCGACGCAGCCGATGCGCGGGTAGGAGGTTCCGTCCAGTTTGCGGGTACCCTCTTTCGCCGTGTTCAAGAGCCTTAGCTCCAGTGGGTCCATGCCGATCTTCGCCGCCACCTCGTCCATAACGCTCTCGGTGGCGAAGGCGGCATTGGTAGAGCCCGGAGCGCGGTACGCGGCGGTCTTCGTCTTGTTGACCACCACGTCGTACCCGTCCACGGTCATGTTCGGGATATCGTACGGGGCGAAGAGACACTCGACCGCCGCGCCGACCACCGACCCCGGATAGGCCCCGGCCTCAAACCTTAAGTCGCCCTGCGCGGCCGTTATCTTGCCTTCCTTGGTCGCGCCGATCTTGACTTTGAGGTACGCGCCGGGTGTCGGGCCGGTGCTCTCGAACTCCTCGGAGCGGGTCATGACGATCTTGACGGGGTGGCCGGACCTCTTCGACAGCAGCGCCGCCACCGGCTCGGCGTAGGGCTCGAACTTGCCACCGAACGCGCCACCGATCTCCATGGGCGTGAGCCGGACCCGTGTCGACGGCAGGCCCAGTGTCGCCGCTGTGTCGTCCCTCACGTTGAACGGTCCCTGCGTGCTGTTCCACACCAGGATCCTGCCGTCCGCATTCCATTGCACCGTGCAGTTATGAGGCTCGATGTAGCCCTGGTGGACCGTGGACGTGTTGAACTCCCGCTCCACGACGACGTCGGCCTCCTCGAAACCCTTGTCGATGTCGCCCTTCTTGTCCCGGGTGTGCTCGGCCACGTTGCCGGTCTTTCCGGTGTTCTCGCCGAACTCCTTGAACTCCAGATCTTCGAGTATTATCGACGCGCCTTCCCTCATCGCCTCGTGAACAGTGGACGATGCGGGCAGTACCTCGTAGTCCACATCGATGAGCTGGATGGCCTCCTCCGCGATGTGAACGCTCGTCGCGGCTACCGCAGCGACCGGATGCCCTTTGAAAATGACCTTGTCGCCGGCCATGATCCGATCGCGCAGATACTTCAGGTCTGCCCCCAGAGCGCCCGGCGTCATTTGCCTCTCACCAGGTTTGTTGACGGTCTCCGGCAGGTCTTTCGCGGTCACGATGGCTTGCACACCGGGAAGCGCCTCTGCCCTGGACGTGTCCATCGACTTGATTCGACCGTGGGCATGCGGGCTCCTGAGTATCTTGCCGTACAGCAGCCCGGTCATGTCATGGTCGGCGCCGAACTTCGCACGTCCCGTGACCTTGTCCGTGGCGTCGGGACGGACGGGGCGTGTGCCCAATACGTCAAACTTTGTGGTCGACAGTACCACGTGGCGTTCGTACGTCGTCAAAAGCTCACCTCCGTTCGCTGTATCGCCCAGTGCCCTGGGCCACGTTTACCAACGTTAGAAGCACGGCTGAAACGCCATCTCGCTCACCCGTTTTTTCGGTAGAAAACGCAACAATCACATGGATTCGGGACACCCACACATATCCGTCAAAGGGGCCCTCGTCTGCGGCCCGGCCTTCTCTGATCGGAAGGGAAAGCAAAGTTTCCCGGTCGTGGTTGGGAAAACGCCAACGGTATGGGCGGTCCGGCACGCTCAAAGGTGGGTGTATCGGACAGTTCGGACGCCTGGGCGCTTGCCCTTGAATACGTGCTAAGACGACAGGCCTCCCCGGTTGCCCGGTGCTATCGGGCCTATGGCCGTCGCCGGCTAAGTGGCGGCTCCCATCTTTTCGGAGGCGTCCATCACGGCGCGCACGATCTTGTCATAGCCCGTGCACCTGCAAAGGTTCCCCGCGAGCCAGAGCCGGATTCGTCCCTCGGAGGGATCGGGCTCGGCGTCGAGCAGCGCCTTCGAGGATACGATGAATCCCGGCGTGCATATGCCGCACTGCAGGGCGGCGTTCTCGAGGAACGCCTGCTGGATCGGGTGCAGACCATGCGGGCTCGCGACGCCCTCGATGGTCATGATCTCTTTGCCCTCTGCTTCGACGCCCAGTACGAGGCAGGAGTCTACGATACGACCGTCGAAATTAACGGTGCACGCGCCGCAGTTGCCGTCGTTGCACCCTTCTTTCGAGCCGGTCAAGCCAAGGATGTCCCGCAAACACTCCAGGAGGCTCTGCCTCGGCTCGCAAAGGAACTCGACGTCTTCGCCATTGATCCGAGTCTGAACGTGGGTCTTCGTGGGCATCTACTGGCCTCCCTTGGCTCTCTCTACTGCTGTGTTGAGGGCGCGCCTGGTCAGAACCTCGCACAAGTGCTTCCTGAACTCGATGGTGCCGCGCATGTCGGTAATCGGCCTGGCGGTGTCACTGGCTATCTGAGCTGCCGCCGCGATGCTCTCGTCGTTCACCGGCTTGCCCACGAGCGCCTCTCCGGCCGCCTCGACGAAAATTGGCGTCGGCCCCACCGCCGCGAGGGCGACGCGTGCCGACTTGAACACCCCGTTCTCTAACTCCACGGACACACCCGCACCCGCCACGGCGATGTCCATCTCGTTCCTTGGTATGAAGCGTATGTAGCGGGCTCCGAAGCCGGGTCTGGGCGGGGGGATGTGCAGTGAGACGAGCAGCTCGTCGGGCTCCAGCACGGTACGGCTCGGACCCGTGCAGAAGTCCTCCACGGGAACCTCGCGAGAGCCGTTGGCGCCCTGGATGTTGCAGGTCGCGCCAAGCACGATAAGCGGGGGGATAGAGTCCGCGCTCGGGGTCGCGTTGCACAGATTGCCGCCGATGGATGCCCTGCCCCGAATCTGGGTTCCACCTATGAGCTCGGCCGCGTCCATCAGGCCCGGATAGGCCTGAGCGACCGCCTCGTTCGAGTAAATCTTGTAGCAGGGCACCGCGGCGCCCAGGGTCAGGCCCTTCTTGGAATCGTACGAGAGTACGTTCAACTCCGGAATAGCCTTGATGTCTACTATCAGGTCAGGATTGCCGACTCGGTCAGGGTTGCCCCTGAGTAGAACGAGGAGGTCGGTCCCGCCGGCCATCGCTCGCGCCTTCTTCCCTTTGTCGGCGAGGAGACTCAGTGCCTCCCCCAGCGTATTGGGACTGGCATAGTCGATCCACTTCAATGGCCCACTCCTTTCCTTCTACCTTGGTTCCCTTGCGGGCGTGGACGCGCGCTTCCGCCGGTGTCGAATGCGTTATGGCGTAGGTCCCGCGTATCCTTATTTATTGGCCGCCCAGTCAGGGGTCCGGCGATTTCTCAACCCGCCCAGGGGCGCGGGCTACCCGCAGACCGCCAAGCGGCATTAGTATAGCAAACCTCGGTCTGGGTAACAACGGCTGAAAACCTCGTGAAATCCACGACATCGGGGCCAGCGCAGGGCGGCCCGTTCGCCGCATGATGGGGGGGGGTGATGCCGTCGATGAGACGATACCCGATTTTCGAGCTCCGCAAGGGGACCGGCAGGACGCATGGCCTGGGTGTCCCAAGGCTGCTCTCTTGGCGATCATATCCTGTAACATATAGCCGATCGCAATGAACCTGGACCAACTTAGATCAGTGCCCCGATGGGTGGGAATAGCCGTCCTGCTGGCGTCCTTCGCCCTCTACCTGTCCACCCTTGCGCCCACGCTCACCTGGGGGTGGGACCAGAAGGGTGTGGACGGAGGGGAGCTTCTGGTCGCCGCCCACAGCCTTGGTATTCCCCATCCACCGGGCTATCCCGCATACACGCTGCTGTTGAGGTCCTTCGCCACGCTGGTCCCCATCGGAGACTTCGCATTCCGCGGGAACCTGCTATCGGCCGTTCTGGCCTCGCTATGCGTCTATGTCATCTACTGGGTCATCGTGCGGGTCGCCCTGGCGGTGAAGCCGGGCGCCTCCGCAGGCCTTGCGGTTACGGGCGCGGCGCTTGGCAGCGCGGTCATCGCCACGTCTCCACTGCTCTGGTCGCAGGCGGTCATCACCGAAGTCTACGCTCTCAACGCCCTGTTCGCCGCATTGTTGCTGCTGCTTGCGGCGAGGCTGGCCCTCTGGTCGTCCGCGGCTGGGACCACTGGGCTGGCGGCGACCCCTGTGAAACTGGCTCTATTCGGGCTTGTCCTGGGGATCGGACTGGGCAATCACTTAACGCTGCTGGCGGTGGCGGCACCGCTGCTGTACTGGCTCTGGCGGTCTCTCGGTCTTCGCAGGCTTGCCTCCCCGTGGATGATTATCGCCTTCTTGATAGGGATATCTGTTTACGCCTACCTCCCCATCCGGGCCGCTCAGGACCCGGTCGTGAACTGGGGCCATGCCGACACCCTGCAAGGCGCCGTCTGGATGCTAACGGCCCGGCCCTACCAGGAGTACGTGTTCGGTGTGGCCGCGGGCGGCATCGCCTCCCGGCTTACCGTCTGGGCCGAGCTGGTGTTCTCCCAATTCAATCCCCTTGGACTGTTTATCGGGATCATGGCGTTCAGAGCCATGCGGTCGCGCGTGCCAGCCTTCCTCACCGCCTCGCTGTCGTCCATCGCGCTGTTGAGCGTGTACGCGATCTTGTACAACTCCGTGGATTTCGAGGTCCTGATGATACCCGCGTTTCTGATATTCGCCATCTGGCTGGGTGTCGGATTTTTCTGGATAACGAGCAACTGGATCCCGCGGGTCGCCGACGGCTCCATGTCGGGACGGCTGAGGATACTGGCGGCGCGCCCGGCGCTGATCCTCGGCCTGCTCGCGTTCGGACTGCTGCCGGCAACGTCCGTGGTGCTTAACTACGATTCCCAGGACCTCAGCGACGACCGCAGCGCCTACGACCACGCAAAGGAAATCCTGGACTACGTGCCTGAAGGCGCCGTGGTGGTGAGCAGCAGTGAGAAGAACGTCTTCTCGCTATGGTACGTGCGGTATGTCGAGGAGCCGGAGCGAGATGTCGCGGTGATAGCGGCGCCGCTGCTCCAATTCGGCTGGTACCTGGACGATATCCACCGAATGTTCCCCAGCCGGATCCCGGACATGATTGTTACGGATATACAATCGAGCATCGACGAGATCGTGGAGCACAACTCCGGCGGCGCCAGGGTGTTTACCACCTTTTGGAACACCGCCGCCGACACGAGGGTGGCGGCCGGCCTCTACGAGGCGGGAGGGGGGTAAGGGTATGGGGTACGGGGTGAAGCGGGTGCTGGGTATTGGGTGTTAGCGGGGTAGCGACCCGATGGGGCATTGTGGCGGGTTGAGTGAGGGTATTCCCGCACATGAAATCCATCCATTCTCTACAGGGGAAATGGATGGGCGGGATGGCTGAGAGGGTGGTTCAGCCGCCTGCTAGGCGGACAGCACAGACATCGACTGCTCCGGTTCGTTGGCCGCCAGCTTGGTGGCGTAGCTACAGCCGCCGTCGCCGTGGTTGATGCAGCTTTGCTGCGTGATCTGCCTATGGAGCAATGACGAGATCACATTGCGGTCGAACCCGCAGACATCTTCGTGGCGAAGCGCCACGGCCCTAAACGGACAGTTGAGTAATCGAATCTGCAGATTGCCACCGGATACTTCTGTCTGCGGGGAGAAGTCGTTTTTTTCGAGATAACTGGTCAGCACAGCCAATCGCTGACCCAGGTCTTTGCCGACGAGCTCGCTCTTGTAGGACGTGGCCACCGCGCCCGCGAGGCGCTCGAACACGATTTCGAGGATCTGCTGACCGTTCCTTTCGCTAGTGTCCTCGGATTTCAGGCCCGACAACTCCTTTACGACCATGCCCAGAAGCCCCGAGTAGTCCTTTGGAAGGGCCTCCTGCCCGGCCTCCGTCAAGAAAAAAGAGTACTCCGGGCGCCCCGTCTTTTTGCGGACCTCCTCGTAGGTCACGAGCTGGTCGCGCTGCAATATGTCCAGGTGACGCCGTATGGTCGCCGGAGCCAGACCTACGGACTTGGCCAGACCATCCACGGTGCAGTTACTGTGCTTCTGCAGCAATTGAAGAATCCGGAGCCGCGTGCCTTCCATGACCTCTTTCCCCTTCCCAGGCTTGCCCTGCTTTGAGTATAGCGATCTGGCGCTAGCATTGTCAACGAATATCTGGTACAAATACATTATACGCAACAATGCGTATTAAGCTTGGCATATCGGCGCATTTGTTCTAAAATTAAGTGTCCCAAGTTGGTGTGAGCCTCCACCGGAATTATGAGGAAACACCGATTCGTAGGTGGTGAATAAATGGTGAACTTCAAAGCATGTCCCAGGTGCAAGGGCGACATGAGCGAAGTCCAGGACCGATTTGGCGGGTACTGGCGGTGTCTCCAGTGCGGGCACACCGTTAATATTGGCTCATCCAGGCCGCAGTTCGCCGTTTCCAAGGCAAGGCTCAAACCCGGGCGGCCTAAGAAGCGCAAGGCCAGTACGGACGTCGCGTGACTCTGTCCGGGTTGAATATCGGCCGCAGGCGACCGGGAGCGAAAACCGTACTGACCCATAACCTCATCGAAATAGGCAGCGTTGTATAAATTGACGGAAAGAAGGGTGTCGCGCGGTCTTGACATCTGCGGGATGGTTTGATAGATTTCGTAGCCGATAAGGAAATTCAGGCGATTTAATTCACGTATACCGACGACGAAAAGGAGGCACCAACGACAGTGGAAACGTCATCATCGGCAGTTGAGGCGATAGCAGGAACGGAACTTCTGGAGGAGCCCGGTTGCCAACATCAGTGGTTGATAGACTCGCCCAATGGCCCGTCGAGTGACGGCGTGTGCCGGGTCTGTGGTGAGCAGAGGGAGTTCCTGAACTACATCGAAGGTTCCGCCTGGGGCTACGACATGTCCGTAGAGCAGATGGGCCGCGGCTCGGGGGTTCCGACCGTATCGCAGATGCAGCGAGGCAAGAGCGTGGACGGCGACGAGTAGCCAGCCAAACCCTCACTGAGCCAGTGAAAAGCGCCACGATCACTGTATCCGTGGCGCTTTTGTGTGTCACTTTCTATCGAAACAGGTCTGAGGAACGCGGCCTGATCAGCTCACCGGAACCG
>CAZJDV010000030.1:0-8371 GCA_964544865.1 uncultured Dehalococcoidia bacterium | reverse complement strand
CCGCCGCCGCCGCGAGCGAACCGGTGTCCTCTGACGATGGCCGCCGGAATGCTCCTTGCCTTGGCCATGACCAACTCGGCGGCGGCGGCCATCTCGTCCACCTCGGCGATCCTCGTGACTCCCAGTGTCTTACCGACAGCATCCTGGGAGCCTCGATAGTCTCGGAAAGGCTCCATCCCGGCGACGCCGATGGCGAAATTGACGTGTCCCTCCCGCCAGGCCCGGCCGAAGGTGTCCGAGATGACCACCGCTGCCTCGATGCCGGGGGCGGCTTCGCGAAGTTCGCCGAGGATCCTGCGGGCTGACTCGTCCGGATCTGCAGGCAGCAGCGAGACCATGTCGTCGCCGGGTACGTTGGATGCGTCGATGCCGGCGTTGGCACAGACGAACCCGTGTCTCGTTTCGGTAATCAGAATCCCCCTGTCCGGGTCCATCCTAACGATCGCGCGGTTTTCCCTGAGCACCAACTCTATCAGCCTTGGGTCCCGCCCGCACTCAGCGGCGAACCTCTCGGCGAAGAGGGAAGGCTCCACCGTGCTCAAAGAGACCACCATGTTCTCGGCTTTCGATACGATCTTCTGGGTGACAACGAGCACATCGCCGTCCTCAAGCGCAGTCCGCTGGGACGCGCAGGCCGCGGCTATGGCCTCCCCGAGACGTGCGCCGGGACGGACCTCCGGGAGACCCGTGACCCCTATGACCTCGATCCTCGGAATCCCTGACTCTGGATTTCCTACGGTCGTTTCGTTCATGACGAGGCGGTTATACCACGGGGCATTTCCGGGTGTCAACGAGCGCCAGAGAGGCCGGGCTCGCCGCCGTGATATACTCGTGCGGACGACACGAGGACGGCCCTCCCGCGCGAACCGAGGCCGCTCTCTCATTGCACGACAAGGTGTGGCGGCGTCCATGATCCCAATTCGAAGCCCCCTCTTCGTACCGGGCAACCGGGCGAGCATGCTGGAAAAGGCGATGGGCCTCGCCCCGGACGCCCTGATACCCGACCTGGAAGACTCGGTGCCCCTAGGCGAGAAAGACAGCGCCCGCAGCACCGTTTCGTCCTTACTACCCAGGCTGGCCAGGGCAGCGGCGGCTGTCATCCCGAGGGTCAACGCCGCGGATACCGGCATGATGGAAGACGACCTGGCCGCGGTTATCGGACCCCACATATACGGAGTCACCGTGGGCAAGGTTGGCGATTCCGGCGAGGTGCGCCGTATCGCCAGCATCGTAGAGCGGGTCGAAAAGGAGGCCGGTCTGGAGGCCGGTGGGATCAAGCTCGTGCCCTGGATCGAGACCGCCGGAGGCGTCGTGCACGCCTACGAGATATGCAGCGCCTCGCCGAGGGTCGTCGCGGTGGCGTTCGGCGGCGAAGATTACGCGAACGACATGGCGATCGAGCGCACCGAGGGCGGAGCCGAGCTGGCCTATCCGAGGAGCGTGGTGTGCGTGGCGGCTCGGGCCGCGGGCGTGCAGGCGCTGGACACGCCTTACGTCGCGTTTCGCGACCCGGAGGCTCTGCGGCGCGACACCCTCACCGCACGAGGTCTGGGCTTCGTCGGCAAGTTCGCGATTCATCCGTCTCAGATCGGCATCATCAACGACGTATTCACACCGTCCGATGCTGAGATTGAGCGTGCCCGCCGCGTGGTGGCGGCCTTTGAGGAGGCGGAGCGCTCTGGCCGCGCCTCGACGTCGCTGGACGGGAAAATGATTGACGTGCCCGTGGTGCGACGGGCGCGTAGTATCCTAGAGCTTGCAGAGAAATCAAGATGAGAGTGTCCGCGGCGGGGCGGACACCGCGTGCCATCCGGCAATTCCGACCGAAGTTCTGAGGAGTAAACGTGGCGCGGGACAAGATAATGCTGAGAGGAATGGTGTTCTACGGATTTCACGGCGCGAGCAGCGCGGAGCAGGAGGTGGGGCAGCGCTTCGTCGTCGATCTGGATGTCTACTGTGACCTTCGCGAGCCGGGGACCACCGACGACCTCGCGGACACTATCAGCTACTCCAAGCTTTTCAGGCTGGCCAAGCAGGTCCTGGAGGGCACGAGGCGCACGCTGCTGGAGAAAGTGGCGGAGACCATAGCCCAACGGGTCCTGAACGAGTATTCGGTGGATGCCATCCGGGTGAAGGTCATGAAGCCCGAGGTACCAATCAAGGGAAGCATACTCTCCCACGCGGCCGTCGAGATCTTTCGGGAGCGCGGTCCCGCCTAGAGCACCATCGGCGGCGGCCGGAGCTCTCGCTTGATAGGATCGAGGGACTCCAGCGTGGTGGCGCCCAGCAGGTTGCTGTCACCCTCCTCGCCGAAGATGACGTCCGCACCGCCAATCCGGTCCTTGTACTTGAACAGGGCGATGCCCTGCCGGCGCACGCTCCTCCCGCCGTTCGCCACCCTGTATTCCTGGCTGCCCAGCGGCACTATTCCCAGGCGATTCAGGACCTCCGCAGGTACGACCGAATGCACCGCTCCAGAGTTTATCAGGAACTCGATCTGCTCGGTGACCTCTGGTTCGCCGGGATTGCCGATGGCGATTAGAAGAGAGGTCAGTACCATGGCTCATGCCTCCATATTGGCGTACTCAATTGTAACCGATGTCGGGCCTCGGTTGAGCATCTGGTCTCCACGAATCTCTCTATCGGCGCGGTCTCCCGCTGGAATCGGTTGTTGTACGTAGGGCGTAATAGGTTGTACGGTGTCGCGGAAGGCCTGTACTCGTACTCCACCTGCGCCGCCCGGCGGCGCCAGGTAGTGACCGCGATAAATCCTGATGTGACTTCCGCACCCATATCTTGCGAAGGGTTGTGAGCTATGTCAGACCGGACCGATGGTCGCTCTCGGACCAGGACGTGACGGGAGGCAGGAACATGTCTGGCAATGGACCGGCGAGGACGATCGGAGAGCTCCGCCATAGCGGCTACGAAGTACTGAGCGTCCGAGAGGAGCTCCGCAAGAACCTCATCGCCAAGATCGAGAGCGGCGACGAACTTTTCCACGGCATCATCGGGTTCGACGAGACGGTCATTCCACAGATCGAGAACGCCATCCTCGCTGGACAGGAGCTGATCCTGCTGGGAGAGCGGGGACAGGCGAAATCCCAGATCATCCGGCGGATGGTGACCCTCCTCGACGAGGCGATACCCTATGTGTTGGGCTGCGAGATCAACGACAACCCCTATAGTCCGATCTGCAGGCGGTGCAAGGCGCTGGTCGCAGCCGACGGCGACGACGTCGAGATCGACTGGCTCGGCAGGAAAGACCGATACGGCGAGAAGCTGGCGACGTTGGACATCACCGTCGCGGACCTGATCGGCGAGATCGATCCCATCAAGGTGGCCAGGGGCGATACCTGTCCGACGAGCTAGCCATCCACTACGGCCTGATCCCTCGCACGAATCGCGGTATTTTCTGCATCAACGAGCTTCCGGACCTGTCCGAGCGCATCCAGGTTGGCCTATTCAATCTGATGGAGGAGAGGGACATCCAGATCAAGGGCTACCGGATCATGCTGCCCCTGGGCGTGTACCTGACGGCCAGCGCGAACCCGGAGGACTATACGAACCGCGGGCGGATCATCACGCCGCTCAAGGACAGGTACGGGGCGCAGGTCCGCACTCACTACCCGAAGAGCGCCGGGGACGAGATTTCCATCGTAGAACAGGAGTACAAGCGCTTCCCCGACGCGGCCGACAGGGTCGCCGTGCCGGAGTACATGAAAGAGATCGTAGCCGAGATTACTGCTCTGGCCCGCCTCAGCCTCGAGGTCAACCAGCGGTCCGGCGTCAGCCTGCAGGTCTCCATCTCGAACTACGAGACCCTCCTTGGAAACGCGTTCAAGCGCGGTCTGCGATGCAACGAGCCCGCGTCTCCCCGCGTCAGCGACCTGCCCAGTATCCACGCCTCGACCGCGGGCAAGATCGAGCTGGAGACGGTGGAGGAGGGCCGTGAGGCCAAGGTCGTGGACGACCTCATCAAGAGAGCGGTGCTGAACGTCTTCGGCCGCAATTTCGCGGTCGAGGAGTTTCGGGACCTGCTGGACATGTTCGAGGAGCACCTTGTGATGGAGGTGGGCAGCGAGTTCCCCTCGGCGTCATATGTGGACCAGCTTGGAGAGCCCCTTGACCGCTCGGAGCTCGTCCTGAGGCTGGGCCTCGCTGATGACCCAGCCTCATTCGCCTCTGCGGTGGAGTTGATTCTCGAGGGCCTGCACCCGAGCCGGATGCTCAACCGCGAGAGCGTAGAGGGGCGGTACGTGTACCGGCGGCAGGTCCCCGGCCGATAATGGGGGCCATAAAGCCCTCACACAGGCCACTCCTCCATGCGGTACGCGGCATCCCAGAACATGTACTCGTAGCGGCTGCTGGCGACCCACAGCTCTTCCATGCGCCGGCGGCCCTCGGCGCCGGTGGCCTCTGCGGCGCGGTCGACGTAGGAGCGCAGCCACTCCGCCAACTCGGCGAACTCTGGCGAGCTGTACATCGCGATCCATCGGCTGTACAGGGGTTGGTCTTCCGGTGCGCCCCGGTCCTCCAGCATACGGCCGATCTCGGAGTAGCCCCACGAGCACGGCAGCATGGCCGTGGCGATCTCTCCTGCATCGCCGGCGTAGGCGGCCCCGATCAGGTGTCGCGTGTAGGCCAGCGTCGTCGGGGAGGGCTCGGTCGCCATCAACTCCTCCTCGGATATGCCGAAATCACCACAAAATACGACGTGCAGCGACATCTCGCTGTTCAGGGTCTCGTGAAGCAGACGGGCGAACCACCCCATGTCGTCAACGGATCGAGCCTTGGCCGCAGCCATCGCGATCACCCTGGAGAAGTCGACCAGGAACAGGTAGTCCTGTCTCATGTAGTAGCGGAACCTGTCCAGGGAAAGCGTCCCGTCGCCGATCCCCGCCACGAAAGGATGGCGCTTCTCCATGTCACGGGACGGGACCGAATTCTCTCGCATCTCGGCGGAAAAGCCCATCGATTTTCCCTCCAATGCCACGCGTTCTCCGGCGTCATGTTGGGCGTCTGGGCGCGGGACACCGCCAATTATGGGCGAAGACCGGCGGTTGACACAACCCCGCCCGCCGTGCCTACATAGGTGCTGGAGGGAGTGGGCTTGAGCGGCGCACGGTACATTCTGGCGATCGATCAGGGGACGACGGGCACGACCGCGTTGCTTCTGGATGGCGCGGGGCATGTCGTCCGGCAGGCGAGCCGGGAGATCGCCCAGATATATCCGGGGCCGGGCTGGGTCGAGCACGATCCCGAGGAGATATGGGGCTCGTGCGTCGCCATGATCGGCGAGCTGCTTTCGAGCACCGGTATCGACTCGGGCCAGGTTGAGGCCATCGGGATTACCAACCAGCGCGAAACGGCCATCGTCTGGGACAGGCAGACCGGCATGCCCGTCGCCAACGCCATCGTGTGGCAGTGCCGCCGGACGGCGCCCCTCTGCGAGGCCATGAAGCGCAGGGGGCTCACAGACACCGTGAGGGCGAAGACGGGACTGCCCATCGACGCCTACTTCTCTGCGACGAAGATACGCTGGATACTGGACAGCATCCCCTCCGCCCAGCGGCGGGCCGAGGGGGGCGAGTTGCTCTTTGGGACCGTCGATAGTTGGTTGATGTGGAAGCTGACCGGCGGCGCGGTGCACGCCACCGACGTGACCAACGCCTCGCGGACAATGCTCTACAACATCGACACCCTGTCCTGGGACCAGGAGCTGCTGGGTGAGCTGGAAATCCCCCTCGCGATGCTGCCCGAGGTGAGATCTTCCAGCGAGTTGTATGGCGAGACGGCGGGCGAGCTCTTCGGGGGCCGGGCCGTCCCCATATCGGGCGTGGCGGGCGACCAGCACTCGGCGCTCTTCGGCCAGGCGTGCTTCCGGCCGGGGATGGTCAAGAACACCTACGGCACGGGCTCCTTCGTGCTGATGAACACAGGTGGGCGGCGGGTCTCGTCCGGCGCGGGGTTGATCTCCACCATCGCCTGGGGCATCGGCGGGGACGTGGCCTACGCCCTGGAGGGCAGCATATTCGCCACCGGCGCGACAGTACAGTGGCTCCGCGACGGCCTTGGGCTGATCGGGGAGGCTTCGGAGATCAACAGCCTGGCGGGGTCGGTCCCCGGCAACGGGGGGGTGTACATGGTCCCCGCGTTCACCGGACTGGGCGCGCCCCACTGGGACATGAACGCCCGGGGAACCATCGTGGGCATCACCAGGGGGACGGGCCGAGGTCACATCGCCCGCGCCGCGCTGGAGTCGAGCGCCTACCAGACCAGGGACGTCATCGAGGCGATGGTGGCGGACACGGGCATTCCGATACCCTTGCTGCGCGTGGACGGCGGGGGCACGGCCAGCACCGTGATGATGCAGTTCCAGGCCGACATACTGGACACGCCCATAGAGCGCTGTGCCGTGGCCGAGACGACGGCCCTGGGCGCGGGCTACCTGGCCGGCCTCACCGTGAGCTTCTGGAGCGGCACGGATGAGATCGCGGACCATTTGCGCAGCGACGCCAGGTTCGAGCCGAATATGAGACAGTCCGAGCGTGATGCGCTGTACGGCGAGTGGAAGCGCGCCGTACAGCGGGCGAAGGGGTGGGTGAAGGGTTAGGAGGATCGGTAGCGGGCCGTTACCCGGGGTGAGAGATCGATGAATGTTTCCGATGGCGACCAGCAGGCGGTGAGGCTGCGTTCTGAGTTGCGGAGACGGCCGATATGGCGTCATCAACCACGATCTGACTAAGGGAAGGTGACCTCGTTGGATCAGCGGGGCACAGTCTCCGTAAAGCACGTCACGCAGCCACACGGAGGTCAACGATGATGGGCAGTCCCCCACGAATCCGTCCGAAGAGCCTGTCCGACTACCTAGAAGTTATGAGCCAGACGGTATTTTGAGTGGGGATCTCTTTGGAGAGTGGAGGAGTTCAAGTGGACTGGAATTCGCGACGTCTTCCGGGGGGCGACCCGCTGGCGGTCGCCAATTTATCCTCGGACGACATCGACCGTCTCGCCTCCGATCGGAGCGTGATCCGCCATCGAGGCAAGTTGGACGCCATCGTCTACAACGCGAATCGAATGCTGGAGTTGGACGAAAAGCACGGGAGTTTCGATGACTATCTTCGGTCGCATGATTAGACCGGCGATGCCGTAGCGGATGTTCGAGATAATTTCAAGTATTTGGGCCAGATGAGCGCGTACCAGTTCCTCTATTCGGTTAGCGTGACATACGAGGATGGGACTCTCAGTAAGGGCTCAGCACCGTGCGGTCGGTACGGTTGGCGCTCCTCAAGCTCGGTGCCCTGGTCGTACCCGACCCCACTTTAGGGCGCCACCGGCTCCAGGTCCGCGGGCGTTGTGTAGGCGGGGTCGCGGGTGTTCGGGAAGTCGTCGGAGCGGATGTCGGGGATGGGCCGCCAGGTCTGGCGGTGGACGGACTCGCGGGCCGCCAGGCACATGGCGGCGCTCAGCAGTCCGTCGTTGAGGCCGGAGCGGGACTCCGCGCGGCCCATGCAGACGTCCACGAAGTTTCGGGCGAGCACGTGGTCGCCGCCGTGATGGCCGCCCGCGACCTTCACCTCGATGTCGTCCACTCGGTCATTATGATGGTCTATTACCCGCACTTTGCTGGTGAAGAGGTCGAATGAGGCCGTGGCCTCGTAGCCTGTGACCGTCGCTCCCCTCGTCGCCGCGGACCGGCGCGACACGAAGTTTTGGGCGTAGCTCGCGTGGACGCCGCCCTCGTACATGATCAGTGCCGAGCCCGCGTCCTGGTTCCTGATCCCGTCGCCGAACGCGCAGAGGTGGTCGACCTTACCCATACCCCCGTCGTCGCCCCGGCGCGCCACTCCCTGAGGGCTCTCAGGGCATGTCCCAGCCCGGTCGCACGATGAGCACCACAGGTCGTGGGCCATGCCGCCGCCGTACACCTTGCGCGTCATCATGGCGGTAATCATGACGGGCCGGCCAAGGACAGCGTTGATGTAGTCGAAGTCGTGAGTAGCCTTCTGGAGCCACAGTCCGCCGGAGATCTCGTACTCGCGGTAGAACCGGTGGTAGTACACGCCGCCGTAGGGCACGTTGTTGATCGCCTGGAGCTGGTTTATCACGCCCAGCCGCCCGCTGCGCACCACGTCCAGGAATTTCTGGAACAGCGGAGTCGCGCGCAATCCGAAGGAGACGACGACCGATCCCTCCCGGCCGCGATAGGCGTCCCGCAGCGCGGCAAGCTGCTCGTACGACACCGAGACGGGCTTCTCCAGGTAGAGCGGCAGTCCCGTCGCCGCGACCTTTGTGGCGATTGGAGTGTGCATGTCGCATCGGGAGCTGACGAGGATGGCGTCCAGGCCGGTCGTGTGCGCCAGCAGAGCTT
>CAZJDV010000029.1:0-25404 GCA_964544865.1 uncultured Dehalococcoidia bacterium | reverse complement strand
AAGCTGTCGTTTTCTTTGTCTCGGGAATACAGGCCACAGCTCAAAGAAAAACAGCAGCCGGTGCGCCCATAGATAGCAGTCCCCGCACGTCCATTCCCTTTTCTTCGGGCGCTGCCGAGCGAGTCGACTTGATCGTTGACCTCTCAGCCGCTGCGGGGGCTGCAGCCACAGCCTCGGATGATGCTTGCACGACTGCAAAGGCGCCCTCAGCACCAACAGCAACGCCTACGGTGACACCGACATCAGCGCCTATTTTTTTCATACCAGCTACGGCAACGCCGACACCTGCTCCGGCCGCTGCGGCCGCTGCGGCCCCTGCGGCCGCTGTCCCGACGCCTGTGACTACAGAGGGTTTGCTGGCGGACACCGGGGCGGCCGCCGTCGGCTTGGCGGCACTGGCGACTACCGACATCAAAGCGGCAGCCGACGCGCTGGCCGACGCTGCCGAATCCGACCGCGACGCCGCAGCCGATATCCTATGGAGCATCGCACAGACCGACCCCGAGGTAGCGGGCAATATCATCGCCGAGATGACAGCGACGGACGCGACCAAGGCCGGTCGGATGCTCGCCGATGTCGCGGACAAGGACGCAGTCGCGGCCGGCCAGATCATTCTCGAAGCAATGAAGGCGAACCTGGAGGCCACTGGTGCGGCAGTCGCACAAGCCGCGGGTGCCGACTTGGTCGCCGCCGCCAAAGCGATCGCTGAGGCGGCCAGGTCCGATGCTGTCGCAACCGGTAAGGTCTTAGCGGAAGCCGCAAAGAGTGACCCGGTCGCAGTTGGCCGTGCCCTGGCCCAGGCAGCTAAGGAATACCCGGAGCAGATCGGCAAGGCCCTCGCCAGCGCGGCCAAGGAAGACGCAGAAGCGACCGGTCTCGCACTGGTGACGGCTGCCCAACAGGACGCGGAGTCTACCGGGCACGTACTTGCATGGGCTGCTCAGGAAGACTCGGATTCCACTGGTAGGGCCATCGCCAAGGCAGCGGCTGCGGACCCAGAGTCCACGGGTCACGCGATCGCCAATGCCGCAAAGCAGGACCCAGAATCCATCGGTAGGGTCGTTGCAAGGGCCGCGCAAGATGACCCTGTCTCCACCGGTCATGCAATCGCCAGCGCGGCCAATGCTGACGCGGTGGCCACTGGTGAAGCGCTGGCGAATGCTGCCAAGGCGGACCCTGAATCGACGGGGGCCGCTATTGCTGAGTCGGCGGCACGAGACCCCCAAGCAGTTGGCGACGCCCTTACTAGCTCCACGAAGCAGGATGCTGAGGCCACCGGCAACGCGATGAAGTCGGCGGCGAAGCGAAACACGGGCGCAACGGTAGATGCGCTGGGAAGAGGGCCCGCCCGGAACCCGGAGGCTCTTGAGCGCCTAGGAGAGTTCATACAAACGGAGCTCTGGGTGCCGGAAGAACAGCCTCAAGTCGGGATGGACGCGTCTGGGCTCGCAGAATGGGCAGCCCTGGGATCGCCCGATCCGATCCACCAGATACTTGGCAAGTTCGCCACTGCTCCGGTTGGAGCCCGTATAGACGTGAACAACCTGGTCGCACCGGACGTGCCAGACTTGCGGTCAGGCCGCACCCTATACACAGAAGTGGATGCTGAGGGTAACCCTGTCACCCAGGGGTACGTCAGGTTCACTCGCGAGGGGCTGGAGGACGTGGATATCATCACGAGCCACGTCACGCTTTCCATCGCGAAATCCTGGCTCGATGCGAACCAGATTCACGAATGGTCCCTACATTTCAGCCGCTTCGACGAGGTGCAGCAAGCATGGCAGCCCTCTCTCGTCAAGCGCGTACGGGAGGACGAAGAGCGCATTTTCTTTAGCCTGGCGATCCCCGGCTTCTCGACCTGGTCGATTACAGGAAATACAGAGGCACCTGAAGTACAGTTCCGAGTGGACAAGGTCGAGCCGTTCTTGTCGCAAACCGTGATCCAGGAGGGTGGAAGCGTGACCGTCCAGGTTCAGGTCACGAATCTGACGTCAAGTACGTTGCAGTATGTCGCGGCGCTCTGGCTCAACTCCCTGGTGCACAGCACACAGAGTGTCCTCATAGCACCCGGTGTTACGGTGCCATTGTCGTTTGATGTTGCCGCCAGCCAGGGCGGCTACGAGGTACGCATCGACCGGCACGTGGGTAACTTCGCGGTCGGGGCGGCGGCGACAGCCACCCCCACTGCGACGGCGACACCCGTTCCGACCGCAACGCCGACGAATACCCCGACGGCCAGGCCGCCTTCTGTAGCGACCGCCACCGCGACTCCCAGGGCGACGGCAACGCCTACACCTGCTCCGGTGGCACCGACGGCGGCACCGACGGTGGCACCGACGGTGGCGCCGACAGTTGCTCCGACCGCCACCGCGACTCCCAGGGCGACCCCTGCGGCAACGGCGACCGCAACCTCCAGGCCTCCGGCGACGCCGACGCCGGTCGCCACCGCTGTGCCGACGCCGACCTCTGCCGTCGTGGTCCCGACACCGTCCGCCACGTCGGCGCCGCCCACGCCCACGTCGACGGCAACGCCCGCAGTGCCTGTAGTTGAGCCTGACGAGGGCACGTCGATTGTGCTCATCATAATCATCGGCCTGATAGTAGTCGCCGGTGGAGGTGGAGCGGCCTACTACTTCATCGTCATCCGAGCGCAGCAGCCGTTGCCACCTCCGCCTCCGGCGGGTCCGTCGCCTGAGGATGAGCCACCGGCCGACGACGAGTCGCAGGCCGAGTCAGAGGAGCCAACCAAGGAGCCTACGGCCGAGCCTGAAGAGCGTCAGGTCGAGGAAGAAGACGACAGCCCTGGTGGAGGCCAAGGTCCGCCGGGCCGCTAAGGCCTGTGGAATCACGGAGATGGAAAGTGCCTCTCAGGGATCCTGAGAGGCACTCTTATTTGCAGGAGTTGCTATGTCGGTCCTGTCTTGCAGCCCCCAGACCGATAGCCGAGACTCAAGCCGTGAGGGGCCGCGTCGAGGGCCACGGCTTCACTTTACCCAGGACTTGAGCTGCGCGACCTCCATGTCCGAGACGGCCCTTACCTTGCTGTGGCGCATCTTCTTGCCGGTTCCCTCGATTCTGCCGTGGGGATCGGTCAGGCTGGCCCTGTTGAAGAAGCCCAGCGATGCGTAAGTGTCCGCGGAAGAGAGATAGAGTACATTGCCGTTGCCGGTGTGAACGGGGTTGCCCCACTTGATGGGCTCAGCGAGTTGAGGCGCGGTACTGACGATCATGTTCCGAAGGGTCTCGCAGACGAGGCGTATTGACGGGTCGCGCTCGGCCAGCCAGGACTCCACACTCTTGTTCCCGGGCATGAGACTCCCTGCTGGACGTGCAGCCGATTCACGGCGTGCTGCCGGACGCCCCGGATGCGGTGATTGGCGCGTCAGCGGCTGCTAACGCCTGCGGACCAGCTTTTGGAGCGTGCGAGCCTCTCGTGGCGGGTCTTGCCGAGTGCCGTATGCGCTGAAGGACACCTCCGCCACGTAGATGTCTCCGCGGGTGTCCACGGCGATACCGTGAGGCGCGATGAACTGGCCCGGCTCTTCGCCGATAGGCTGGTCGCCGACCCTGGTGACCAGGTTTCCGCTCTTGTCGAGGATGCTTACTCGCGGTCCGAGGCGCCGTCCGGTCCAGTTCCCCATGCCGCCGGGATTCTCCGGGATGCCGGCATAGAACTCGCCGAGGTATACCAGCTCGTCTCCTGAGCGCTCGATGTACAGGCACGAGGCTGCCGCGAGGTTGCCCCATTGAGCCTCGAACTTGCCGTCGGGACCGAACACCTGGACGCGGTTGTTCTCACGGTCCGCCACATAGACCCAGCCATCCTTGTCTGTGGCGACATTGTGGACGGTGTTGAATTCTCCCGCGTCGGTGCCGGACTGCCCCCACGACAGCAGGTGCCTTCCATCGGCGTCGTACTTGTGGACGCGGGCGTTGCTGTAGCCGTCTGAGACGTAGAAGTCCCCGTTTCGCCAGTCCATGGCGACGTGGGTCGGCCCGTTGAAGGGGTCTCCGCTGAGACGCCTCGACGGCTTCCCCGAGGCGCCGAGGGTCATCAGCAGTTTGCCTTCGGGACTGAACTTGCGTACGGTATGGTCGCCGGCGTCGACACAGTAGAGAGCGCCATCGGGCCCCCAAGCGATGCCGTGGGGGTTGGTGAAGACGCCCTCACCCCACGAGCGAAGCACCTTGCCATCGCGATCGAGCACTATGACGGGATGCCCGCCCCGGTTGAAGACGTAGAGATTGTCTCTGTCGTCCACCGCAATACCGGCGGCCTCTCGGTAGGTCCAGCCGTCGGGGAGAGCGCCGAAGTCCTCTCCGGATACGTCGTAGGTGTGTCCCGCGTCGCCGAGAGTGGCCATCTTAGCCGCCTCCCTTGCCCTGCTTGACCAGCTTTTGCATCGAGCGGAACTTCTTGCCCGGCATGAGAACGCTAAATTCCGCAGATGAGACCTCGGCGACGTAGATGTCGCCCTTCGAGTCCACGGCGATGCCATGAGGGGCGTAGAACCGGCCGGGTTCATCTCCGTACGACACCTCGCCCAGCCGGGCCACGACATTACCCTTGGTATCGAACACCGTGACGCGCGGGCCGAGGTACCTGCCCTCCACGTTCGACGCCCCACCTCCGTAGTACTCGCCCACGTAGACCAGGGGCTCTCCTCTGGTGTCCACGTAAACACACGCGGCCCTGGACAGGTTCGCCCACTGCTCTTGGTAGTTGCCTTCGGCGTCGAAGACCTGTATCCGTCGGTTGTCGCGGTCGGCCACGTATACCCGGCCGGCAGCGTCGATGGCGATGTTGTGGACGATATTGAAGTGCCCCGGGAATGTGCCGGACTTGCCCCACGACTCCATCAGACGTCCGTCGGGGGAAAACCGGTGGACCCGCGCATTGCCATACCCGTCGGAGACCAGGATCTCGCTGTTTCGGGGATCGACGGCGACGTGGGTGGGCGCTCTGAACGGATCGCCGCTCATCGCCCGGGCAGGGTCGCCCTTCTGCCCGAGGGTCAGTAGGAGCTCTCCCTCGGTAGTGAATTTGCGGACGGTATGGTCCGCGGAGTCCACACAGTAGACCGAGTCGTCGGGTCCGACTGCGATGCCGTGGGGGTTCGTGAAGATGTCCTCTCCCCACGACCGAAGGAACCTGCCAGCGCTGTCGTAGACTATGACGGGATGGCCGCCGCGATTGAACACGTAGACGTTGTCGCTGGAGTCGACGGCCACCGCGGTGGCGTCCGCATAGGTCCATCCTTCGGGTAGCTCGCCCCAGTCGTCTCCGGATAGCTCGAACGTGAAATCGCCGCCGCCCAGTATCGCCATTTCTGCACTCCCCTGTTTAATGCACAGCCGATTCGCCGATCACCCGCCGGGGCGCTCCAGCAAGACCGTGACGCCCATGTCGATGTATTTCTGTCTTGCAGAGGGCTCATAATTCCTGAAGCAGACTGTCGCGTGCGTGTCCCGAAGCTGTTCAACGACGTGACGGACGCAGTCGTCGACGTTATTGAACGGATGGTGCGGGTGCGCCTCCAGGCTGAACGACAGATCGGCGGGGCCGAACGACAGGCAGTCCACTCCGGCCTTGGCGAGCTCCCGCGCATTCGTGACGGCGTCGACGGACTCGATCTGGACCCAGAGGACGCCGGTCTCGCCCCACCATTCGGCATACTCCAGCCGGTCGCTTCGGCCCTCTATGCCGACGCGGGCGACTCCCCCCCAACTCCGCTTGCCTGCCTGGGGATAGTAGAAAGCGTCGATGGCCTCGTCGACGGTCGCCGCGGTCTCCACCTGCGGGACCTCGACGCCGGAGGGCCCCAGGTCCACGTAGTTCCCGGCCAGCGAGGCGTGGCTCGTGTGCTTAAGGCGGACCTGGACGGGCACTCCCATGTCCTGCGCCATCAGGCAGAACCCGACCAGGCTCTCCTCGTTGAACGGCGAGTGCTGGCTGTCCACCCAGACGAAGTCATAGGGTCCGCTCTCAATCAGTGCCTCTAGCCGATCGCGCTCGATGGAGACAATGGTCGTCACGCCGAGGATGGTCTCTCCTTGATTGATGCGCTGCTTCAGATTCGCCATCTGCCCCCTTTGGATGTTGATCGCAACCTCGTGGCCCCTCGCGCGCCTCCGCTACTATACACTATATCTACGCCCTGCTCCGTTGACCGCCCCAATCGCCATCAATATAATCAAACCAGACCGGGGCGCCCCAGGAGACCCGCGTATTGATCCCGCTGAAACTCACCGTGAAGAACTTCATGTGCTATCGAGACGACGTCCCGACGCTCGACTTCGAGGGCATCCACGTCGCGTGCCTTTGCGGTGACAACGGGCACGGCAAGACGGCGCTACTCGATAGCATCACGTGGACCCTGTGGGGCCAGGCGCGAGCCCGTACGCAGGAGGAGCTCGTCCACCAGGGGCGACAGGACATGGCCGTGGTCCTGGAGTTCATGGCGCGGGACCAGCGGTACCGGGTCAGCCGCAGGTACTCGCGGTCGGGCCGCAGCAAAGGGGCTACGATTCTGGAGCTCCAGGTATCCTCCGGCAGCGGCTTCCGGCCCATCACCGGGAACTCTGTCAGGGAGACCGAGGCTCGCATCCGTGAGATTCTCCATCTGGACTACGAGACCTTCGTCAACACCGCTTTTCTGCTTCAAGGCAATGCCGACAGGTTCACGACGAGCAAGCCCACCAGGCGCAAGGAGGTGCTGGCGGAGGTCCTGGACCTGTCCTACTACACGACGCTGGAGGAGCGAGCGAAGGAGCGCAGCCGGAGTAGCCAGGACGGGATTCTGGCCGCCGGGAGCGCCATCGAACTGCGCCGGCAGGAGATCTCGCGCAGACCAGGCCACGAGGAGGGGCTCGCGTCGGTCAAGGTCGCGCTGCAAGGGCTCGGCGCCAGGCTAGATTCGCGCCGCGGGCAGGCCGCGAGCATCCAGGACAGGCTCAACACTCTCCAGGCGAGAGGAGTCGAGCTGGAGGCCCTGGACCAGCGATTGTTGGAGCGCCAGGGGGAGGTCGCCGAGCTGAAGCGGCGGGTACGCGACCACGAGGTCAGGGTGGGCGGCCACGAGGCCGTGGCGGCAAGGGAACCGGAGATACGCGAGCGGTCCGCGCGACTCGATGAGGTCAGGACCGGGCTAGATCGCCTCGACCGGGCGGCATTCGCCGCCTCTGGAATCGAACGGGAGAGGTCACGGCTTCGGGAGGCCATCGCCGTGCAGCAAGAGCGGCTGTTGAGCCGCGCGAAGCAGCTCCGGCAGGTCATCGAGAGCGAGCTGGAGCCCAAGGCGAAACGGCTGCCAGAGATCGAGGCGGCGCATGTCGAGCTGACGGCGGACCAGGCCACGCTGGACGAACTGGAGGCGACCGCAGGCCGGGCCCGCGAGGAGGCCGGCAAGATGGCGGCGGAGCTCGAACGGCTGGGGCTGGCCCTGGACACGAAGACCGAGTTGGACGGCCGCAAGGCGGGTTTGGAACGGGAGATAGCAGTACAGGGCGAGCGGCTGTCGGCCCAGGCCGATCAGTTGCGCGACAGGATATCGCACGAGCTCCAACCCAGGGTGCGGCGTCTGCTAGCCATCGAGGATGAGCTTCGCCTCCTGGCACTCGGCGAAGAGAGGCTTGTGGAGTTGGCGGGGACGATCAGCGAGCATCGCCGCGAGTCCGAGGAGATCGACGGCGAGCTTCGGTACCTTCGCCAGGCTAGAGAGGACCTGCTGGTGGGGATGGAGGACATGCGAAAGAAGTTCGACATCCTGGACCAGGACGGCGCAGAATGCCCCGTCTGCAAGCAGCCCCTGGGGTCCGAGGGCAAGGAGCACCTGCGCAGCGAATGCGAGGCCGAGGGCCGCGCCCAGAGGGTCAGCTACGATGAGAACGCTGAGGAGCAACGCGCGCTCGGTATCAAGCAAAAGGAGGCGGTGGACCTGGTCGCCCGGCTGGAAACCGAGCGGGACACCCGTCAGCGTGAGGCCCAGGGCGCGGCGGCCACGCTGCAACGCGATCTGAAGGACTCTCAGGAAGCCCAGAGAGAGATGCAGCCCGCGGCCGCCCGTCTTCGCGAGATAGAAAGCGGCATCACGGAGTGGAGCTTCGCCATGGACAAGCGCGCCGAGTTGGCGCGCCTGGACGCCGAGCTGGCGGAGCTGGACTACGATCCCGAGCGGCGGGCGGCCGTCCAGGCCGGCGTGAGGGAGACGAACGAGAGGCTCTCGCGATTGGAGACAGAGCTCGGCGAGGGGCGGCGTGACGTGCAGAGCAGGGCCATCGCGCTGGGCCAGGAGCTCGACTCGGCTCGAAAGGCCGGAGCCGAGCTGGGGCCGCGCCGCGCAGAGCTGGATCGGGTCGAGGCCGTCATCGGCGCTCAGGACTTCGCCCGCGACGAGCGCGACAGGCTATTGGAGGTGAAGAAGGAGCTTGGCGCTCTGGGCTACGACCCTGACGCGCATCGGGAGTCACAACAGGAGGCCAAGGAGCTTGAACCCTATGGTGATCTGAACCGCAAGCTGCTAGAGGCCCTGGACGCGCTGCCCAGTGAGCGCGAGGCCCTGGCGAGCTCCCAACAGGCGCTCGAGCGCGGTCACCGTGAGGCCGCGAGCGACGAGGCCCGCCGATTAGAGTTGGCGGGAGAGCTGGAGACGCTGCCCGCGCTCGAGTCGGATATGGCCGAGGAGCAAAGGGCGCGGGAGGCATTGGAGACGCAAGAGAGGGACGCACGCGCTCAGGAGAAGTACCTGGAGGTCGAGCTCGACAGGCTCGCCGTGCTGGAACAGGAGGTCCGCCGCCAGGAGAAAGAGCGGCGCGGCCTGGAGGAGCAAAAGGGCATCTACGACGAGCTAGCCGTGGCCTTCGGCAAGAACGGGATCCAGGCTCTCATCATCGAGACGGCCATCCCGCAGCTCCAAGACGACGCCAACGAGCTTCTCGGACGCCTGACCGAAAACCGCATGTTCCTCAAGCTCCAGCTCCAGGAGGGCAGGCGGGAGAGGCGCATGGGCCTGCCGTCGGAGGAGCTCGACATCAAGATATCCGACGAAGTAGGCACTCGCAGCTACGAGTCCTTCAGCGGCGGTGAGAAGTTCCGCATCAACTTCGCGCTGCGCATCGCCCTGTCGAAGCTGCTGGCCCGCAGGTCGGGGGCGCCGCTGCCCATCCTGTTCATAGACGAGGGCTTTGGGACCCAGGACGCCACAGGGCAAGAGCGGCTCAAGGAGGCCATCCAGTCCATCCAGGCCGACTTCCAGAAGATCATCGTCATCACCCACGTTGAGCAGGTCAAGGAGTCTTTCCCCAACCGCATCGAAGTCACCAGGACCCCCGAGGGCTCGACCTTCGTGGTGGTTTGAGAGGAGGGAATTGCCAGCGGTGAAGCCTGCCCCCGAGCTCAACGTCGTCACGGGCGCCTTTGGGTACACGGGCAGGTACATCGCGCGGCGTCTGCTTGCCGGAGGCGAGCGCGTCAGGACGATCACCGGGCATCCGGACCGGCCGGACCCGTTTGGAGGGCGGGTCGAGGCGGCGCCGATGGACTTCGACGATCACGAGGGGTTGGTTCGAGGCCTGGAGGGCGCGGCGACGCTGTTCAACACCCACTGGATTCGTTTCTCCAGGGGCGACGTCACCCACGAGAGGGCGGTGGAGAACAGCCGGGCGCTGATCAGGGCGGCCGAGGACGCCGGCGTAAGGCGAATCGTCCACATAAGCGTCACCGGGGCCTCTTCGGGCTCCCATCTCCCCTACTTTCGCGGCAAAGGCGAGGTTAAGGAGGCGGTCGCAGGCTCGAGAATGTCCCACGCCATCGTCCGGAGCTTGCCGGGGTGGCGCACCGGGAGCACGTGCCGAGTATCCATGATTGACTGCCGCAGGTGACGTTGGACATGCTGGACTACGACCGTGGATTCTGCGCTCCACACGAGGAGCTTAGATGATTACAACGCCCGAGATGGAGATACGGCGAGCCGGGGACCGCCTGGTGACGTCGGCCCCCTGGTTCCAGGGCCGTCACTGCTTTAGTTTCGGAAATATGTACGACCCCTCCAACACCCACCACGGCCTGCTGCTGGTTAGCAACGACGACATCATCCAGCCGCGCACCGGTTTCGACACCCACCCGCATCGTGACATGGAGATCGTCACCTGAGTGCTGGAGGGCGAGCTGGAGCACAAGAACACCCTTGGGAACATCGACATCATCCACCCCGGCCTGGCGCAGCGGATGAGCGCCGGGCGCGGCATCTGGCACTCCGAGAAGAACCCCTCCCGCGACAAGGAGGTCCGGCTGGTGCAGATGTGGGTGCTGCCGGACACCGAGTCCGTCGATCCGGGCTACGAGCAGTTGGACATCGGGTCCGAGCTCGACAAGGGAGGCCTGATACCCGTCGCCTCGGGCCGCGATCACCATGCCGCTATCAGCATTCGCCAGCGCGGCGCGGTCCTCTGGGCTGCCAGGCTCGGCCCCGGCGAGAGCGTGAGGGTAGCCGACGCCGACTACGCGCACGTCTTCATTGCCCGCGGCTCGGCGTCGCTACTGTCCGCGGGACCGGACGGCGCCGAGGTGCTGATCTGGGACCTGGAGGACATCACCCACGGCAAGTCGTAGGCCGCATGGCGTCGGCGTGACATGAGGCCGCGGTTGTTGTCGTATTCCTCGCGAAGGACTATGATCTTCAAGCGGTGGCGCGATTCCCATAGCCGAGGAACACAACGATGATCATCGACGCTCACAATCATCCCAACTGGCATGGCCACGACGCCGAGCACATGCTCAAGAATATGGACGAGCAGGGCATCGACCTGGCCTGGCTGCTATCCTGGGAGGTGATCGAGAACGAGGCCAACCCGAGCCCCGCCTTCCCGCCCGGCGGCGAAATGATCCCGCTGTCGGACGTTCTCGAGGTCGGGAGGCGCGCGCCCGACCGGTTCGTCCTGGGCTACGCGCCGCATCCCAAGAGGCCTGACGCCGTGGACCGCCTCAAGGCCGCCGTAGCGACTCATGGCATCCGGCTCGCGGGTGAATACAAGTTTCGCGTCCTTTTCGACGACCCGGACGCCATCAGGCTCTACCGCGCCTGCGCCGAGCTGGGACTGCCTGTGACTATCCATCTGGATTATCCTATTGACCACGGAAAGGGGGACTATCCCAGGCCCAACTGGTGGTACGGGGGGAGCATCGAAGCGCTGGAGAGGGCCATCGTCGCGAGCCCTGAGACGGTTTTCATTGGCCATGGCCCCGGCTTCTGGGCGCACATCTCGGGCGACGACCTGTATGACAAGGTGCTCTATCCGAAGGGGCCAGTACTCGCGGGGGGCCGGGTGCCGGAGCTGCTGGACCGCTACCCCACGATGTTCGCCGACCTGTCGGCGGGCTCAGGGTTCGGGGCCGTGACCCGCGACGAGGAGTTCGGCAGACAGTTTCTCCTGAACTTCGAGGACAAGCTGCTCTTTGGTCGCGACTTCTTCGACACCCGCCTCATGGACCACCTGGAAAAACTGGAGCTACCGGCGGAAACCCTTGATAAGATCACCCACGGGAACGCACAGGGGTTGTTGGACAGTTAATGGGTTGCAGTACTCGAAGGCTACGCAGCACTGGGATTCGAGGAGATAGCATGACCGCAAGACAAGATGCCCTGTCGGTCCTGGCCGTCAACGGCGGGCCGAAGGTCCGCCTGAGGTCCTGGCCGGAGCGGGGGCATTTCGGCGTCGAGGAAAAGGAGGCGGTGGACGGCCTTTTCGACGATGCCATAGCGTCGGGCCGCCCATTCGGCTACAACGGCGTCGTGGAGGAGGCGTTCTGCCGGGAGTTCGCCGAGTTCATGGGCGGAGGCTTCGTCGACGGGGTCAACTCCGGCACCAGCGCCATCTACGTGGCTCTGAAGGCGCTGGGTATCGAGCCGTTCACCGAGGTCATTGTCAGCGCCATGACCGATCCGGGCGGGATGATGCCGGTGGTGCTGCTAAACTGCATTCCGATGGTCGCCGACACCGCGCCCGACCGGTTCGCGCCGGGGCCCGATGAGATCGAGGAGCTGATCTCTCCGCTGACCAGCGCCATCGTCGTCCCCCACATAGCAGGCGACCCGGCGGATATGGTCGGCATCATGGAGGTTGCGCTGCGGCATGGCATTCCAGTCGTCGAGGACTGCGCCCAGTCCCACGCCGCGACGTTGAACGGCAGGATGGCCGGCACTTTCGGCGACGCGGCGGCGTTCTCCACAATGTTCATCAAGCACATGAACACGGGTGGCCAGGGCGGCCTGGTGTTCACCAGGAACGAAGGGCTGTACCAGGCCACGCGACGGGCCTCGGACCGCGGCAAGCCGTTCTTCATGCCCGAGGGCTCCACGAACCAGGTCGCTTCCCACAACCTGAATCTCAACGACCTGGCGGCGGCTATTGGGAGGGTGCAACTCCGGAAACTGCCGGGAATCATCGCCGCCCGCAGGGCGTTCGTGAGGAAGATAACGGAAGGGGTCCACGAGCGGGAGCTCCAGGCAGTGTCGGTCACGCCGTCGCTTCCGGGCGCCGAGTCTTCCTATTGGTGGCTTCCCCTGAAGATCGACGCCGAGAGGCTGGTCTGTGACGCCGGCACGTTCCGGGAGGCATTGGCCGTTGAAGGCATCCCGGTTAGTCCGATAAGCTGGGTTCTGATGCCGCACAGGATGGAGTGGTTCAGGAAGCGCATGGTGTTCGGCACCAGCGGCTATCCGTGGGCCTCGCCGTTGTACAAGGGCGACGCCGGCCGCGAGTTCCCATGCCCCAATGCCGAGGCGACCTTTGAAACCCACGCCAGCTTGGCCATACATGAGAGCTGGGGCGACGAGGAGGCGGCCGACATACTGACTGCGTTCGCGAAGGCCGAGAGGGCGTTCTTGCGAGAGGGTTGAGCCGCGGCCCCGGAAGCCTACCCCGGGGGCGGGACGCCCCCCTGGAGTATGGTGGCAAGTTTCCCTGAGTCGATGTTGCCGCCCGAGACGATGCAGGCCACTTTGCCGCTTCCCGCCTTGCCCGCGAGGGCTGCGGCCACAGGCGCTGCCCCCGCCCCCTCTGCGATGACGTGATTACGCTCCACTATAAGCCTCAGAGCAGCCGCGGTGTCCGCCAGACTCGTCACGAGAGCCCCGTCCAGGAGCCTGGTCGCCAGGGTGCACATCTCCGGCTGGACGATGGGCGACCCGATGCCGTCGACGAAGCTGAGCGAGTAGTCGACCCGGACAGGCATACCGGCGGTAATGGCCGCAGCCAGCGGCGCCGATGTCTCCGCCTCGCAGGCGTAGACCCTGACCTTGGGCTTCATCGCCTTGACGGCTGCGGCGACGCCGCAGAACAGTCCTCCCCCGCCGTAGGCGATCACCACCGCATCCACATCGGGGAGGTCCTCCAGGACCTCCATGCCGATCGTGCCGTTCGCGGCCATGACCGCCGGATCGCTGAACGGGTGGATGAAATGGCCGTCGACGCCCTCGTAGGCGCGGGTGGCGAATATGCCGGCGAAGTCCTCGAAGGACACCTTGACGTACGTGCCGCCCAGGCGAAGGATGTTCGCCAGCTTGGCCTCGGGCGCGTTGTCTGGCACCACGGCGGTGCACTTCACGCCGAGCTGGCGGGCGGCCCATGACAGCCCCTGGGCCATGTTGCCGGCGCTCACGGTCCAGACGCCCTTGTCCAGCTCGCGCCTCGGGATCTGGCGCAAGGCGTTGGCCGCCCCCCGCAACTTGAACGACCCCACCGGTTGAAGGTTCTCCAACTTGAGGTATATTTCGGCGGGCGCGTCGTCTGCGTTGAGACGCACCAGCGGCGTGCGAATGGCGGCGCCCTCGATCTGCCTCCGCGCGGCGCGAATCCGGTCTAGGGAGATGGATTCGTGCTCTATCATCGAGGCTGCGGGACCATGTCCTGAAGTATCTTGGCCAGCTTGCCGGAGTCGATGTTGCCGCCTGATACCACGCAGGCCACCTTGCCGTTTCCCGCCTTGCCGGAAAGGGCGCCTGCGACCGAGGAAGCACCCGCGCCTTCGGCGACGACCCGGTTGCGCTCGGCGACGAGCTTGACCGCGGCCGCGGTTTCCTCCAGCGACGAGACCACAGAGCCATCCAGGATGTCGCTCACGAGCGGCCACATGTGCTCGAAGACGAATGGGGAGCCAATGCCGCTGACGAAGCTGGGGGCGTGCTCAACCTGGACGGGCCTGCCCGCCGCCAGCGAAGCGGCGAAGGACGCGCCGGCCTCGACCTCCGCGGCGTAGAGTTTGGCCTCGGGCCTGAGGGCGCGAACGGCGGAGGCCACGCTGGCTGCGAAGCCCCCCCCACCGTATGGGATGACCACTGTGTCGACGTCGGGCAGGTCCTCGACGATCTCCAAGCCGACGGTGGCGTTGCCGGCCATGACCGCCGGGTCGCTGAACGGATGCAGGAACACCCCCTCCATGCCTTGGCGTCCTCGGACGCGAGCGATTTCGAGGACCTCGGCCCACGTGACCTTGATCGTCTTTGCGCCAAGCCGGGCGATGGCGCTCAGCTTCGCCTCCGGGGCGTCATCGGAAACGAGGACCGTGCAATCCAGGCCGAAGTGGCGGGCGGCCCATGCCAGGGAAAGGGCCATGTTGCCGGAGCTGACGGTCCAGACGCCGCGCTCGAGTTGCTCCTCGTCCGCCATGCGAATGGCGTTGACGGTCCCCCGCAGCTTGAAGGCACCGCTGGGTTGAAGGTTCTCCAGCTTGAGATAGATCTCAGCGGGGGCGTCATCCGTGTTGAGCCGGACGAGGGGCGTGCGGACAACAAGGTCCGAGATGCGGTTCTGTGCAGCGCGAATCTCGTCGAGGGGGACCGGACCAAGCGCTGTCATTTTCGTACCTGCTATCGGGAGATTCTGGGCCGTCGGCCTGCCACCTTATACTACAACACGCAAGGCTGCGCTTGCACACGTGGACCAGGGGTCATATGGGGCGGCTCAATCTCGCGACTCACAAGACCGGCGCCCGGCCGGTGGCCAGGAGGGCTCGGTCCAAGGGATAGCGATGGCCGCGGCGGCACCCGTCCTTTCTTGGTCGGCGTCTCGTCGGGCCGGGTGGCCGTGATTCCCTCGCCAGGCCAACCAGCGCACGAGAGGTCGGAGTTTCATTAGGGACTAGGGGTCTTCGCCCTCGACGAGTCTCCGGAGCACGCATTCGGGACGAAAAAAGGACAGGCCCCGCAAGGTCCGTCCCATAGACATGGTTATAGAATACGTGTGCTAATATGTCAATCTGCAGCGAGATCCCTCGACAAGCCAGTATCCTGCGCAGAGCCCGCCGAAGCGGCGAGCCGAAGAAGAATCCTTTCTTGCCGAGCTCGTCGAAGCGACGCCATCAGCTGTAAGGAGCCGGTGTCCGAGAGACGCAGGACTCTGTGCGGGGTCTGGCTAGCTCCGAGGCTGCAGGATGCCCCGGCGTTTTTCATCTTGCCTTGTCCGCCCCGCGCGGATACAATTGAGTGCGTCGGGGTGTGGCGCAGTATGGCAGCGCGCGTCGTTCGGGACGACGAGGCCCTGGGTTCAAATCCCAGCACCCCGACCACTATTGTTAGCTAATATGGTTTCATTGGTGCCTTGCGTACCTCCTTTTCGCTTAAGATCGGCTAGTTGACTCGCTCGCATGGTCTCTTCGAGCCACTGGATTCGAATCCGGTTGGGGTCGCCAAGGTCCGGTTTCACGAAAACCGATTGCCCCCTGTGCTTGTCTTGGTGTCTCACTCCTGCACAAGTGATGCGCGTGGAACCCCATCTCTTGGGATCGCCCCCCCCCCCGCTCAAATGCGCGTCTTGCGTCGCTCGCCTCGCCGAGCTCTAAGCGTTGAGCGATCATCGTCCAGGGCGAGGTCCAATACCTCAATCTGCGCCGCCTCTGGATCAGGAGTCGTGCCTGCGCCCGCTAGACAGTAAGGCGCGTGTCGTTGGGGACACTGAAAAGTAGTCTATTGGGCGCGATAGAGTGTTTGACGCCGTTGCGGGGTTGGAATACTATTCCCGTCGTCAACGCGGGACTCCGAGCGGATCATGGTCATCCCGCTACTCGTTGACTATAACGGCCCGCTGCCAATCGAATATGCAGGCCGAGCCCAAGGCGGGCGCCGGGTTGATGCGGTTCGAAGGGCAGCAGCCGAGCTGCGAAGCCTGCGGTGATCATCGACTCCCACTTGCACGTGTGGGGCGACGACGAGTCGCGCTACCCGTTCGACGAGGTGTCGCAGCCTGCGACCGGAGTTATGGCCTCGGTGGAGCTGCTGAACGAGCACATGGCCGATGCGGGAGTCGGCAAGGCCGTCACCGGCCAGCCAATTCACTACCTCTACGACAGCCGCTATGTCGCCGAATGTCTAGCCCGGTTCCCCGGGAGGTTCGCTGCGGTGGCGCTCGTGGACCCCAAAGGACCGGCGGCGCCGGTCGAGCTTGAGGACCTGGTACGAGGACAGGGCTCTGAAGGCATGCGCCTTCACCTGTCGCGGTAGGCGGCCCCTGCGGCCTTGGCTACGCCCGACCAGGACCGGCTGTGGCGACGCGTCGAGGAACTGGACGTCTGCTTCATCTTACTGGGCGGGGCCGCCCGGCTACCTGCCTTGGAGCCAATCATGCGCCGCTTTCCCGGTGTCAAGGTAGTCCTAGACCACCTCGGCGGCCCACCTGTCAGCGAAGAGCCGCCTGATCCACTTCTCAGCAACGTCCTGAGAATGGCCGAGCATCCCAATGTCTACGTCAAGGTCTCCAACATGAACCGCATGTCGCAGCTCCCCTACCTTCATCGAGACACGCACGACATGGTTTGGCGTATTTACGACGCCTTTGGCCCCGAGCGGCTTATGTGGGGCACCGACTTCCCTCACGTGCTCGCAGCCGGCGGCTATGTCCGCTCGCTGGAATTGGTCCGCGACGCGCTCGACTTCCTGAACGAAGACGACAAGGAGTGGCTGTTCAGCAAGGCCGTGCAGAATGTGTGGAAATTCGAGTAGGCTTCTGTTGACGGATGAGGTCTTCGATTCGAAGGTGTGACGGACAGGCAAGAGCGGCCAGTTGTGGACGGGGAAGAGACGGCGACCCGAGGGAGATAGCGGCCTTTGCTCGCCTCAGCACCCTAGTAGTGCTCCCGGGGGGGCCACCGAGACGGGTTTGCTCCGAGTCCATGATACCATCCACCTCTGACGAGTCTTCTCGGCCACGGCCTGCGCACGCTTTAGCTACTCAAGGGCGTAGGCCCTTTCCCGCCGGTTCCCTTAGGTGGCGGTGGGAAGGGGCCGAGCGCAAAGTAATTGTCAAAGCTGTTTTTCTCTATCCGGTTAGTCTGTCCAAATAGCTCTCATACGCCTCCTTGCCCCCTCTTGACATCGTGAGCCAAAGGCTGGCCACCACGACCAAAAAGACAGGGATGCCGATGCCAGAGACCGCCCCAACGGACCAGTGGCGTCCTTCCGCGGCGGAAGGACTTGGTCCACCAAACCATGCCCCGGTGGCGGAAGTGGCATACGCGCCTGTCTCATCCTTCCGCGCCGGAAGGACAGGTTCGACTCCTGGCCGGGGTACCAACGCCTGTAGCTCAGAGGACAGAGCGAAGGTTTCCTAAACCTGAGGTCGCAGGTTCGAGTCCTGCCAGGCGTGCCATGGGGGCGTAGTTCAGCGGCAGAACACGGGTGTTACATACCCGGTGTCGGGAGTTCAAATCTCTCCGCCCCTACTACAGGGATGTAGCTCGACGGTAGAGCAATCGTCTGATAAGCGATAGGTCGTTGGTTCGGACCCCACCGTCCCTACCAGTACATCCGTGGATCCGTAGCTCAGTTGGTCAGAGCGGCGCTCTCATAAGGCGCTGGTCCCTGGTTCGAGTCCAGGCGGGTCCACCAACGCGACGTTACAGGGCGGCCAGGCGAGGGGCGTGTGACTCTCCGCGATGGTTCGAGTCCACTCCTCGCTTCCACGAGAGGGTGAAGCTGTACCGGATCAGCCCCTGCCTTCCAAGCAGGCGACTGCGGGTACGAGTCCCGTCGCCCTCTCCAACATGGTTATCAAATGGACGAGGGGCTGGCGTCCCGGGCCAATTCGGCGTTAAATGGCAAGGTCGCGCCGAAAGCCTCGAAGATCGGAAGCAGTTGTGGTGAGACCAGGGAGGTCAGACGATGAAAAGCTGTCCGGTGAGAGATTGCGGCGAGTCGATTGTCGAGCGGAATGTCCTGTGTAACGCCCACTGGGGCGAGGTCCCGCAGAAGCTCCGCCGCGAGATCCAGCGGCTCATTCGCGAGCACTCCGGATCTTCTGAGCACGAGAAGGCGGTGAATGCGGCAATCAAGATCGCCCGGCGGGCCGAGCCAGGAGGGCCGGCCAACGTCAAGAACTGGGCCAGCATTCTCGATGAGAACACGCGGCTCCAGGCCGAGAAGCTGTCGAGGGCGCCCGGAGTCGCGGGACACGTGGCGCTGATGTCCGACGCCCACCTCGGAATCGGGGCGACGGTCGGCAGCGTCATCCCGACGTTCTCAGACACCATCATCCCGGCCGCGGTCGGTGTGGACATCGGCTGCGGGATGATGGCGGTCCAGACCGACCTCACACTCGAGGCTCTCCCCAATGACATGCAGCCGCTGGTCCACCAGCTCGGCAGGTCCATCCCCGCTGGCGTGGGCCGGAATCGGGGCGCCATCGACCGGAAGGTCAAGGATTGGTTCGATGCGAACCCGATACCCGACGAGTCGGTGTTCGAGGGGGGACGTCGACGGCGCGAGCCGATGACGCTCACTGCCCAGCGGCAGCTCGGTACGCTGGGGTCCGGCAATCACTTCGTCGAGGTCTGCCTGGACGAGGCCGATTCGGTTTGGATCGTCCTGCATTCGGGCTCCCGGGGGATCGGCAACCTGATCGCTCAGATATTCATTAAGCGGGCCAGGTCCGAGAGCACGGAAAAACTGGAGGACCCGGACCTGGCGCGGCTGGCCGGAGAGGCGTTCCACGCCTATGTGCCCATGATGGAGTGGGCGCAGAAGTACGCCTACTCCAACCGGGAGTTCATGATGGCTGCCGCCATCGATGACCTGGAGAGCTTCGTCAGAGGCTTCGAGATTCTAGACCGGATCAATTGCCACCACAACTTCGCCGCGCTCGAGGAGCACTTTGGGCAGCGGGTCTGGCTGACGCGGAAGGGTGCGATCAAGGCCGGCATCGGCGACCGGGGTATCATCCCTGGCTCGATGGGGGCCGCGACGTACATCGTGGATGGGCTGGGCAACCCGGACTCGTACAACTCGTCGGCCCACGGCGCCGGCCGCATGTACAGCAGGACCAGGGCGAGGAAGGAGTTCACGACCGATTCGCTCTCGTCGATGATGGAGGGCAAGGCGTGGAACAAGGACAACGCCAAGGCGCTGCTCGACGAGCATCCAGACGCCTACAAGCCCATCGAGCAGGTGATGGAGGACCAGCAAGACCTGGTCCGCCCCACGCACCTCCTGCGACAGATCGTCAACTACAAAGGGGCGTGATCGCCCCTGGTTCATAGTATACTTCGCGGCCGGGCGGATCAGACACAACACGCATAGGCGCCCGAGGCCACAAGGAGCGGAACAGCAATGATCGACCTCTCCTACGAACTGTTGCCCGGAGAGCGCAAGATAGATGGGCGCCACCTGCACGGCGAGCCTTTCCACGGCCGGCCGGTCGGTCCAGGTCCAGGAGTTCATGGCGTTCTCAGCACGAATGCACTTTATCCAGAGCGAGACCCACAACGGCACCCACGTGGAGTCTGCCTACAAGTACTCGGAGGATGGGGCCGACATAGGCTCGATGCCAGTCGAGTCGTATATCGGCGAGGTGGTGGTGTGTGAGTTCGCGCACAAGGCTGACGGCGAGGCGGTCTCGACCGAGGACCTTCGTGACGCCGGTGTGAAGAGAGGCGACATCGTGCTGCTCCGCGGCGGCGATCAGCGGGAGGAGCCCTATCTTACTTTCGATGCGATCGACTGGCTGATCGGGGCCGGGATAAAGGCCATAGACATGGAGGGCGTGCGCCACTTGTCCCCGGGCACACCCTTCGGCAAGGAGGACGGCGATGGCCGGTTACTGCTGGCCGGGGCCGTCTACCTGGATGCGCTGGTCGGACTGCACCAGATAGGCAAACCGCGGGTCTTTTTCATCGGCCTGCCGGTGAAGATCAGGCGCGTCACCGCTTCCTGGACCAAGGCCATCGTGTTGGAAGAGCTATAGCGGCGTTGGTCCCTGATTCGCGTTCGGACACGCTCCCAAAGATAACCTGAATCCCCTGGCGTGCAACGCAGGGAAAGACAGGCCAGCCGGCGTTCCTATTTCTGTCCGCATAGGCCATACTATTCGGGCGAGGAATCATGGAGTCTGATCGCCATTGATGAAGGAGTGCGGATATGATCGAGAACCGCTTCGAAATAGGGCCGGAGGGTTGGTGCTCGTACGACTACCACTGGAGCGTGGTGGCCAACGGCGTCAACATCTTCGTCCTGACGACATGGGAGCCCTCGGGCGGTGTCAACGACTCCGGCTATATCTGGAGCGATGAGACGCGGTGGAGCGCCGACACCCCCGAGCACCCGGTGTCGATACTGCCCTTCATCCTCTACCGGAGCTGGGTGGGCGGGGAGCCTCTGGACCTGCGCGACGCCCGGGTCTCGGTCCACCTGCGAGGGGACAACCTGCGACTCGGCGGCGCGAAGTGCCTGTTCTGGGTGCACTCCCAGGGCGTACGGTGGCACTTCGATAGCCGGCCGCTGACCATCGGCGAGGGCGGATGGACCGACGAGCCCAATGTCTTTACCCTCGACAACGACGAATCCCTCTGGCGCCTCAGCTGGTCCGTCGACCTCGGCACTGCGCCATCCCTGAACGACGTGATGGCCGGCGCGCACAGCTACGGCTTTTCGTTCGTCGGCTTCGGACAGGAGCCGAGGGGCAAATTATCCATGGCCGAGTTCTCGATCGAACTGGCGAGCGCCCGGTGACCCGATGCGAGGGGCTGCGGGCGGCTTCAGGCCGTGGGGCGCAGCGCGGGCCGGAGGTCAACATGGACCGCCGGTTTGGTCATCGAGGTCACCTCAACCAATGCAGGGTCGGCGACCCTGCGCCCGCCCTCCTCGGGGCTAGGGCTTCGGAGCGGAGGGCGGCGATGGGCGCCAGCGGCGGTTGAAGTTGATGCGCCGGAAGGACTCGGCGTGCTCCATTCCCTTGCCCTCGGCCCGCTGCCTTCGCCCGTTCCGCATCATCTCTCCGATGCGGTCCTGGGATCCCTCGCCAAGTTGGGAGGTATGCTGGGTCAGCGCCTCGATGGACTTGTCGATATGATCGGTGACGTCCACCCATAGGTCGGGCTCGGGGTGGCTCATGATCCATACCTCGGCCACTTTGTGGGGCTCGAGGCCCTCCTTCAATAGCTCGGGGAAGGTCAGATGGTCGCGTGCGGTCGGGAAGACCGCCGAGAGCGCGGCCTCGCCCGCCGCCATGTGGTCCGGGTGGCCCACTCCCCATCCGCCGTCGAGATTGCGCATGGGATAGGTGGTTATGAGAACGTCGGGCCGGTGGCGCCGTATCTCGCGGGCGATGTCGCGCCGCAGGTCCAGAGTCGGCTCCAGATAGCTATCGGGGTAGCCGAGGAAGGCAACGTCCTTCAGCCCAAGGACCTTGCCGGCGGCGATCTGCTCCTGCTGGCGGGTCTTTGCAAGTTCTTCCGAGGTGATCTCGCGGTCTTCGGTTCCCTTGCCGCCGTCGGTGCAGAGCACGTACACGACGTCCAGCCCTTCGGCGCACCACTTCGCCACGGTGCCCGAGCACCCGAATTCTGCGTCGTCGGCGTGGGCGACCACGACCATGGCGGTCTTGAACTCTTCCTGCTCTGCTTGTTCTGTCATTGGTGTGTTCCTCTGTGCATGACGATGGGGAAAGGCGCCTGATCGAGCGCCAGAATTCATGGTTCGGACCGCGACTCGCCCGGGAACTTGTCTGCGGTAGGGCCGGGACGAATGCGAGCCTCCCGAACATATCGCGAGGGAGGCTGGAATCGACCGGGAATCAGTGTATCAGAGCGCCAGAGCGTCAGTCCAGGTTTGCACAAGCCGTATCACGTCTTCCGACGAAAGGAGCGCGTCGCCCGCACCCTGTATCGAGTCCAGTAGCGGCGCGGGGTAGACGCCCAGGGACACGATGCCGGCGAGCGGTGTGCATAGCGGGCCCAGAGTCAGCTTTGAGACGCGGACCGGCGTGCCATCGACGGCTGGCCCGATGTACATTCGGCGGACCACCTTCAGGCAGTAGTACAGTGAGACCACGCTGGTGAGGATGGCTAGACCCGACAGCCAGAGCAGCCCCTGGGCGCGCAATGCTCCCATGCGCTCCTCCCCTCACTTCCCGAAAAACCGCGCCAGCTCGTCGCGCTCGAAGGTTGGCAGATCGCGGACACCGGACGCGGTGCGCAGCTTCAGACCGTCGGCGCGGTCGGTGAACCGGCCAATTTCGTAGGCGGCGATGCCCTCTCGTGCCAGCGCTTCCACCAGAACGCCGGCCTCCTGCGGGGCGACGGCGGCCAGCAACGAGCCGGAGGCGATGAGGCCCAGGGGGTCGAGTCCCAGCGCAGAGCAGAACACCTCGCACTCCGACAGTACACGGACCTGGTCCGCCTGGACCATCACCCCGGCGTTCGCGGCGGTCGCCATCTCCAGTAGCCCCGTGGAGATGCCGCCCTCGGTCGGGTCGTGCATCGAGTGAACGTCCACGGTTTCGCACGCAATGGCGGCGTCCCGAGTCACACTGATTCCGGGTGAGAAAAGCAACTCCCTGGCGTCGGCGATCACGTCGGGTGGCACGTCGGCCCGTTGCAGCGCCTCGGAGGCCTCCCGCGCCAGCAGCGCGGCGCCCTCGACGGCGATGCCCTTGGTCAGGATGATGCTGTCTCCGGGCATGGCGCCGGAGGTGAGCACGACTCGGTCCTTGCCCACCTCGCCCAGCATCGCGCCGACGGCGATGGGGCGCGGTATGCCGATCGTGATCTCGGTGTGGCCCCCGATCAGGGTTATCCCAAGCTGCAAGCAGGCTTTGGAAAGCTGGTCGAACACGCCTGCCACGGCCGTCGTCGGCGTGCCCTCGGGAAACAGCAGCGTCGCCATCAGCCAGCGAGGCGTGGCCCCCATCACAGCCAGATCGTTGGCGTTGACCTGGACCAGGTACCAGCCGATGAGGTCGGTGGCGAACGTTATGGGGTCGGTCTTTGCGACCAGGTACGTGTCTCCGAGGTCGATCAGGGCGGCGTCCTCGCCCGCCTTTGGGCCGAGGACGACCCTGGGGTCACTAACGTCGATCTTGCTGAGGAGCTCGGACAGCATGTCGAGGGGGAGCTTGCCGGCTTGCATGTGTACTCCTGACGATGGCGCCAGTCCTGCCCGGCGCGGGAAGGATGGCTCGGAAACTGTTCGCCAATGCTATCATAGGGATGCAATGATCAAGGCCGTGTTTTTCGATATGTACGGGACCGTGGCGGGGTTCGAGCCGTCACGCTACGCCGTCCAGTCCGAGGCTTGCGCCGGCTTCGGGATCACGATCACGCTTGAAGGGATCGTGAAGGGCTATGCCGCCGCCGACGCATACATGTCACAGGAGAGCGCGGTCCGTCCTCTGCGGCTCCGCAGCACGGAGGAGCGCGACCGGTTTTTCGCCGAGTACGAGAGGCTTGTCCTGCTGGGCGACGGAGCCGAGGTCTCCCAGTCGCGGGCGCTGGAGGTATGGCGTCGCGTCCAGGAGATCCCGTACCGCTTGGCGCCCTTCGGCGACGTGATTCCGGTCCTAAGGGAGTTGCGGGCGCGAGGACTCACGGTGGGCCTCGTGACCAACATGGACCGCAAGGGGGACGACATCGCCGATGGACTTGGACTGAAGGAACACCTCGATCTGACAATCACCTCCCTGGAGTCGGGAGCGGCCAAACCGGATCCCGCCATCTTCCGCGTGGCCCTCGCCAGGGCCGGCGCGGAGTCGCACGAGGCGATGCACGTGGGCGATCAGCCGTCGTCCGACGTAGAGGGCGCCCTGAGCGCGGGCATCGCTCCCGTGCTGCTGGACCGCGACGGCAACCATCGGGGCTATACTCTATGCCCGCGCATCGATACGCTGGTGGAGCTGCCGGCGGTGGTGGAGAGGGCAGGGACTGGGGTCTAGGGGCCGGGGCCGCGATTCATCTCGATGCGGACTCGAAGCAGCAGATGCGAGGCAGATCGAGTACCTCGTAGGTGTCATCGCCCTCCCGGACCTCGTAGTGGGTGTCCATGGGCGGGTCGGGGAATACCTGAGTCGTGCCACTGGTGGGCCAGACCACCTCCATTGAGATGATGCGCTGCGCCTTGCCCAACCCGATCTGCTGTTCGAGGCTCGAAGCGCCGAAGCTGCCGCCGCTGTTGACCTGGGCGTACACTCTTCGCGTGCCGGAGTCGGTGGCGATCTCGACCCTGATCTTCGCCCCGATTGCGGTGCGGTTGGACTCGACTCCGACTAGCCGAACGGTGATCCAGCGGTTGCCATGGCCGGGGTTTTCGTACAGGGCGTTGGAGAAGTAATCCTTAGGGAACATTCCGCCGATCTGGGCGAAGATGTCCTGGTCGCCGTCTCTGTCCAGGTCTCCAAACGAGATGCCGTGGCCTTTCATCAGATGTCCGAACCCGCCGCTGAAGGTGACGTCCACGAAGTCGTCGCCCCCGTTGTTCCGGTACATCCTGTTCGGCATCACAGCCTCGTACTGCGGGTATCCCGTCCCGAGGTAGATGTCGGGGAATCCGTCGTTGTCCAGGTCCCCAAAATTGCCGCCCATGGTCACGTTGATCTTATAGAGGCCGGCCTCCCTGGTCACGTCGATGAAGCCGCCCGCGCCGTCGTTCTTGTAAAGACGCGGCCTGCCCCTCTCGGTGGGAAGCCCCAGGTAGTCTGCGGCGACGTCCTGGACCTCGGCCCCGTAGTCAGCGACGAAGAGATCAAGCCAGCCGTCGTTGTCATAGTCCCAGAACCACGTGGGAAAGCTCCATATCGGCTCCGCGACACCTAGATCGAGGGCCATGTCGGTGAAGGTCCCGTCGCCGTCGTTTCTGTAGAGCCGGTTCTCGCTGCCGTTGTTGGACACATACAGATCGGGGTCGCCATCGTTGTCGTAATCGCCCCAGACCGCGCCCTTGCAGAACCTGGAGTTGGCGACGCGGGCCCTCGCCGCGACGTCTACGAAGGTGCCGTCCCCATTGTTGCGGTACAGCTCGCTGGGAAACCTGAGGCGCTGCCGGTCGAACTCGACGACGATCTCGGACTCGTTGCAGAAGTACACGTCCAGGTCGCCGTCGTTGTCATAGTCCGCCCAGGCGGCGCTCTGGCTTGGATAGCTGTTTTGGGCCA
>CAZJDV010000028.1:0-25851 GCA_964544865.1 uncultured Dehalococcoidia bacterium | reverse complement strand
CACGGACCGCGACCGCGCCGGGGCCATCGATTCCTGTTTCCGCGCAAAAGACCCTTCCGGCGCGAATCAGCAGATCTGGATGTTCATCTTCCATTCCGGAGCTCCCTTCGAGTGGATCTACGTCCACGTGCCCCATATTACATGGGTTGGCCCGAAATGTGGTGGGCGCACAAATATGGGGACCGCACGGGGGAGATAAGAAACGCTCCCGCGGAGATCGGTGTCATGCCACGGACAATCGTCGGGGGAGGGTGGCTAGGCCTCGACCCCGGCCGGCTCGGCGCGCACGAAGCCCTCTCTCACGATAAGGTCGAAAATCTCTCTCGCGTTGCTCTCGGCCGAAAGCGTTACGGTGTCGAGCTTGATCTCTGGGTGCTCCGGCTCCTCGTAAGGATCGTCGATTCCCGTAAAGTCCTTTATCTCGCCACGCCTGGCTTTAGCGTACATCCCTTTCGTGTCGCGCTGCTCGCAGACCTGCAGGGGCGTATCGACAAACACCTCGATGAATTGGCCGTCGCCGATCATGTTGCGCACGTCGGCTCGGGTGGCCCTGTAGGGGCTCACGGCGGCACAAACGACGGCGCCACCATGGCGCACGATCTCGGCCGCGACATAGCCGATGCGCCTGATGTTGATGTCCCGGTCCTCTTTGCTGAAACCCAGGCCCTTCGACAGGTGGGTCCGTACGATGTCACCGTCCAGGACCGTGACCTGACGGCCCTGCTCCATCAGGAGCGTCGTAAGCACCTCGGCGGTCGTCGATTTGCCGGCGCCGCTCAGGCCAGTAAACCAGACACATAACCCCTGCCGGTGCCTTGGCGGATAAGTATCGGCCATTATCCCGGCGATCTCGGGCCGCGTAAACCAGTGCGGCAATTCCTTGCCGGCGGCCAGGTACTCGTCGCGGACCTGGGTGCCTGAAATCGAGGCCGTCCGCACGCCTGACGGGACGTTGGTAACCTCCTCGAACCGGTCCTCGTCCGGCAGATAGACCAGCTCCTTGAACGGTACGACTTTCACGCCCAGCTCGCCGCTGTGCCGCTGGACGATATCCTGTGCGTCGTAAGGCCCATAGAATGGCTTGCCCGTGGAGTCGGCGCCGGGGCCGGCGTGGTCGCGGCCCACGATGAGATAGTTGGCGCCGTAATTGCGGCGGATCAGCGCGTGCCACAGCGCCTCGCTGGGGCCGCCCATCCGCATGGCCAAGGGCAGCAGGGTCAACAGCACGGTGCCCTGTTCGTAGTAGTGCTCGGTCAGGGCCTTGTAGGTCCGCACCCGGGTGATGTGGTCCACGTCGCCAGGTTTTGTCATCCCAACCACGGGGTGGATCAGCAGCGTGCCGCCGATCTCTTCCGCCGCTCGTTTCGTGAGCTCCTCGTGGACTCGATGCAGCGGATTGCGCGTCTGGAAAGCGACCACGTTGCTGTGGCCGAGCGCCTCGAACCGCGCCCTGGTCTCGGCTGGCGTCAGTCTCAGCTCCTGGAAGTCGTGGTGGACCGGAAGCTTGAGCACTCTCAGCCTTCCGGATACGTTAAGCCCTCCCCAGCGATGCATCTCGGCGACGATAGGGTGGTGGGAATCGGTCGTGCCGAATACCTTCGTGGACACCTCGTCGCGGTCCCACGGATAGACCTCTTCGACACTCATGACCGCCAGTAGATCGTTTCGAGAGTCTCTCAGCGCGACGTCCTGGCCCTCGCGTATGTCCTGGCCGGCATCCACGGGCAGTGTCACTGGTATGGGGAAGATGTGCCCGGAGGCGAGGCGCATTTCGTCCAGCACACCGGCGTGGTCTGCGCCGCCCATGAATCGGTCCAGAGGAGAGAAGGCGCCCGTCGCGAGCAGTTCAAGGTCGCAGATCGACCGCTCCGACAGTTGCAGCGACGGTAGCCTGTTCGCCTCGGCCGTCACTGTTTCCCGCTCTTCGGATGGGACCAGAAGATCGATGAGGGTCCCGCCATAGGGGGAGATCAGGCCTGACCCAGTGAGGTTGTTCGTCATCTTCGTCTTCGCTCCTTGGTGTTGGCTCATACGCGTTTAATATGGTCGCAAGAATCGCTGTAGTTGTCCATAGCTTTCCAGCGTCGCGCAACTCGCCCGGCCGCAAGGGGCCTATATTAGGGATGCTGGGCTGGGTGGAAAATATCGCGCCATGCCGGCGGTGGCCCGAGAGCCCGGCGGCCGAGCGTTCAAACCGTGCGGCCCCAGGCGGCGCCGAGGTGTATCCCGCACTCCTTTGGCATACCGGTTTCCCACCACCATCTACCCGCCCTCATGTCCTCGCCTGCCTCGACGGGCCTCGTGCAGGGCACGCAGCCGATGCTGGTGTATCCCTTGTCGTATAGCTCATTATACGGAACGTCGTTCGAGCGGACATAGTCCCACACCTGCTCATCGCTCCAGTCGGCTAGGGGATTGACCTTCGTGATGCCGCCGTGGGCGGCGTCGATCTCAATCTTCCGAGTACGTACCCTCGTCTCACCCTGGCCGCGCCTCAGCCCGGTAATCCACGCGTCCAGGTCCTTCAAGGCGAGATTCAGTGGGTTGACCTTTCGCATGTTGCAGCACAGCAGCCTCAGCGATACGCTTTGATAGAAGGGGCTGAGGCCGTGCCTGGAAACCATCTGCGAGAGCTCTCGATTATCGGGATAAATGACCTCGATCGGGATGCCGTAGTGCTCTCTGACCCGGTCGATAAGGTCGTATGTTTCCTGGGGCAGCCTGCCCGTGTCGATGGTCAGCACCCGGACGCCGGGGTCGATGCGGTGGGCCATGTCGAGGATGACCATCCCGTCCGCCTGGAAGCTGGTGGAGATGGCGACCATCCGCCCGTATGTGGTCAGCGCCCATTCGATAACGTCCTCGGCTGACCGGTGCTCGTACTCGTCGGCGAGTTGCCGGACTTGGGTCCGGTCTGGGATCTCTAGATCGGTTGAGACGACCCTCTGTTGCAACATTTGCACTCCTGTACGGTGGCAAGAAAAAACCCCTCAAGCTGCTCGTTTGCTCAAGGGGTCGGTTTTCCAAATGCGGACGTGGCGCACTACATTCGAAAATGCCTGCGTACGCGGACGCAGCGCGATATCCAAGCCCCCCGGCGATGGGTATACGGACAAGCGCACTGCAGTAAGAGTTCAGACCTATTCATACTCATGTCCGACCTAGTGTAAGAGATTCGCGCCGCGCGTGTCAACTCCGACGTGTGACACGGGGGGCTGTGCTATAATTCCGTACGGATGCATCCCAATATGTTTGGACTGCCGCGCGTTCCAAGCGTCGGAACCGGAAACGGGCGCACCGATTCGCGTGAGGACGAGGAAACGCGATGTCCCTCTTCGAGGACCTCAAGGTTTTCAGCGGCAACGCTCACCCGGCGCTGTCCAAGGATATCTGCGCGTACCTTGGCATAGCGCAGGGCCGCTGCGATGTCTTCAAATTCAGCAACGACGAAACATTCGTCAAGATTCTTGAAAACGTCAGGGAAAAGGACGTCTTTCTCGTTCAGCCCATCTCGCGACCGGTCAACGATAACCTGATGGAGTTGCTGATAATGATCGACGCGGCCAGGCGTGCCTCCGCCGGGCGCATCACGGCCGTCATCCCTTACTACGCCTACGGCCGGACCGACAAGAAGGACCAGCCGCGTGTGGCTATCACCGCGCGGCTCGTTGCCGATTTCATCAGCACGGCGGGAGCGGACCGTGTGCTGACCATGAACCTGCACGCAGGTCAAATCCAAGGCTTCTTCAGCATACCGCTGGACGAGCTGTCGGCCATGTCGCTCCTGGCGAAGCAGTTCGATAAGCGGCGTATCGACGAGCTGGTCGTGGTTGCGACCGACGTCGGGGCCGCCAAGCGGGCGCGGGACATGGCCGACCTGCTCCAGGCGCCGATCGCCATCATCGAAAAGCAGCGTCTGGGCAATCACGATCAGGTCGCTGCCGTGGACGTGATCGGCAAGGTTGATGGAAAAAACACGCTGATAGTCGACGACGAGATCGATACGGGGGGCAGCGTGGTGGCGGCAGCGTCCATATTGAAGGACCGAGGCGCCGCCGAGGTCTATTGCTGCGTGGTCCACCCCGTGCTGTCCGGAGACGCATCGAAGGCGCTCCAAGAGAGCGCAATCACGGAGATTTTGGTGACCGACACCTTGCCGGTGCCGGAGGAGAAGCGATTCGGCAGGCTCGAGGTCCTGTCCGTCGCCGATATGCTCGGGGAAGCAATCCACCGGATCCACAGCGGACTATCCGTCGGGGCCATGTTCGAGCACTAGCGCCCGCACCACACCTAACGAACGTCGTTCTGAGCCCTCCAGCCTCGCGCAGGATAGGCTTCCGCGAAGTAATCGGGGCGGTTGGGACCGAGCGACCGCGGGCGCCGGCGGTTTGACCCCATGAAATAAGCTTCGATACCCTACGCATGCGAGGTGCTTGCCGGGGCAGTCCGGCTGCGACGAAGGCGGTGAAGCTATATGTTGAAGAGCATTGCCAAGCTTATCGGCGGTTCCTCGGAACAGTCGCTCAAGAAGCTGAGGCCCATCGTCGAGGAGATCAACGAACTCGAGCCTGAGTTCGAGCGATTGTCCGACGAGCAGCTTCGGTCTCAGACCAATGAGTTCCGGTCGCGGTTGGGTGACGGGGAAGGCCTTGACGACCTGCTGCCGGACGCGTTCGCGCTGGTCAGGGAGGCCGCCAAGCGGACGTTGGGCCAGCGCCACTTCGACGTTCAACTCATCGGCGGAATCGTGCTGCACGAGGGCAAGATTGCCGAGATGAGGACCGGCGAGGGCAAGACCCTGGTGGCGACGCTGCCTATCTATCTCAACGCACTAACCGGTGTCGGCGTTCATCTGGTCACTGTCAACGACTACCTGGCCCGCCGCGACGCACAGTGGATGGGAGCCATATTCGACCTCCTGGGCCTGTCCACCGGCGTACTCCAGCACGATGCCGCACATATTTACGACCCCTCGGCGGAGGGCGGGCGCAGCATGGAACGCCTGAGAGATGTACCTCGCAGAGACGCCTACGCAGCCGACATTACCTACGGTACTAACAACGAGTTTGGCTTCGACTACCTTAGAGACAACATGGTCATCGACCTGTCCCAGCGTGTCCAGCGCGGGGTCGCCTATGCCATCGTCGACGAGGTCGACAACATTCTCATCGACGAGGCCCGCACGCCGCTGATCATCAGTGGTGCAGCGGAGGAGTCCACGAAGGAGTACTATCGCTTCTCCAAGCTAGTGCCGGGCCTCGAACCCGTTCTGGACTACGCCATCGATGAGAAGCACCGCGCCGCCTCTCTGACCGCGGAAGGGATGAGCAAGGTTGAGCGCCTGCTCAATGTGAAGAACCTGTACGATCCGTCCAACTTCCGGCTCGTCCACTTCGTGGAGAACGCCTTGAAAGCCCAGACGCTGTTCGAGCGCGACAAGGAGTACGTGGTCACGAACGGCAACGTAGTCATTGTGGACGAGTTCACCGGGCGGTTGATGGAAGGGCGACGCTACTCGGATGGGTTGCACCAGGCCCTGGAGGCCAAAGAGGGGCTTACCGTCCAGAGAGAGACCATAACCTACGCGACTATCACGCTGCAGAACTACTTCCGCCTGTACACCAAGCTGGCTGGCATGACGGGCACAGCAGCGACCGAGGCCGAGGAGCTGTTCAAGATCTACAAGCTGGAGGTCGTTGAAATACCCACCAATCTGCCCATGAAAAGGGAAGACACGGTGGACCAGATATACAAAGACCAGAGGGTCAAATACGCCGCTGTCGTAAACGAGATCGTGGAGAGGCAGCGGGAGGGTCAGCCGGTCCTGGTCGGCACGACGGACATATCCAGGTCGGAGCTCCTGAGCGATCAGCTAAAGCGCAAGGGAGTTCGGCATGAGGTGCTCAACGCCAAGCAGCACGAGCGGGAGGCCGCGATAATCGCCGAGGCCGGCAGGCCCGGGGCGGTTACGGTCGCCACTAACATGGCCGGTCGAGGCACGGACATCGTGCTGGGGGGAAAACCGGAGGCCCTGGACATGACCTCCGAGCAGTGGGAGGCCGACCACCAAAAGGTGGTCGCTCTGGGCGGGTTGCATATCGTCGGGACCGAGCGGCACGAGGCCAGGCGCATCGACAACCAGCTCCGCGGCCGCGCGGGCCGCCAGGGCGATCCGGGTTCCTCGCGCTTTTTCGTAGCCCTGGACGACGACCTGATGCGGCGCTTCGGAGGCGAGAGAATCCAGGCGGTCATGAACTGGGCGGGGATGGACGAGGACGCGCGCCTCGAGAACAAGATGATCAACCGGTCAATCGAGGGCGCACAGGTCAAAGTGGAGGCCTTCCATTTCGATACGCGCAAACACCTGGTGGAGTACGACGACGTCATCAACACGCACCGCAAAGTCATCTACGGCGAGCGAACCAAGGTGCTAAGCGGCGCCGACCTCAAGGCCAATATCCAGGACATGGTGGAGACGGAGCTGCAAGAGGTCATGTCGGGTTTTCTGGATGGCGTCCCGCCGGAGGATTGGGATATCGAGGCGCTGCTAGGCGAGCTTCACGCCATCTTCCCGGTAAAGGGCTCGGAGCGCGCCGAGCCAGACGAACTCGCGCAGATGGACCGGGAGGAGATCGAGCATCTCTTGCTGGAATTGGCCGTGGAGAGGTACGAGGAACAGGAAGTCGCCGTAACCTCGGAGAATATGCGGGCCATCGAGCGCGAGGTAATGCTGCGGACCATCGATGTCAATTGGGTACCCCACCTGACGGCGATGGAGAACCTTCGGCAGGGGGTCGGACTCCACGCCTATGGCCAGCGCGACCCGCTGGTCATGTACAAGAAAGAGGGCATGGAGATGTTTGAGAGCCTGAAGGCGCGCATCCAATACGACACCGTACACACCATCTACCATGTGAGGGTCGATCCCAGCGGCGCCAACGGCAGATCGGGAGGCCCCAAATCCAAGAAAGCGGTCGGCGGCGATAAGAGCGTCATGACCCGTGCGCTAAGCAACCGATCGGGGACGCCGGTAATTTCGGGATCACGCAAGGTGGGCAGGAACGAGCAATGTCCTTGTGGCAGCGGAAAGAAGTACAAGCGCTGCCACGGCGCATAGCTTTCCATCTGGTTGAATGACGGTGACGTGGCAGAGACTTGTGTGAGGCTCTTCCTCTTCGGTGTGGGAGCCCGGCTCAGAAGTCAGTGATCGGGGGAGTTCAGAGGGGAACCGCCCCCTGTGAGGAGAGTCTTGGAGGTATCCCGCAGCTGTAAAGTTCTCTTTTTCTCTCTTAACACGTGAGAGGTGAAAAGAATGGGGAGCCCTCACCCAGGGCGTAGCCCTGACAGGCCGATACGGGGCGCAAACCATTTGCCGGGATCTCCGAGCGTGGCATGGGGCCATGAATAATTCCCAGATAGCCGAGATATTTGAGAACATCGCCGGCCTTCTTGAGATGAAGGGCGAGAAACGCTTCACCGTCGTGGCGTATCAGCGTGTCGCCAGGACCATTGGCGGCCTCCCGGCGGAGTTGGAGCAGATGGTACGCGACGGCGCCGACCTGAAGGAGACCCCCGGCGTTGGAAAGGCCATCGCCGAAAAAATATCCCAGCTTGCGGCGGGCGAGCGGATGGAATACTACGAGAGGCTCAGGTCCGAGTTCCCCGGCGTTGGCCCCAAGACCACAAAGCGGCTCTGGGACGAGTTGGGCGTCTCGGACGTCGCGCAGCTCGAGGCGGCTCTGGAGAACGGAAGGGTCGCATTGCTCCCCCGGCTGGGCCAGAGGAAGTCCGAGAGCATCCTCAGAGAGATTCGGGCCTCGCGCACGAAGGACGACCGTGTGCCCATCGCCAGGGCCATGCCCGAGCGCATAATCAGGGCGATCCACAATCCCTACGTTACCGCGATCGGCCATCTGAGCGGGCGGCTTATCGGTGATCGCAGGCCGATTACGGCCTACTTCGAGGCCATTTTCAGGGCGGCCGCAGAGACCGGGACAGTCCTTGAGATCAACGCCTCGCCGGAGCGCCTCGACCTGAAGGACTCGCACATCCACAAGGCCCGGGAGTTGGGCGTGACGCTGGTGATAGACAGCGACGCCCACAAGTTTGAGGCGCTGGATAACCAGAGGTTCGGCGTGGCGACGGCTCGGCGCGGCTGGTGCCAGGCGAAGCACATACTGAACACACTGCCGCTGGCAGAGTTTCTGTCATTTCTTGGGCTCGAGAAATCACCGCGGACCAAGGCACTTTCAGGTAATGGCTGAAGATAGCGACAGCGCGAATGCAATCGGGTCCGACCCGCGGTGTGCCGCCCTCGACCATTTGAGGGGCGCGCTCGAGGAGGGCCGCGACTGGCCCACGGCCCTCGTAGAGGCCATGGCGTTGTGGACCGTGCCTGCGGAGACGCACGACGGCCGGATCTACGTTTACCTGGTGGCTGGCGAGGCGTTCGATTGGCTCACCCTGGCCGAGCGCCTCTGCGGGCATGTGGAGGAACTCTTGCCGCGGGAGGAAACGGAGGAGATGCTGTTCACCGGCAACCTGCCTCCCTCGCTCGACCGCGCGGAGTTCGCGGTTATTCTGGGAGTGGACAAGTACCGCGGATACTTGAACTACTACTACGGTGTGAGGGTGGAGGAGGCGTTGCAGCTCGCGGTGGAGCTCGAGGTGCTCAAGCGCTACGCCAGCAACGGAGTCCACAGCGTAGACGACTGCTCCGAAGAGGCGTTCCGCAAGATCTACCTGTCGCCCAAGAGCGAGCTGCTGACGTCGTTTCGGCAGAAGAGCGGCACCCCGCCGGCTCGCGTGATGAGCATTGCCGAGTCCAGGGAGTTTACGTACTGGCTTTTCAGATACCGCATGAGGATATCGGACAAAGCGAGGATCGCCAGCGATACGCGCAAGGGGCTGGAACAGATCGAGCGGATGGAGAGGGCGGCGAGGTCTTTGGCTCGGCCCGAAAAGCCGGAGCGCGGTCTCACGATAGAAGGCGAGCCGCTCCTCGCCTGATCGGTTTCCTGCGTCATAGTCTTCCGCTAGTTCCCCAGCCGGAGCAAGGTCTCCTCGATCCTTGTGCGGCGGCCCTCCATGTCGCTGAGCCGTCCGCGCTCTTTCTCGACGACCTGTGCAGGCGCCTTCGAGAGAAAGTCTTCGTTGGCCAGGCGCGACGACAGCCGCCCCAGGTTGATTTGGATCTGCTCGAGCTCGGCCGCCAGGCGGGCTTTCTCCTGGGCGACGTCCACCAGGTTAGCAAGAGGCACGATCACCGTGCCCCTGGACAGAACCAGCGAAACGCGATCTCCGGCAGCTGCGTCCTCGTCCGCCGAAGACGAGGACAGCCGGAGTGGGTCGACCTGGGCCAGGGCCTTGATAGCGGCGCTCTCGGACTCGATGACGCTGGCCAGCGTGGGCGCGTCGACGATCGCCTCGATGGCCCGGTTGGACGGGATGCGGAACTCTGCTCGCAGGTTCCGGATGGCCCGTACCATCTCGACCACGCCGCCGATGCCGGACTCCGCCTGTTCGTCGATGAGGGACGGATCTGCCTGGGGATAGCTTGCGACTATCAGAGCGGGCGGCGCGTCCGATTCGACCGGCAAGTACTCCATGAGGTTCCGCCATATCTCCTCGGTGATGAACGGCATGAACGGGTGCAGTAGCCTGAGCACCTTCTCCAGCACGCACGCCAGTACCGGCACGGGCGAATCGTCGCCGGCTCGCATCCGCACCTTGGACATCTCGAGGTACCAGTCGCAGTACTCGCCCCACAGGAAGTCGTGGACCTCTCTCTGGGCCTCGCCGAACTGGGACTCCTTCATATATCGGTCCACGTTGGCGGCGACCCTGTTCAGGCGGCTGACGATCCAGCGGTCCTCCAGGCGCTCGGGAGCGGGTGGCCATGTCCAGCCGGCCGAGGCGCCAGAACGGTCCAGGTTCGATAGCACGTAGCGCGCCGCGTTCCACAGCTTGTTGGCGAAGTTGCGGCTGGCCTCCATCTTGGCCTCGTTAAGGCGCATGTCGTTGCCGGCCGTGTTGCCCGTGGTCAGCGCGAACCTGAGCGCGTCGGCCCCGTACAGGTCGATGAGGTCCAGAGGATCCAGCACATTGCCCTTGACCTTGCTCATCTTGACGCCCTCGGGATCGAGCACCATGCCGTGGAGGTAGACAGTGTCGAATGGGATATCCCCGGTGTTCTCGATCCCCATCATGATCATCCTCGCGACCCAGAAGAACAGGATGTCGTGCCCCGTCTCGAGGACGTTGGTGGGGTAGAAGTAGTCCAGGTCGTCCGCCTGCTCCGGCCAGCCCAGGGTCGAGTGGGGCCATAGGGCGGAGCTCATCCACGTGTCCAGAACGTCGGGGTCTCTTTCGATCCTGGCGGAGCCGCAATCGTCGCAGACGGCAGGGTCTTCCATCTCCACGATGACCCGGTCACAGTTCTGGCAGTACCAGGCCGGGATGCGGTGTCCCCACCATAACTGCCGACTTATGCACCAGTCCCGAATGTTGTACATCCAGTTGTAGTAGACCTTGGCCATCCGTTCCGGGATGATCTTGATATCTCCCTGCTCGACCGCGTCGGTAGCAGGCTTGGCCAGCTCCGCCATTCTCATGAACCACTGCTTGCTGACCATCGGCTCGACGACCTCGTCGCACCTGTCGCAGTGGCCTACCGAATGGTGATAGGGCTCGACCCTCTCCAGTAGGCCGTCTTCTTCCAGCTCTATTGTGATCTTCTTCCTGACCTCGAACCGGTCCTTGCCCTGGTAGTGGCCGGCGTTCTCGTTCATCGTGCCGTCGAGGTTCATGGCGCTGATGGTAGGCAGACCGCTTCGCACGCCGATCTCGAAGTCCGTGGGATCGTGCCCGGGCGTGACCTTGAGCGCGCCGGTGCCGAACTCGAGGTCGACGGCCTCGTCCGCGACAACAGGTATTATGCGACCGAGCACGGGCAGCACGACGTTCTTGCCGATGAACCCCGAGTAGCGCTCGTCGCCGAGATTGACGGCGACGGCGGTGTCGGCAAGCAGGGTCTCCGGCCTGGTGGTGGCCACGGTAATCGCACCCTCGCCGTCCGCAAGCTCGTAGCGGATGTGGTAGAGGCTGGCGCTCTCCTCCCGGTGCTTGACCTCCAGGTCCGAAAGCGCGGTGGAGCACCTTGGACACCAGTTCACGATGCGCTCGCCCCGGTATATTTGGCCCTTCTTATACAGGCTGACGAAAGTCGTCCGGACGGCCTTGCTCGGCCCCTCGTCCAGCGTGAAGCGCCGCCGGGTCCAGTCGCATGAGGCGCCCAGTCGTTTTACCTGCTCGTTGATCGCGCCGCCGTAGCGCTCGACCCACTGCCACACCGTCTGCACGAACTTGTCGCGGCCCAGGTCGTGGCGCGTCAGGTCGTCCTTGGCTAGCATCCGCTCCACGACCACCTGGGTTGCGATTCCCGCGTGGTCCGTTCCGGGAAGGTACAGTGTGGGCTCGCCCTGCATCCTGTGCCAGCGAGTGATCAGGTCCTCCAGGGCCGTGGTGAGCGCGTGGCCTATGTGGAGCTCCCCGGTCACGTTGGGCGGGGGCATGATGATGGTGAACGGCTTCTTGGAGTGGTCGATCTCGGGCGTGAAGTAGCCGCCCTCGACCCAGGAGTCGTATATTCGCTTCTCGGTGGCCTTCGGGTCGTAGGCTTTGGGCATGTCCTGCCTGGGTGCGTCTTGAGTCATGGCTGTGGTGTCCTCGGGTCGCGCGTACGCGACGTAATCCCCGTATTCTAAGGGTAGTGACGAATTCCGTCAACGGACAGGCCTGGCACTTTGCTGGCCCGAATGAAGTGAGCAAGAATCGGTCCGACGCCGGGTCTTCTGCTCAGGTTCGGACGCCCTCGCCTCTCCTGGGCCGCTCGTCTGCATCCCGAGAGGGCGGCGTTCCCGCCCGCAGGGCGTGTTGACGTTGTGTCTGTCGTCTTGTACCATCCGACAGCGGCTCAGTCCAGCCAATTGGCCTTGTAGCATGGCATAAGCGCGCAAAACTCACCGGAAGGTTGTATCTTGTGGATCAAGAAAGTCTTCTACAGCAATATCATGCTGTGGATTGCTGTCCTGTCGCTGCTTGCGTTATTTTCGGGCACGGCCGAAGCCGCGACCTTCGTGGTGAACAGCACGATCGACGCGGCGGACGCCATCCCTGGAGACGGTTCTTGCGTCACCTCTGGAGGTCCGTGTAGCCTCAGGGCTGCCATAGAGGAGGCCAACGCACCCGTGGGCGATGACACGATCTCCCTGCCGGCCGGCACCTACACTCTGACCCTCGGTGCTGAACTGACCATCAGTTCTATTTTGACGCTGACGGGCGCGGACACTACCATTATCGAGGCTGCTACAACGTCGGGGACAGCTTCTACGCGTGTTATCAATGTCACCGGCGGCACCGTGTCCATATCGGGCGTGACCATTCGGCACAACCCGGCCCCAGGCCGCCGTGAGCGATATCGGCGCCTTCGAGCTCGTCACCGGCGCCTCTGTCCAGTCATTGTCCGAATGGGGCCTGATCGTGATGGCGTTTCTGCTGGTCGCGCTCTTTGGATGGAGCGGACGCAGGCTGGCCCGACGCGAGAGGGCGCAAAAGCGGCCTCCCCGGCCCCGGCCGCTGGGCGAGGTGCTGCTTCACGGGCAATCGCTCCGGACTGAGCCCTCGGCTTCGCCTGCGGTCTGCATCGTGGAGCCGAATTTCCAGGCACGAATCGGGCTTGCCCGCACGCCTGCGGATATTGACGACAATGACGTGGGGCGGCACAATGATGTTGCGAGGGCGGCCGTCACTCGCGGCGATTTAGCGGGTGATGGGTCTGGATAGCCTGAACCCTACGTAGAGTCTATGAAGGCCTGGGCGTCGTTGCCCGCGCCGCCAACACCAACCGGGATCTGTTGTTTAGATGAATCCACCAACCCGCCAATTTATCCGAGAGATAGCCGGCATGCGCGGTTCGGTCCTGGCCCTGCTCGCCGCCGCATCGTTTCTGCTCGTCGCCTGCGGGGGTCTCAGCGACGAGGACCGGAGGGTGGCGGAGGAACACCATGGCGCGGCTCTTAACCTTCTCGACGAGGGGCTCGCAGAGGAGGCCCTCGCGGAGTTCGACCTAGCCATCGGCATCGACGTGAAGGAGGCGGCCTACTACTTTGATCGGGCGGCTACCTACAGTGATCTTGGTATGTACAGGCGGTCAATCGAGGACCTGGAGAGGGCCGGTGAGCTTGAGGGCGAGACCGCCGACGTGCATATCGCCATTGGCAACGCGCACATCAGCCTCGGCGAGTACAGATACGCCATCAGGCAGTACGACGCGGCCATCGACCTCCAGCCCGACGATGCCGGATTGTTCAACAACAGAGGCAACGCCTACGCGAAGCTCAGGGACTACGAGCGCGCGGTCAAGGACTACGACGTATCGATCGGTCTCGACGACACCCAGGGCAAGGTCTTCACGAATCGTGGCGCGGCTCAGGGCGAGATCGGCCTGCTTCGCGATGCGCTTCGCGACTTCGCCGAGGCCATTCATCTCGACCCTGAAGACGCGGTCGCCTTCTTCAATCGGGGCGCGGCCTATAGCAAGCTCGGTAGTTTCGAGGTAGCCTACAGGCATCTGGAGGAGGCTGCCCGGCTCGACCCCGACAACACAGACTTCCTCATTAGCAGGGGCGACACCTATACAGAGCGGGGGCTGCTCCGGCAGTCCGTGACGGCGTTTGGCGACGCTATCAACCTGGATCCCGAGAACGCCAAGAACTACGTCGACCGTGCCGCGGCCCTGTTCAAGACCCAAGAGTATCAGAGGGCCGTCAACGACTACGACAAGGCGCTGGAGATCGTCCCCGATGTTGCAAGGGTCCACGTCGACCGGGGCGTCGCATATGCGGAGTTGCTGGAGTACGAAAGGGCGATCAAGGACTACGACAAGGCCATCGAGATCGAACCAAGCGATCCCCGGGCCCATTTCAAGAGGGGCACGGCATATTTCCGCCTTGGGACGCACGCCGACCTGCTGAAGGCGGTCGAGAGCTACGATAGGTCCATAGAGCTCGCTCCCGAAATCGCGGAGCTGTACATCGAGCGCGGCGCCTCGTACGACAGATTAGGGAGCCTGGAGAGCGCCATCGAGGACTATGACAAGGCCGTCGAACTGGACCCGGAAAACGCCAGAGGTTTCACGGACCGGGGCATCGCCCTAGCGAGGTCCGGACAGCCCGAACGCGCCATCGAGGACTACGACGTCGCGATAAAACTGGACCCGGTCGATGGCAGGATCTTCGCCAACCGCGGAATCGCATACATGGTCCTCGGAGACTACGAGAGGGCTCTCAAGGACCACGACGCCGCCGTCAGGCTCAATCCATTTCATCCCCTGGGGTTCGTCAATCGCGCCATAGCCCATAAGGCCCTCGGAAGCGACGAGGAGGCGCAGCAGGACATGGACAAGGCGATTGAGCTCGGTTACGATCCGGACCGCCTCGCCGGTGACATCGAGGCCGCGTTGAGACAGTTGGGGGAGTAGGCTCGGCCATAGCGAAACGCGCGTTTCGCTCGATTGGCTCGGAACTAGCGGAGCTTTCGTTTCTCCAGCAGCGCGGCCACGCGGTCCAGGATCTTGTCGCCGGCATTGTACTTGGGCAGCAGGCCCAGGTCCTCGCGTCCGCCGTCCCGGTCGAAGAGAACGGCACGATTCGTGTCGCCGCCGAACCCGCTGCCCTCGGCGGTGATGTCGTTGGCCGCGATCAGGTGAAGCTCCTTGCTACGGAGTTTGGCCCTGGCGTTGGTCTCCAGGTCCCCACTCTCCGCCGCGAATCCTACCTTCACTAAGCCGTCTCCACCTACCGAGGATAGTATATCCGGCGTCACTTTGAGCTCCAGGGTCATGGTCGTGGCGGCGCCTTTCTTCATCTTGTGGTCGGCAACCTCTACAGGTCGCCAGTCGGCAACGGCCGCCGCCATTATCAGCGCGTCTGCGTCTTCCACCTCCACCGCGATGGCGTCGCGCATCTCAAGTGCGGTGCTGACCTTGACGACCTTGACGTCGACCGGGTCGGGCAATGCGTTGGGCGCTGAGACGATAACGGCGCGTGCGCCCCGGTCCCGGGCCGCTTCGGCGATAGCGTACCCCATCTTGCCAGAAGAGCGGTTCGAGATGTACCTAACTGGATCTATTGCTTCCTGCGTGCCACCGGCGCTCACGAGGATATTGCAGCCGGCCAGGTCGCCGTCCCGTCCCAACACCAGGCGCACGTGCCCGAGGATCTCCGGCGTCTCCAGCAGGCGCCCCATCCCGCTCAGCCCTGAGGCCAGGCGCCCCCGGCCGGGGCCCGCGACGGTGATGCCCCTGGACCTCAGCCTGTCGAGATTCTCCTGGGTCGCGGGGTTATCGTACATGTTCCCGTCCATGGCGGGACACACGATCACCGGCGCCCGGGTCGCCAGCACCGTGGTGCTGACGGCGTCGTCCGCGAGTCCCCAGGCCAGCTTGGCGATTGAGTTGGCTGTGGCGGGCGCCACCACGACCACGTCAGCCCGCTCGGCGATCTCGACGTGGTCGATGCCCATCGCGGACTTCGGGTCGAAAATATCTGTGACCGCGGGCCGGTGCGTGATGCTCTGGAACGTGAGTGGAGCTATGAATTTGACCGAGCTGGCGGTCATGACCACGTCCACCAGGGCACCGGCCTGTGTCAGCTTGCTGGCCAGGTCCGCGGCCTTGTAGGCGGCTATGCTGCCGCTGACACCCAACACCACCGACTTATTTTCGAGAGGGTTTGGCATCCTGAAGGTCCCTTCCTTTCTCAATCGGTAAAGGCCGATGCCTTGGAATCGTTCACCGCGGAGTCCGCTGAGAATCTGCTCTTAGAATCTCCTATCTCAGCGATCTCCGCGTGCTCTGCGGTGAGTAAGCCGTTTCATGTATTCAACTCGTGGATGATTCTCAGGCCGGCGAGGGTCAAGTTGGGCACGACTGCATCGAAGATCTTCGTCTCGCTCGCGATGAGGCCGGCCAGGCCTCCGGTAGCCAGCACCTTGCACCCGCCGCCCATCTCCCGGTCGAACCTGGCGACCATGCCCCTGACCATCTCGGAGTAACCGAGCACCAGTCCGGATTGCATCGCGTGAACCGTGTTCCGCCCGATTGCGGTGGAGGGGCGTAGCAGCTCGACTCGCCGAAGCTGCGACGTGTTGTGGAACAGGGCGTCCGCCGCGACCGAAAGGCCTGGCGCGATGGCCCCGCCAATGTACTCGAATTCGGCGGACACGGCATCGAAAACCGTAGCCGTCCCAAAGTCCACGATTATGACCGGCCCTCCGTATAGCTTGAGCGCCGCCACCGCGTCCGCGATGCGGTCCGCGCCGACGTCCCGCGGGTTGTCGTATATGACCTTGATCCCCGTCTTGACGCCCGCGCCTACGACCATCGGCTCAACGCCGAAGTAGTCCCTGCAAAGCTCGACGAAGGCCGGTGTGAGGGGCGGCACCACGCTGCACAGCGTCGCCGCCTCCACCATCCCCGTGGAGATGCCCTTCACGGACAGAAGGTTGTTCAGCAGCAGGCCGTACTCGTCTGCCAGGCGGTCACGATCCGTGGCGATGCGCCACGTGGCCTTGGGCGCGTAGTCCGGCCCTCCGTCGGTCTCGTCGAAGACGCCGAATGTGATGTTCGTGTTGCCTATGTCCAGCGTCAAAAGCAACTCTCACGCTCCAGCCAGGGGCCGAACCAAGGAGATTCGGACCTCTGCGGTCGAAATCGGACCGACCGCGCGGCAACATTATACCACCGGTGCAGAAAGAGGCCACGCCATACTGCGGACGCACAGCCATTCGACCGTTTGAACAAAGGCGCTCGGTTGAGGGCGTCTCACTCTCCATCACCAGCGGCTAACTGGAGTATGTATCGCCCATGTTCCAACCCCAGCGATGTCATTTTGACGAGCGGAGCGAGGAAGAATCTGGGGCGCGGGGTGTTTGTTTTCAGGCGCGTGAAGACCCCGCACCACCCCAGACGCTTCGCTCTGCTCAGAATGACGGTGCCCAGGCGGGAAGGCTGCGTCATACCTTCAGACGCGATTTGCACACCCCGGCCAGTTTGGCAAGGGAGAGTGGTAGGCGGCGGCCCGCCTGATACGAACCTAAACGAAGCCCCTGAGCTCGGCCACGTGCGCCACCCGGCTGACCCCGATGGCGAATGCCGCCTCCCGGTAGGTGATCTCGTCGCGCTCCACCATCGCCTTTATCTCGTCATACGCCCTAGTCATGGTCTTGTCCAGCTCGTCGTTAACGCGACCCTCGTCCCACTTAGACTGGTAAAGGTTCTGGGTCCACTCGAAGTAAGACACGATGACGCCGCCCGCATTGACGAGGATATCCGGCAAGACGGGGATATTGCGGTCGTTCAGAATTTGGTCGGCCTCCGGCGTGATCGCGTGGTTGGCGGCCTCGACGATCACATTGGCCCTGATCTTCGGAGCATTGCCCCGATGTATGACGCCGTTGATCGCGGCGGGCACCAGGAAATCGCACTCCAGCTCCAGGAGCTCCTCATTGGTGATTGGGTCAACGCCCGGCATCCCAACGACCGTGCCCCGCTCCCGCTTGTAGGCTGAGGCGGCTATAACGTCGATGCCGCCCTCATGGTAGACCCCTCCGTGGGCCTCGCTCAGTCCGATGACCTTGCAGCCCATTTCGTTGAGGAGCTTGGCGGACCACATCCCGACGTTGCCGAACCCCTGGACCACAACTCGCGCGCCGGCAGGGTCGACGCCGATGTCCTTCGCGAGGCTTAATATCGTGTACAGGACGCCTCGCCCGGTGGCCGACTCACGGCCCACCGAGCCTCCGAACTCGACCGGTTTGCCGGTCACGATCCCCGGCGTGTATCCATGAATCTGGCTGTATGCGTCCATCATCCAGGCCATCGTCTGGGAGTTGGTGCCCATGTCAGGGGCGGGGATATCGCGATTGACGCCAAGCATGTGCTCGATGTTGATGGTGTATCGCCGTGTGAGTCTGTTCAGCTCGTTCCGACTCATGTCGTGAGGGTCGCACTGGACACCGCCTTTAGCCCCGCCGAAAGGAATGTTCACCAGCGCCGTCTTCCACGTCATGAGAGATGCCAGCGCCCTCACCTCGTCATGGTCGGCCTCGGGATGGTAGCGCACTCCTCCCTTGTACGGCCCTCGAGCGCCGTTGTGCTGCACGCGGTAGCCGCTAAAGACCTCGATACGCTCGTCGTCCATCCTTACCGGCACGCTCACGGTTAGCTCGCGCCAGGGCCGGCGCAACAGCGACCGTATTCCGTCATCCAGCTTGAGACGGTCGGCGGCGTGGTCGAAATACATATTGACTTCGTCGAACGCGCTCATTTCGGCGGCTGCGGTCATTCATCGACCTCCAGTAGGTCCTGTGGTTTCTGCATATTGACGAGGCCATCTGCAGAACCCTCAGATGCAACTAAATTATACATCCAACGCGGTAAGGCTTGGATTATCGAGGTCGCCTCGTCGTGCTGCCGCATTGTGCTTTGATGCCGCAGGCGTTCGACGAGACTCTCCGGCCGCCCGTGCCCTGGCTGGCGGCAGCGGGTTGACCGCGTGCGACTCGCGTTGTAGACTTGCGACGATCGGCCCGTTGGTGCTCCAACCGGCGCACTGCCAAGGAGGAAAAAAATGAAGTTCGCCAGATATGAAGTCCATGGAGAAACAGCATACGGTGTCGTCGAGGGCGGGGCGGTCCGGCAATTGACGGCATCGCCGTTCGATGAGCACGAGGTGACCGACCATGCCCACGCGCTCTCCGAGGTCAGGCTCGTGGCCCCTTGCACACCGTCAAAGATTTACTTCATGGGCGGCAACTATTCAGACCATCTCGGCGGAGCGGAGCCACCCGCCTTCCCACAGGTCTACATCAAGACACCCAACTCGATCATCGGGCCCGGCGAGACCATCGTCGTCCCTGGGCGTGCCGGCAGTGTCCAGGAGGAGGCGGAACTCGTGGCGGTCATCGGCAAGCCTTGTCGGAATGTGTCCGAGGCCGATGCCCTCGACTACGTCCTCGGCTACACCTGCGGCAACGACGTCAGCGCCCGCGACTGGCAGAGAAGCGACCCCACGTTTTGGAGGGCGAAGGCCAGCGACACGTTCTCACCCATTGGGCCGTACATCGTAACGGGGCTGGACCCCTCGAAGCTGACCCTAAGGGCCAGGGTGAACGGCGAGCAGGTTCAGGAGTGCAAGACCTCCGACCTGATATTCGATACGGCGGCCTGTATCAGCTACATCAGCCAGTCGGTGACACTGGAGCCGGGCGACATAATCTACACGGGCACCGGCGGGACTCAGGTCGATCTGAAACAGGGCGACGTCGTAGAGATCGAGATCGAGGAGATCGGCGTCCTCACGTACCCGGTGGTGGTGGAGTAGGCGCCTTGCCCCGCGCGGCGGTGAATAGCCCCCCCTCCGTAAGATGGCCCCATGGACCTGGCTAACCGTCATGTCCCGCTTCATCATCGGGCGCCATCGAGGTCCGGGCTCTCTCTGGGAAATGGATAGGCGTCGGGCGGGCATCCGTTGAAGCCGCAGGTACGTCATGCTATACTCTCAAGGTGTCCGAGCGGCCTGAAGACCGTCGGCGATCGGTCTCAAACGCTCGGCAAAGTGGAGACGATCGGTTTGAACAATCCCCTTGTGAACCGGCTCCTAATCATTGTGCCGGCGGCCTGTATCAGGCGTTGCGCGTAGCGCAGCGCGAGTTGTGGCCGTCCGTTTGTTGGGGCTGAGCCAAAGGATTCCGTTAGGCTGTTCGGAGGTGAATTACCGAAAGTCATCCGGAAGCCAGGTTCGATCCCACAGCACACCTGCAACAGGGCTCCGCTGCTGCTATAGAAGCGAATAGCAGTGGAGCGGTTTGTTTGTAAGTGCATCTAATCTATTGAGGTCCGACCGTCGACCGGCCTGTCACAGGACTGGGACGCAGGGCACAGGGAGGCGAATCGAATCATGGTAGCTACACATGCGCTGACACCGTACCAGGTGCAAAGATACAGCCGCCACATAATCATGCCGCAGGTTGGTAGCGAAGGGCAGCGCAAGCTGCTCGACGCCAAAGTGCTCATCATAGGGGCCGGAGGACTGGGCTCCCCTGTGGCCATTTATCTAGCCCTCGCGGGTGTCGGCACTCTGGGCATAGTCGACTTCGACACGGTCGACATCACTAATTTGCAGCGCCAGACGCTTCACCACAACGACGACGTGGGCCGCAGCAAGGTCGAGTCCGCGAAGGAGACGCTCCTCGCGTACAACCCGAACCTCAATGTGAACCTGCACAATATGTTCGTTACCTCCGAGAACGCGATGGAGCTGATGGCGGACTACGACGTCATCGTTAGTGGGGCCGACAACTTCCCAGCGCGGTATCTGATCAACGACGCCGCATACCTCAGCAACAAGCCGCTGGTCGACGGCAGCATCCTGATTTTCGACGGTCGGGCCACCACCTTTGTGCCCGGCAAGGGCTGCTACCGGTGCTTGTTCCCGGAGCCGCCCCCACCCGGCGAAGTGCCTAGCTGCGCGGAGGCGGGCGTTCTCGGCATGCTGCCCGGACTGGTTGGGACGATCCAGGCGACGGAGACTGTGAAGCTGATCATGGGCGTGGGCAAGTTGCTTTCCGGGAGGCTGCTGCTGATCGACGCTCTGGATATGGACTTCCGCGAGGTCAAGATACGGCGCAATCCGGATTGCCCGCTGTGCGGCGACAGCCCGACGGTGACGGAGCTGATCGACTACGAGGCGTTCTGCGGCTTCGCGCCGCTGCCGGCGTAGGGTGGGGATTCCCCCCTACAAGTAACTGCCCCGGTCCACGAGGGTTCCGCCCTGGAAGACGTCCACCACGTTTTTCAGGGCTGAGATGTTCTCTGACGGATCGCCGTCCACCATGAGCAGGTCGGCCTGTTTGCCCTCCTCCAGCGTCCCGACCTCGTCGTCGATCCAGCACGAGCGGGCGGAATCGCGCGTCGCCGACACTATCGCCTCCGCCGGCGTCATGCCGATGTCGACGTGGGCGGCTATCTCGTCCTGGAAGCATGTACCTCCCAGCGTGTAGTACATCCACGCGGCGTCCGAGCCGGCGACGAGTGTTACGCCGTCCGCCCTGAGTTTCCCCCAGAATTCGCTGGTGGCTCCCCAACCTTCATTGTACTTATCCACCGTTGTCTGCTCGGCCTCGGTGAGCATTTCGGACTGGGCCTTGCGCTCCAATTGCCAGACGCGCTCGCGGGCTTGGTGCACCGTGGGGTTGAGGAATATTCCGTTCCTGGCCATCGTCTCACCGATCTTTGGATCGTACTTGAGCGTACCGTCGGGTTCGTTATGGGAGCCGTGTATTATCGTGTCGACGCCGCCCTCTAGCGCGTTCCAGATGCCCTGGCTGTTGGTGGCGTGAGCGGCGGCGTGCTTGCCAAACTTATGGGCCTCGTCCGTGATGGCCTCGATCTCTTCCACCGCAAAGGACGGCCTGCCTCGGACCGATGTCACCGTGCTGCCGTCCGTCACCGTGATCTTGATGAAGTCGACGCCCTCCTTGACGAGCTGCCGGACGGCCGCCCTGCACTCGGTGGTCCCCGTCGCCTCGACGCCGAAGTAGCTGAGGTGCCCGCCGATGATGGCTATCGGCCTGCCCGCCAGGACCAGGCGCGGACCCGGCGTTATACCCATCCCCATCGCCTCGCGAAGCAAGAGCGTGGTCCGGTTCTTGGCGCCACAATCGCGCACCGTCGTGACTCCCGAATAGAGGTGCGCTCTGGCGTTGCGGGCGGCCTGCAGCGTGAGGATCTCGTCGGGCAGGGTAGTGAGCTCGTTGCCGCTGCGGCCGTCGCCGATCCCGATCAGGTGGACGTGGCAGTCGATGAGGCCCGGCAGCACCGTCTTGTCCGCGTAATCGATCTCCTGGACCTTCGCGCCCTCCGGAGGCGCCACCGCCTCCTCGGTGCCCACGGCCATGATCTTATCGCCCTGGACCAGGACCGCGCCGCGCTCCAGCGGCGGTCCGCCGTTGCCGTCGATCAGCCTGGCAACCCTGATGAGCTTGAAATCACCGTCACCTTCGGGCATCTTCTCCTCCTGTGATGTCGTGTTCTTGTGGCATGCAGTGGGGCGCGGCCTCCACTCGGCGCAGGGCCGCGATGTATTCTAGTCGGGCCGGGGCTGGCGCGGCGCGGCAAGGGACCCGGGAGAGCCGCGATCGATCATTTCTCCGGCCAGCATCACCCGAGTGACGTTCCAGAGGTCGGATATGTCCTCGGCGGGATTGCCGTCGACCACGATGATGTCCGCTTCCTTGCCGGGCTCCAGCGTCCCCACCTCGTCGTCGACGCCCAGGGCGGCCGCGGCCCGGCTCGTCACCGACATCACCCCCCGCATTGTGGACAGTCCCGCCACGACCAGGCATTCGGCCTCGTACACGGTATTGCCCAGCATGTAGTTACCCCAGGACGAGTCGGAGCCCGTGATGACCTTCAGGCCCATGTCGATCAGCTTGTGGCAATGTTCCATCCTGCCCTCGAACTGGCGTTGCTCCCCGTCAAGTCGTCGTTGCTCCGGCTGTGTCAGCCCCTCGGCCGCCTTTTTGAGCTGCAGGACCCATATTCCGGACCTGGGCACGTGCAGGGTCGGGTTGATGAACGCGCCCTGCTCTCCCAGGCGCTCCGCCACATCCTCGCGAAAGCCGTCGTTGCCGGCCTCATCCTTGAATATGCAGTGGATGATCATGTCGACGCCGGCGTCCAGCGAGTTGACAATTCCCTGGGTGGACGAGCAGTGGGCGGCTGTCAGCTTGCCGAACTTGCGGGCCTCGTCGGCGATGGCGGATAGCTCGTCCACGTTGAACGAGGGGCGCAGAGGGAATGACGTGCGCGTGCTCCCGCCGGTGGCGGTGACCTTGATGTAGTCGGCGCCCTCCTTGATGAGCTGCCTGACCTGGGCGCGGGCCTCGACCGGACCCGTGGCCTCGGTGCCGAAGTATCCCATGTGGCCGCCGATGATGGAGACGGCGCGGCCGCACAGCACCATGCGCGGGCCGGTCTCCCGCCCCTCTCGAATGGAGTCGCGCAGCCTGAGCATGGTGGCGTTCTTGGGACCGTTCTCTCGGATCGTGGTGACGCCTGAGAACAGTGATGTTCGGGCGTTGCGCGCCGATTGCAGGGTGAGCACTTCGTCCGGTAGCGCGACCAGCTCGTCGCCCGCCCTGCCGTCGCCGAAGCCGTTATGGTGAGTATGGCAGTCCACCATGCCGGGCATGAGGGTCATGCCAGAGAACTCCAGAAGGTCGACGGATGAGCCTTCCGGCGCGAAGACCTGAGTCTGAGGACCGACGGAAACGATCTTGGTGCCGCGGACCAGCACCGCGCCGTCGGTGATCGGCGGCCCGCCCAGGCCGTCGATGAGCAGGCCACCCCGAAGAAGTTTGAAACGCTTGTCCGCTCCCGTCATCGCGGCCCTCGTCGCCTAAGAGCTTCGGGGCAGGTCGTCCGGGGTATCGTCCGTTCCCGATGGCGGGCTCTCGGACTGGGGCGGACTGTCGGCGGGCGTCTCGTCGTCCGAATCTTCTTCCTCGGGCGCCTGCTCTTGCTGGTCTATCAGCGCGCGGATCTGGCCCGACACGTTCGAGACGATGGGCAGGTAGGCCATGCTGGCGACGGCGCCATTGTCCATGAGGACATCCACGGCCTGGTATCCCAGGGCCCGGCCGAAAAGACCATATCGGGTCCGGACATCTTTGATCTTGGTGATAGGCAGGGGATACGCTTTGGAGCTCGTGATACCGCCCCGCTGGTAGATAAGGATGTCGTTGGTTAGCGTGTACTTGGTCCTTCGCCACATGAAGTAGCGCGGCACGATAATGATGATCAGGATCACCGAGGTCATCACTTCCTCAAGGATGCCCATGTAAAGAAAAACCACCAGGACGACGATCCAGGGCAGGGACGACCAGAGCCAGGCCCACTGCACCTGTCGAATTTCTATGCCCTCTGGCTCGTACTCGGTCGATTCCTCAGGTCCGTTCTCCTGTCCCATGCTTTGTTTCCACTCCGAAGAGATGAGCTGATTTGCTGCCCTGAATTTAATGAGACAGTATACAGGAAAAAGGGCGTGGGGGTTAGGGGCCGGGTTTTGGGGCAGAGCGCCGAAAATATGGTTTCCCGACAGTGTGCCGCCGTGCTTCGACAAGCTCAGCACGAACGGATATCTCTCCCGTTCGCCACTTCGGCAAACTCGGTGCAGGCTGTGAGCCTATCGAAGGCTCTCATCGGCGAGAGACAGCCGGAAGACCTCGTTCCGTGGCAGTGCGGTGTCGTGCTCGATAGCAGGAGCCGCCGAAGGGTTACTGCAAACGAGTTCGCTAGACCCGCTCGGCCGCCTCTAGCAGGGTCCGCAGATGCTCGTTTTCGACGCCGAGACGCTTTAGCTCTGCCTCGGACTCCTGGAGGCGGTCCAATAGCCTCATGACGACCTCGACTCCAGCCAGGTTTACTCCCAGGTTGTCTATCAGGTCCCGCATGCGGCGGACCCTCTCGACGTCCCGGCGGGAGTAGACCCTCTGGCCGCCGCCGCTGCGGGCCGGCTCCACAAGCCCCAGGGTCTCGTAGTACCGCAGGGTCTGCGTCCGAACACCGATGATCTTGGCCGCTACGCTGATGACGAAACAAGGCTCCTCGTAGCCGAATATCTCGTTTGTGGACATCGGGGATCAGCCCTCCCGGGAGCGGAGCTCTTTCAGCTTAAGGAAAAGCTCCCGCTCCTCGTCGGTCAATTTCGACGGAGTCTGGGGCCGGATGACCGCGTACAGACTGCCTCGCGTCTTCGGCGAGCCCAAGTTGGGCATACCCTGGTCGGCCAGGCGGATTCTCTGCCCGTTCCTGCTCTCGGCGGGGACCTTCAGACTCACCTTCCCTCTCAGGGTCTGTACCTCGACCTCGCCTCCGAAGATCGCGTCCTCCAGTGGTAGCTCGACCTCCGTAAATAGGTCGTCGCCCTTGCGAGTGAAACGCTTGTGGGGTGTGACCGAGACGTTCAGCGAGATATCCTGCCCTTCACCGGGCCGGATGCGCACTACCGAGCCTGAGTACACTCCCGGCGGGATACTCACTTCGATGCGTCTGTCTTTTCCACTGGCCGTGATCGTCACGAGCCGCTTGGTCCCGGCGAATGCTTCCTCCAGGGTTATCTCGACGTCCGTTTCCGCCCTTATGGGAGTGGCCGCGCGACCTCGGCGGCCGGAGAAGCCATCGACTCGGCCAAGGAGGTCGTCCAGGCTGCCGAACAGGTCTGAGCCCCGGTCTGCGCCTCCCGCCCGCCCGCCGTAGCGCGAGCTCTGCGCTTCTGTCCGGTCCGCGTGCTTCCAATTCTCGCCGTACCTGTCGAAGGCTCTCCTGGTCTTCGCGTCCGAAAGCACCCCGTAGGCGTCGTTGATCTGCTTGAACTTCTTTTCCGCCTGCTCGTCCCCTGGGTTGAGGTCGGGGTGGTACTTGCGAGCAAGCCTTCGGAACGCCTGGCGAATGTCCTTGTCGCCCGCGTTCCGGTTTACGCCCAGCGTGTCGTAGTAGTCTGCCATTTCGGTCTTATCGAAGCCTTCGTGAGTCTAGTCCACGGAGTTGAATCCCGCCACGATTGATTATAGCATAACTCAAACGGTGGAACAACCAATCTTGCAGGGAATACTATAAAATACATGATAGAACAGTATTATTGTATTTATAATATGTATGCAGCACCGACCGGCGAGCGAGCCCGTCGGACGCGAGACACAGAAGTGCCATGGAGGTTGTCAGATGGCATT
>CAZJDV010000027.1:0-26585 GCA_964544865.1 uncultured Dehalococcoidia bacterium | reverse complement strand
GATGATCGTTGTGGGTACCGCGGGCACGGCGGCCCTTATCAGGGTGATGAGGGCCAACCTTCTGGACGAGCTGAACAAGCCTTACGTAGTCACCGCCCGTGCCAAGGGCCTCTCAGAGTGGAAACTCATCCTCAAGTATCCGGTGCGCATCGCCCTGAACCCACTGGTCAGCACCCTCGGCTATCTCCTGCCCCTGTTAATGTCGGGCAGTATCATAGTTTCGGTGGTGCTGGGCCTGCCGACCGAGGGGCCTCTGCTGCTGCGAGCCCTCTTGGCCGAGGACCTGTTCGTGTCCGCCACGATCGTGCTGCTGCTGGGCACCTTGACGGTCATCGGTACCCTGATGTCGGACATCATGCTGGGCATTCTGGACCCACGAATCAGAATTGCCGGGTGACCGGCCAGAGGCAGGACCCGGCTCCCAGTTCGCCGCGCGCCCGCGCCGTTGCTACAGATTAAAGCTGCTGGGCGCATCGCTCAGGCATCTCTCCGGCAGGCGGAGCACCACATTCGCCCCTGTCTCGAGTCGGACTGAGACGAAATACTTTCCCTGGTAGTACGCGGGCGCGTTGATACTGCCGATGCCTATGTGGCCCACCATGCCGACGTAATGGGGTACTAGCCCGGATGCGGCCTCGCCAATGCGGACGCGCTGACCCGGCTGAAACTTGGGCTTCGGCATGGCGACAGTGTAGCACGTGCGTTCTATTATTGCATATACGAACGCCTGAGGTCATCCGGACGGTTTGGGTATCCAGGACCTCGCGTACCTTTTCGGCGATTGTCGCCGGCGGGTAGGGTTTCTGCAGCACGAGGATGCCATCGCCCGGTCCCGAGTGTTGCGCCAGGGCGCCCTCCGGGTATCCGGAAGTGTAGATCACCTTGGTCTCTGGGAACTGGGCCAGAAGCCTGTCCGCGAGCTCCCTGCCTACCATTTCCGGCATTATGATGTCCGTTAGCAGAAGCTGGATGTTCTCTCCACCGTGCTGCCGGACCACCCGCAGGGCCTCCGCGCCATTCGAGGCCTCAAGCACCGCGTAGCCCTGCTGTCGCAGCACCAGGCCCGCCAACGTGGTCTGCACGGAAATTCTAAGCCACGGTTCCTATCCCTTTATCGGTGCCAGCCGCCGAAACAAGTACGCAACTTCTCGTATAGATGAAGTACGGTACGGGTCCGAAAGGAGTGGAAATGCGGGAGGGCGGCACACGGTACTTGCGACCGGCATCCTCGGGTAGGGAGCGGTTCGCACCGCTCTAACTGCGCTTAAGCGGGAGCCCGTCTGCGCACCGCCGCGACGACGATGAATATGCCCGTGGCGACGAGGGTCATGGCGGGGCCTGAAGGGACGTTGATGTGGAACGAGAGGTACAGTCCCGCCACCGCCGCCATGGCGCCCAACGCCGCCCCCAGGACCATCATCTGGGTGAAGCTGCGCACCAGCAGGTAGGCCGTCGCGGCCGGGGTCACCAGCATGGCCATGACTAAAACGATCCCGACGGCCTGAAGCGCTATGACGATGACTAGGGCCAGGAGGACCAGCAGCAGATTGTCCAGCCAGCCCGTGGGCAGCCCGACCACCGAGGCCCCGACAGAGTCGAAGCTGCTGAACACGAGTTCCTTATTGAACAGGTATAAGATCAAAAGGACGGACCCCGTGAGCGCCGCCGTGACGTAGACGTCCATCTGCGAGACCCCCAGGACCTGCCCGAGAAGCAGGTCCTCCAGGTCGACGGAGATGCCCCGGGCGGCGGTCAGCAGCACCAGACCCAGGGCGAACATTCCGGCGAACATCACGCCGATGGATGTGTCCTCGCTGATGCCTGTGCGCCGGCTGAGGTAGCCGATCAGCAGCGCCACGGCAACGCCGGCGGGCACCGCCGCTACGAACGGGCTCGCGCCCACCAGGAAAGCGATCACCAGGGCGGGAAGTATGGCGTGGGCCAGCGCGTCTCCCATGAACCCCAGACCTCTGGTTACGACGAAGCTGCCCAGGACGGGGCAGACGATACCCACCAGGACCGACACGTACAGGGCGCGGACCATGAAGGCGTACCTGAAAGGTTCCAGCAGCGGGTCAAGGATGGCGTCCATCAGCGACCTCGGCTCAAGCGCTCTGATTGGCGTCGCGGACGGCGAACTCGACGCCGTGAGACCCATACAGCTCTTCCAGGACGGCCGGCGTGAACGCGGTCTCGGGAGGGCCGAAGGCGCAGACATGATGGTTGAGACAGAGCACCTCGTCGAAACGCCGCGCCAGGTTGGTCAGGTCGTGGGTGGCCATCAAGATTATCTTGCCATCGTCCCTGAGCGACCTGAGGACCTCCACGAGACCTTCCTGGGAGCCGACGTCTACGCCGCTAAACGCCTCGTCTAGCAGGAGTATGCCGGCCTCCTGCGCGAGCGCCCTGGCCACGAAGACGAGTTGGCGCTGGCCGCCCGACAGCTCCGCGACGAGCGCGGACCGCTGCTCCCACATGCCGACCCGGTCCAGGCAATGCTTCACGGCCGCCTTGTCTTCTCCGCCCGGTCTCCGGAACCAGCCGATGGCGGTGCTGCGGCCCAGCATCAAGACCTCCGATACGGTGAGCGGAAATCGCCAGTTCACCCGTTCTGTCTGGGGCACGTAGGCCAGCGAGCTCCGGGCCTCTCCTGCTGGCCGTCCATTGATAAGTATGCTGCCGCTCCCAAACGGCAGGATGCCCGAGATGGCGTTGAACAACGTGGTCTTGCCCGCCCCGTTGGGTCCGACAACGCCCATCAGAGTGCCGGGGCCCGCTGTGAACGACACGGCGTCGAGGACGCGGAACCCCCCCCTTTCGATGGTGACCGCATCGACGACCAGGGAGGGAACGCCCGCCGGTGTGGCGCGGCTCATTCGAGGGCCTCCACGATGCTCGTCGCGTTGGCGCGCATCATCCCGACGTAGGTGGCGGCCCCGCCAGACTCGCTCAGGGAACCCGTGTATAGGGTGTCGACCACCCTGGCTCCGGTCTCCTCGGCGATGATGCGCGCCAATCGGCCGCTCACCGTCGTCTCCACGAAAATCGCTGGCGCGCCGCTCTCCTTGACCCTGTCCACGAGCCTGGCCAGCTTCACGGCCGAGGGCTCGCGCTCGGTCGTGGAGCCGGGAATGACCGTGCCGATTATTTCGAACCCGTAGAGCAGGGCGAAGTACTGAAGGCTGTCGTGGGAGGTTACAAGGAGCCGCCGGCCCGGCGGGAGAGTGCTCACACGCTCCTGGATCCATTCATTAAGCTCGCGTAGCTGCCGGCCGTAGGCCTCGGCATTGTCCGCGTACACGCCGGCCGAGCCGGGGTCCATTTCGGAGAGGCTGGCCGCGATGGCTGATACGGCGAGCTCGACCCTCAGCGGGTCGAGCCAGAAGTGCGGGTCCATCGCCCTCTCTTCCTTTGTCTCGTCTCCGCCTGCCCAGTCAAACGGGATGGGGCGGACCGCCTCGCCCAGCACGGCAAGACGCGACTCGTCCACGGCTGCGTTCCTCACCAGCTCGGCCAGCCAGGCGGCCTCCAAGTCCAGGCCGACGCTCACCACCAGGTCCGCGTCGGCTATGGTCGCCGCGTCCCGGGCGCCGGGTTGGAAGGTGTGTGGGTCGCCGCCCACGGGCGTGAGACTAAATACCTCCACCCGCTCGCCTCCAACCCGGCGCACCCAGTCGGCGACAATGTTGCTGGTGGCCACCACGTTCAGCGCCGAGGGCTGCGCAGGCTCCGTGGCCACCGTCCCGGGTTCGACGCCGGTGCAGGCGATCGCCAGCAACGGCGTCGATGCACAGCATAATAGCCAGAGCTCCGCACGGACCGCTCTAATGATATGTTGTCTCAATATTGGCCAGACCTCTCGATGTGCGAACCAAACTTCTGGGATGGCCTAGACCGCAGACCCGGCCAGGCACCGCTCGCAGGTGATGAAGAACTCCATCCGATGGCCGAGAATCTCACCGGAGATGTCCCCGCCGATAGCCCTGAGCAGCTGCTCGATGGTGGCGTCCTGGAACTCCCCGACCGTACCGCACCGGACGCAAAGGGTGTGGTGGTGGTGCTCCAGTCTCGCGATGGTATAGGTGGGCTCGCCGTTGGGCAGGATCAGCTTGCATAGCACGCCCGCCTCTAGTAGCAGCTTGATGGTCCTGTAGACCGTGGCGCGACCGACGCCCTGCAGCTCGCCGCTGATGTCCTCGGCGCTGAAGCTGTCCAGGCGTTTCTCGAGCGCGTCGATCACGTCGCGGCGCGGACCGGTCGATCGGTAGCCCCGGTCCTCCAGGATGGCCATGAGGTCTGTTTGCGCCGTCATCAGGCGTTTCATGATACTTTGTCTCAACTCGAGGCGATAATAACATATCTGGGGTGTATGTCAACGGCCTAGTGTGAGATTGAGTCTCATCTTACGTCGTATTCCGAGGACGGCATGAATGCGGCGGCGGCGGATTCGCCATTCCCGCTCACCGTCTAACCCGGCGAAAACACCGGTCGATAATGCGAGGCTGGCACCCCTCCGCTCGGATTGCCGATCCGATATTCTTTAGCTGCGAATATCAGAGTTGCTCCGGTGAGATAGCAGACAAGCTATCCCCAGAATCGGCGGGCTGCCTCGGGTGGATGAGCCCGGCATGCCCTAATACGTAGCTATGTGCTATATAAGTTATATAATAGCACTATATCGTATTATAATATAGTAAATATGCAGATTATGTCATCTGTGGCATGGCAACACCACGCTAAGGTGATATTCTGAGAATATGGAGATAGCACAGTGATGCTTCTCCGAGCACGGCAAGCGGGCCAGAGGGAAGTGAAAATGGTGCTAAAAATAACCACACGGTACCATCGATGGAAGTTCCCTAATTTCACCCCTGTCAGCTTAGGGGCCAAGTAGGAAGCATAGGAAAGAGCATAGGGCTGATAGGGGTTGGGAGAGGCTTTCGGACCCGCGAAGACAATAAAATTGCCACATGCCCGCTTGATGCGGCATAGGCGTCCGGTGATACTACCGGTAGTGTGGGGCCAGGAGTAACGACAATCGAGGGCGCGGGCGTAGCCGGGTGCTGCGCCTGCCCTCCTTGCGTTTGTGGCGACCCGCGGACGCTTATGCACACCGTATCCATCAGAGGCGCGTGAAGACCTCGCACCGCCCCAGATTCATCGCTGCTCTCAGAATGAAAGTGACCAGTCGGGGATGCCGCGTCATAGTGTCGAGGTCGATTTTCCTACCCTAGTGAGCCCCCTCAGGGGGAGAGTTAGGGCGGGGGTGCAACCCCACGTATCAAATTATTAATGACAGTGTACTAGCTACACCGGCTTGGGCGCTGGTAGTATAGGGCCGTACGGTCCCTTACTATCCTGTCGGGAGGTCGGAATGATCATAGCGGTAATCGGGGCCAGCGAACCCTCCGCCGAGATAGCGGAGTTGGCCGAGCAGGTCGGCAGGGAGCTGGCCCGGCGCGATGTCATGCTCGTCTGCGGCGGGCTTGGTGGTGTCATGGAGGCCGCGTGCAAGGGCGCCAAGTCCGGCGGTGGCACCACCATTGGAATCATCCCGGGCAGCGACCCCGAGACGGCCAACCCGTGGGTGGACATTCCTATCTGCACGGGTCTTTCACACGCCCGCAACGTCATCATCGTCAAGACGGGCCGTGCCGCGATAGCCGTCGGGGGAGCGTACGGGACGCTGTCCGAGATCGGCCACGCTCTGGGCGATGGCGTACCGGTCATCGGACTCCAGACATGGCGGGTCACACCGCATGGCGGCGTCCTTGACCCCTCTATCAACGAGGCCGTAGACGCGATAGACGCTGTCGATAAGGCGATCGAGGCGGCGGGACGCCGTTCCCAGACCGTCGGCGGAAATCTTAGCTCTTGAGCACCATATCCCACGTCAACGCGCGCGAGATCCTCGACTCCCGGGGCAACCCCTCCCTTGAAGTCGACGTCATCTTGGCCGACGGTTCCATTGGCCGGGCATCGGCGCCCTCCGGGGCCAGCACCGGAACGAACGAGGCCCTCGAACTCAGGGACGGCGATACATCCCGGTACGGGGGGCTGGGCGTGCTCAGCGCCATCGCCCATATCCGCCAGGAAATAGCACCCGTCATAGTGGGCCGTTCAGTCCTGGACCAGCCGGCCTTGGACGAGCTGATGATCGGCCTGGACGGTACGCCCGGTAAATCCCGTCTGGGTGGCAACACGCTGGTGGGGGTGTCGATGGCGGTCGTCCACGCGGCGGCGATGAGCGAGGGGGTTCCCCTTTACCGGTATCTCGGCGACGGTGGGCCCTGCACTCTGCCCGCCCCGATGCTCAACATCCTCAACGGCGGCCGGCACGCCGAGAACTCCACGGACTTCCAGGAGTTTATGGTCGTCCCCGCCGGCTTCGACACATTCCGGCGGGCCGTTCAGGCCGGCGCGGAGGTCTACCAGGCGATGAAGGGCCTGGTCCGCGAGCGGGACTACAGCACCACCGTCGGCGACGAGGGCGGCTTCGCGCCCAGCGGCTCGACCAACGAGGAGGCGGTTGGGCTGGTGACGATGGCCATCGAAAAGGCCGGATACACCCCCGGCGAGCAGTGTTTCATCGCCCTGGACGTGGCGGCCAACGAGTTCGTGAACGAGGACGGCCTCTACACCCTCGCCCGAGAGCGGACGACGCTATCGGCGAGCGGGCTCATCGACATGTACGAGCGCTGGATGGCGGAGTACCCCATCATCAGCATTGAGGATGGGATGGGAGAGAACGACTGGGATGGCTGGGTAGAGTTGACCCGACGGCTCGGGGACCGCGTCCAGCTCGTCGGGGACGACCTTTTCACGACCAACCCGGCGCTGATCCGCCGTGGCATCGAGCTCCAGGCCAGCAACGCCGTTCTCGTCAAGCTGAACCAGATCGGCACCGTCACGGAGACGCTAGAGGCGGTGCGGACCGCTAAACAGGCGGGCTGGGGAACTGTGGTAAGCCACAGGTCTGGCGAGACCGAGGACACCACTATCGCCGACCTGGCGGTCGGCACCGTCTCCGGGCAGATCAAGGCCGGCGCGCCCTCTCGTGGCGAGCGAACGGCAAAGTACAACCGGCTGCTGAGGATCGAGGAGGAGCTGGCGGGCGCGGCGCAGTTCGCCGGCAAAGGCGTCTACCGAACCCTGGCATGAGCCGGCGGTGAGATTACCCGATCGGTCCACATGGGCAGAAACCAGCCTGGCTAGGGAAGGATGTCGTATGGAACGAGGGCCGGCATGAACATATTGGACTTATTCCAAACGCTTGGCGCGGGCCGCGTCGCCACCATCGCGGGGGCCGGTTACCGGGAGGGCGTGCCGAGCAAGGATGCCCCTTCGGGCTGGACCCTGGGCGTGGTGCGCCGCCCGGACGGGGACCTGATCGTAGCCGACTACAAGGGCCACCGTCTCTGGCGTATCGATGACGGCGGCATCTTGCACACGTTTGCGGGGGACGGCGTGCCGGGCGACTCCGGAGACGGAGGTCCCGCGGCCGACGCCCGCGTCTACGGCCCCCACGACCTGGTCCTGGACCGGCACGGCAACGTGTACTTCTCCGACCTGTGGAACCACGTCTACCGGCGAATCGACTACCAGACCGGCGTCATCACCCGGATCGCCGGGTCGGGCAGGGTGGGCCGCGGCGGCGAGGGAGGGCCGGCGCTGGACGCGGAGTTCGACACGACCAGCGGCGTCGCCATCGACGAGGATGGCAATGTCTATCTGTCCGGCGAGTGGGACAACAACATCCGTCGTGTGGACGCGAAGACTGGGATAATCGAGACGTTCGCCGGTCAGAACGCCCGGCACTATCCTTCCGAGCGGGGCGCCGACCGACCCTACACCGGCCGCGTACAGGGGGCTGCCTTTGGCTGGGAGACCGGGCTGAGCCTGGGCGGCTACCACGGTGACGGCGGGCCGGCGGCCGATGCGGGGTTCTTCCACCCAGAGCACGTCGCCTTCGACTCCAGGGGCGACCTGTACGTTTGCGACAACTCGAACCACCTGATTCGCAAGATAGACATGAGCACAGGCATCGTAACGACCGTCCTGGGCACGGGCCAGCCCTCGTCCAACGGCGACGGGGGACCGGCCACCGAGGCCGGCGTGCTGATGCCGGACGCGCTGTGCATTGATGCCCACGACAACATCTACGTCGGCGAGAAGTACGGCTTCAGGGTGCGCAAGGTGGACGCGCGGACCGGTATCGTAAGCACTCTGGTCGGCAACGGTGTGCCCGGCCGGGGTGAGGAGGGTCTCCACGGCTCGGAGACGAGCTGCAACTCCTGCGAGTCGGGCATCTGGGCCGACCCGGACGGCACGGTGTTCTGGAGCGACTGCTCCGGCCGGCTCCGCCGGTACGACGGCCGCACCGGAATCGTGACGACCGCTTTCGGGGGCGTGGGCACGCAGGACGGGGGGCCCGCCATCGAGGCGTTTCTGCGAGGGCCCGCGGGCATCTGCGCTGGCCCGGACGGCCGCATCTACGTCGCCGATGTCTGGAACCAGCGCATCCGGGCCATCGACCCTCGGAGCGGTGTCATCCGCACCGTGGCCGGCAACGGCGCAAGGGCCTATGCCGGCGACAACGGGCCCGCGCTCGACGCGGCCTTCGGCAGCCCTCACGACGTATCCGTGGACTCCCGAGGGCGCGTCGTGGTCACCGATACGAGGCACGGCCGCCTCCGACGGGTCGACGAGGACGGCGTCGTCCGCACCGTGGCCGGCACGGCGTTCCTTCGGGATAGAGGGGATGGCGGCCCCGCCGTCGGCGCGTGCCTGTATCACGTCCAGGCGGTGGTCCACGGACCCAACGACGACATCTACGTGGGCGACGCCATAGGCCGGGTCCGCAGGATCGACGCTGTCTCGGGCACGATCACAACGGTGGCCGGCGTTGGCATCCAGGGCTTCACCGGGGACGGAGGTCCCGCAGCGGAGGCCCGAATCGGCGCGCCGTCGGCGATACGCTTCGACGCAGCCGGAAATCTCTACCTCGCCGACACCGCTTATCACGTCGTGCGGAGGGTCGACACGGCGGGGAGCATCAGCACGCTGGCGGGCACGGGGGAGGCGGGCTTTTCGCCCGACGGCACGCCGGCCACGGAGGCGAGACTGGACCAGCCCTGGGGTCTAGCCGTGACGCCGGGCGGACGGGTTTATCTCTCGGACTCGCGGAACAACCGCGTGAGGCAAATAGCCGAGGACGGGACGCTGCAAACCGTGGTGGGAGGCGAAAAAGCGGGCGACGCCGGCGACGGTGGTCCGGCCACCGCGGCCAGGCTGAACGAACCCCACGGCCTATGCCTCTACGGCGACGACGTCCTGCTGGTCTGTGACAACTACAACAACCGCATCAAGGCCGTCAGGTTGGCGGAGTAGAGCCGGTCCACGGCCGCCACTGTCCCCGCGAACACAGGGCCGGATCTCCGCCTTTCGCCATTAAAAGGGGATACTCCCGGAAACTGATACTCTGAACTTCGCCGTATAAGAAGTGGGCAGTGAATGTTGCCGGTCACGTCCTTGGCGCGCAGGCGGCATCATGGACATCGGCGATGCCTCCGCGTAAGATTGAGCCCTCCAACTCCGCATAGCACGGCGGTCCGTGAGGTAGGAGCCGTGGTCGACAACGAGACGCCGGACAGGTCCGCGAGCAATGGGCGTTAGCAAGAGCATCATCGTTCCGGCGGTCGCAGCGACGATATCCGCTTTGGCGGCGGTCGGCGTCGTGGCCGCGTGGTCCAGCAGCCGGGACGCCGAAGGCGCCGCCTCGAGGCAGGGGCGGTTTGCTCTGAGCCAAATCTCCGAGTCTCCCACGCAGATCCGCTTCCAGTGCCAGGACCGCGTCCAGGGTGGGGCAACCCCTGGGCGGGGGCGTGGCGCGGCATTCCTGGACTACAACCTCGACGGGTGGATGGATGTCGTCTACGGTAATATGGACGAACCCGCAATGCTTCTGGAGAACCTTGGCGACGGCTCTTTCAACGAGGTGCCCCTGGTAGGGTTGGGCACCGAAAAATCATACGGGATCGCCGTCGGGGACTACAATCTGGACGGCTACCCTGACATCTATCTTGGCAGGGGCGGAAAGCAACACGACGCCGTTGACCTGGGCTCGGACCCGTATTTTTGCTCGCTGACACCGTGGATCGAAACAGAGCTGTCACCCATTGAAGCGGGCTCGATGCCCAATGTGCTGCTCGAAAACCGCGGCGGCACGTTCGTGGATGTCACCGAGCATGTGGGGGTAGGAGACGCGGAGCAGGCATGGGCGGTCAGGTTCGTCGACTACGACCTGGACGGCCGCCTAGACATCTACGTCGCGAACTACGGCGCGCGGAACGTCCTGTATCGCAACGACGGGGATGGCGCATTCACCGACATGACCGAGTGGGCTGGAGTGGAGGGCCCGCTCTTCTCCATGGATGCGGTGTGGGCCGATTACGACGACGACGGCTACCCGGACCTTTTCGTGACCGGCGTCAGCCAGCAGGATACCAGCAGCATCTACCGTAACAACGGTGACGGCACCTTCACCGACATGTCCTCGCTGGACGGCATCGACCCCCTCCACGGCGGCATCGCCGCCGCATTCGCCGACCTCGATAGCGACGGCGTGATGGACCTCTACGTCGCGGTCTGGAACGACACGCTGGACGGCGAAACGAAGGACATCCTGGGCCAGGACTGGTGGCCCGGCAGCAGCAACCGCGTCTACTTTAACAAGGGCGACGGGACCTTCCGCCGCGTCGAGCGCACGGGAGCGGAGTACCTCGGAGGCTCGCACTCGGTGACCACCGGAGACTTCAACAACGACGGTTTCTTGGACCTGTACATCTCGACAGGTGGTCCAGAGTTCTTGCTCGAGGACAAGCTCTACCAGAACAACGGCGACGGGACATTTTCCGATGTCACGACTGTCGCGGGCATACGCGAGATCGCCCGAGGGCACGGCGTCGTCACCGGCGACTACGACGGGGACGGCAGGCTGGATATCTACGTGTCGTCGGGAGGAATGAACTACGTCGACATGACCGCAAACGTGATGTGCCGCAACGTGGGCGAGGTGGGTAACTGGCTCGCCGTAGAGCTGGACGGCGAAGGCCGGGCCGTCCAGGGAGCCCGGGTCACCGTCGTTGCGGAAGGGACCACCCAGACCAGTCGGATCGGCGGCGGCGCGGGCTTCGGCTCCGTCAACAGTCCTATCGCCCACTTCGGGCTGGGGGACCGCTCGAGGATCGAGCTCGTCACCGTCCGCTGGCCGGACGGCTTCGTGCAGGAGCTGGAAGCTCCACCGGTGAACGCGACCGCGGTCATACGCCGCCGGTAGTGTGTCCATATGGTTTTAGCCGATGTCATTCTGAGCGCCGCAAAGAATTTGGGGAGGTCGGGGCAAACCACCAGGAGGCCCGGCCTCCGCGGTCGATTCCGGGCCGGCCTGGTGCTGCTGGCGGTGCTCAGCGTAGTCGCCTGCACCGACATCGAGACCGCTGACCCGGCCAAGCTCCCGCTCCCGACCGGCCAACCCGCTGGAGCCGCCGCCGGTCCGAACTCGCCTCCCGTCGCCGTTGCCGGCTATGACGTGTCCGTGTTCGCAGGATATCGCGTGGACCTGGATGGGCGCGCCAGCGCCGATATCGAGGGCGATTTCCTCAGCTACCGGTGGGGTGTCCACTCAAAGCCGAAGGACAGCGAGGTCCTTTTTTGGTCCGACGCCGCGTCTCCGTCGTTCAGGCCTGACGTTCCTGGCGTGTACGTGCTTGGCCTTGAGGTCAACGACGGCCGAGATACGAGTCTGGCCGACCAGGTCACGGTAACGGCGAGAGCCTGGTTCGAGGATGTCACCGAGACCGCGGGGGTGCCCGGCGGGGGGCCTCAGCGATTCGTCGACGGATTCGGCCCCGGCGCCGCCTGGGGCGACTATGACGGCGACGGAGACCCGGACCTGTACATATCGGCGGACGGCCTAGGCTTGCTCCACAGAAACGAGGGCGACGGGCTGTTCACGGAGGTCGCCGCTGCCGCCGGCGTGGAGGCGGACTGCAACTCGTACGGGGCCGCCTGGGGTGACTACGACAACGACGGGCGTCTGGACCTGTACATCGTCTGCCACAGCGAGGACCAGGGATCGGACCTCGACCATCGGGCCGACCAGCCCAACATCCTCTACAGAAACAACGGCGACGGCACGTTCACCGACGTGGCGCGTGACGCGGGTGTGGATTCGACCGCCCACGGCACGGGTGCCTCGTGGGTCGATTTTGACATTGACGGCAACCTGGACCTCTACGTCGCGAACTTCGGCATATACGGCGTCTTCAACGGACAGGCGGACGGAAACGTGCTGTACCGGAACAATGGGGACGGCACCTTCGCCAATGTGACCGAGCGGGCGGGGGTCCGTGGGAAAACGGGGCGGATCGACTATCCTCGCACGACCTACGTCACGGCAAGTACCGGCATGACCTACGCGGCACTGTGGATCGACTACGACAACGACGGAGACCCGGACCTCCTCGAATGCGATGACGAGGGGGTGAGCCCTCTGTACCGCAACAACGCCGATGGGACATTCACCGACGTTACGGAAGCGGCGGGGCTCTTCCGCAACAGCAACTGCATGGGGGTGGACGCGGGCGACTATGGCCGGGACGGATTCCTGGATATATATTGGACGAACTACAGAGAGAACTTCCTCTGGCGCAACAACGGCGACGGCACATTCGGCGAGGTCGCGGTGCAGGCCGGCGTCGCCGACCCGCAGGTCGGGTGGGCCAGCGGCTTCGCGGACTTCGACAACGACGGCCTCCTGGACATCTTCGTTGTGAACGGCGCGTTCGCCATGGACGAGAATGAAAGGGGGTGGACGGCGCCTAACGACGAACCCAACGCGATGTTTCGCAACAATGGGGATGGCACTTTCACCGATATAACGAAGATGGCACTCTTCAGCGATGTGGGCGTTGGCAGGGGGGCCGCCCTGGCGGACCACGACAATGACGGCGACCTGGATCTATACGTCGTGAACGCGGTTACGCCGAACATCCTGTTCCGGAACGAGATAGGCGACGCCAACAACTGGTTGAAGCTCAGGTTCGAGGGCACAGCGTCCAACAGGGGAGGTTTTGGCGTGCGCGTCCAGGTGGAGATAGCGGAGTGGACCCAGACCGCGGAGGTCAGGTCCGGCTCTGGGTCCGGCTACCTGGGCGGCAACGAGCCGGGGCTTCACATCGGCCTCGGCCAGAACACGAAGGCCGCGAGGATCACGCTCACATGGCCGTCGGGGACCGTCCAGCACTTGACGGACGTACCGGCAAACCAAACGCTAACGATCGTCGAGCCGAAGGCGGGTGGCTAGCGCCCCGCCTGTAGAGAAAAGAGCCCCGCCATCACCTAGTACCCCATGCCCCATACCCTGTACCCGGTACCCCATACAAGACACCATCCGTTGACACCCTCCCTCACGTCTACTACCATTGAACTGGGTCGTGCTAGGTGGGGAGATAGCGGTGCCCTGTACTCGCAATCCGCTCTAGCGAGACTGAATTCCTCCTCGAGGTCCACTTCCCGAGGCCTCTGCTCTTGGACGGTGGTGCTGAGAGCCGGGTCCTACGCGGCGGAAACCTGTGAATCCCGTCAGGTCCGGAAGGAAGCAGCGGTAAGCAGTCGTTTTCGGGCGCCGTGGGTCAGCCTGGCTTGAGCCACCCCCAATCGGTACGTTTTCGGGGGAGATCGAAGGGAGGTGCACGACCCGCTCTTGCTACCCTTCCGCAAGGCGCCTCAATAGCAATCGGGAAGCCACACGCCCGACTCGGCGGTCGCGGCGTGATCTCTACTGCCGGCAGATTGAGTAATCGGATGACACCCGTCCCAGCTCGCAAGGGCGCGCCACATGCAACAGGGCCCGCGCCGCCCAAGAAGTCCCTCGGCCAGAACTTTCTCATGGACCGTCGCGTGCGCTCGCGAATCGTGCAGGCAGCGGACCTCTCTCCGGACGATCTCGTGGTGGAGGTGGGCCCCGGCCGGGGGTTTCTGACGCGACTGCTGGTGGAGCGGGCAGGCGGTGTGGTGGCCGTCGAGATGGACGAGGCTCTGGCCGGCAGGCTGAGAGAGTCTTTCGCCGACCGGTCAGATCTCACGGTCGTGGCTGCCGATGCCCGCGAAGTCGACATCGTGTCGCTGGTGGGCGGGTCCGCGTCGTACAAGCTCGTCGCCAACCTGCCTTACTACGCGGCCTCGCCTATAATCCGCCGCTTTCTGGAGGCCAGCCGCAAGCCGACGCTGATGGTAGTCATGGTGCAGCGGGAGGTGGCGCAGACCATGACGGCGCCGCCCGGCAAGATGGGGTTGCTGTCGGTCGCGACACAGCTCTACGGCAGACCCCGCATTGTGTGCCACGCGCCTCCGCGCGCGTTCAGACCCGCGCCGAAGGTCACCTCATCGGTGGTGCGCATCGACGTGTTCGTCGAGCCCGCCATCGCCCTGGACTCGCGGGAACGGTTCTTCGACCTCGTCCGGGCGGGGTTCAGCGCGCCCCGAAAGCAGCTTCGCAACTCCCTGACGAACCGCCTGGACATATCGCCCCAGCAGGCGGCGGCAATGCTGACCGGGGCCGGTATCGACCCGACCCGCCGCGCGCAGACGCTGGACCTGGTTGAGTGGGCGGCGCTGTACGAAACATACGGCGCCTACGCCTTTCCGAGTCCAGCGTGATGGTTGCCCGGATCGAGCTTAAGGCGCACGCGAAGGTCAACCTGACCCTGGAAGTGTTGAGCAGGCGCGGCGACGGCTACCACGAGATCGCCAGCATCATGCAGACCATCAGCCTTCACGATACTCTGACTCTGACGCTGGCGGAGGCCGGCGACATCGTCCTGGATTGCGACCACCCCGGCCTCTCATCCCTCGGCAACCTGGCGCTGCGGGCCGCGCGGCTCCTGAAGGACGAGACGGGATGCAAGACGGGCGCGAGGCTGACTCTCCGCAAGCGCATCCCCGTATCCGCCGGGCTTGGCGGCGGCAGCAGCGATGCCGCGGCGGCCCTCACCGGTCTCAGCCGGCTGTGGGGGCTGCACCTCACGGCGGAGGACCTGATGCCACTGGCTGCGCGGCTCGGCTCAGACGTTCCCTTCTTCCTCCACGGCGGCACGGCCGGGGCATTTGGACGCGGTGAGCGTGTCCGGCCTCTGCCTCCGGTAGACCTGGGATGGATGGTAGTGCTGAGCCCGGCGATTGACGTTCCAGACAAGACAGCGATGCTTTACTCCCGAATCGAGCCTGCCAATCATACGAGAGGTGATCTGACCCGGAAGCTGGAGGCGCGAATTCGCGGTGGGGGCGATGCACCGCCGCAGTTCCTGTTCAACGTATTCGACCAGGTCGCCCGGGACGCCTTTCCCGGACTGGACGTCTACTGGAACACGTTCCACGCCCTGGGCGCAAGGGAGATCCATCTGGCGGGAAGCGGCCCCTCGCTGTTCGCCCCAGTTTCGCGCAGGGAGCACGGCACGGCGATGGAGCTGCTGCTGCAGCACAAGCACGGGTGGCAGGCCCACATGGTCTCCGCCTGGCAGCCCGCGGAGGACGGGCGGCCGTGAGCTATGTGATCGCTGGTACGTTCAGCGGGCTCCTGATGGCCTCGGTGACGGCGGCGCTTGGCCCCATCATGCTCTTTTCCCTTGCGAAGGATCCCACGCCGTTCTTCAAGGCGCTTTTAGACAGGGTGCCGCCCATCTACATGACGCTGGCTCTCGTGGTGATGGCGTACCCTGCGTGGACGCTCGTCGGCGCCGTCGCAGGCATCCTGTACCGGGTCAGCCTGGAGCAGGTCCCCGGGGGAGGACTGGGTAGTCCCAACATGGTGTTCACGACGGCGATAGTCGTCGTGGCGATCATGCTTGTGACGCCTCTGGCACTGCTGATCAGACGGGTGATAGCGGGTCTTGCGGCGATGACCGCGATATTCATCGGCGTGTTCGGTTGGCTACTGCCCTTCATGGCCAGGACGTGAATCGCTTTCTCGGCGCCGCATCGACGCGATGCGGCACAAAATCTGGCGGGAGGGCGTTCCCGCACGCTATATTTGACGCGTGGGACTAATCAAGCAGCCGGTTGAAGAGCGACCCGTAATCCTGACTGTTCGGGCCAGGCTGGTTATCGGGCTCACCGCCAGTGCGATCATGACGGTGCTCATGGTGGGGATGCGCTTCGCGCTGGACACGCCCATTCTTCCCGAGGTGATGGCGGACTGGGCGACCTCCGTGACCCCGGCCGCCGTGTTCGACTTCATCTTGACCTGGCTGCAGGTCAGTGCAAAGCCGCTGCTGTTCGTCGGCCTGCTCCTGGGCCAGTTGCTCGGCGGCGGCGCCCTCGGCTTGTTGTACACTCGCTACTCGTCGGCCCTGCCCTTCGAGGAGTCACAGCCGTGGACACGAGGGCTGGCGCTGGCTGCGGTTCTATGGCTGGTCGTCGCTGCACTCCTGACGCCGATCATCGGCGGCGGCGTGTTTGGGACCGTCGTGGCGGGCGGCGCGGCGTCGTATCTCATCGCCAATCTCGCCGGCATGGCCGCCTACGGCGTCACCTTCGCTCATCTGCACCACATGGCGCTGACGCGCGGAGACGATTCCTACAGCGAGGGGCGCCGGGAATTGCTGCACCGGGCCGTATTTGTCGGCCTGGCCGTGGTGGCCGGCGGGTTCTCGCTGCGAGCGATCATGCGCGGCGCCGGCGCCCTGAGCCCGGCCCGGGTGTTCAGCAGGCCGGGCGAGATGCCCCATGAGGTCACGCCCAACGACGAGTTCTACGAGATATCCAAGAACATCATCAACCCCTCGGTGCACGTCTCGGGGTGGACACTCCAGATAGACGGCGTACCGGACGGCCCCTACTCGTTCACCTACGATGAGCTGCTGGAGCTGCCCTGGGTCGAGGAGTACGTCACCCTCACCTGTATCAGCAACCTGGTGGGCGGCGACCTGATAAGCAACGCCCTGTGGCGCGGTGTGCCCCTCAAGGTGTTGCTCGAACGCGCCGGAATGCCTGTGTCCGCCGAGCGCCTGGCGTTCCACGCCGCCGACGGGTACGTGGACAGCTTCCCGATGTCCTACGCGATGCGGGAGAATGTCATAGTCGCCTATCTGATGAACGGTGAGCCGCTCTCCGACAGCCACGGCTTCCCCGCGCGCATTGTCGTGCCGGGGCTATACGGGATGGAGAACGTCAAGTGGCTGACGAGGATCGAGCCCGTAGCGGCCGATTTCCGAGGGTTCTGGCAGCGCCGGGGCTGGGCCGACACGGCGGTGATAAACACGATGTCCCGCATCGACGTGCCCGCCGCGAACGCGGGAGTCGCGCCAGTGGAAATGGAGGTCGGCGGCGTGGCCTTCGCCGGCGACCGGGGAATCGATTTCGTGGAGTTCAGCACCGACGGGGGCGAGACGTGGTGGAGGGCGGAATCGAGCGACCCACTTTCGCCCTATGCCTGGGTGCTATGGCGCGCCACGTGGACGCCGCCGGAGACGGGGCGCGTCTCGATCACCGTCCGGGCCACCGACGGCGCAGGAACCACGCAGACGGCTGACATCAGAGGCAACCTCCCCGACGGCGCAACGGGTTACCATCGGATATCCGTGGTCTCGACTTGACCGGCTGGTCCTCAATTTGACAGGGCCGGGCCGGCGTATCTGCTACAATCCAGAGGCCGCCCGCCGGTCCCGCCGAATCCATACCGAAACTCTCCAAGCTAAATGGGCCAAAAAAAACCTGCATCCGGGAAACCGTTCGCCCTGCCGGCGATGACCCTCTTCGACCACGGCGTTTCGCCCTTGGACGACGTCTGGGTCGCGCTCGACCTCGAAACGACGGGCCTGTCCGAGGATAGTGACGAGATCATCGAGGTGGGCGCCGTCAAGTTCCGTGGCGGCGAGACCATCGACACATTTCAGTCGTACGTGAATCCGCGCCGCCGCCTCAGCACCTTCATCAAGCAGTACACGGGCATCACGCAGAAGCAGGTGGACGCCGCGCCCCCGTTCTCGAAGGTCGCCCGGGAGCTGGTCCCGTTCATGGACCAGGCGCCGGTCGTAGGTCACAACATCGCGTTCGACCTCGGGTTCCTGGCCGCCAAGGGCCTGAAGCTTTCGAACCCACGCTGCGACACCTGGGACCTGGCGTACGTGCTGCTGCCGGAGAGCCGCGAGTACTCGCTGTCAAAGCTCACGGCGTCCCTGGGGTTGCCGGTGCGACAGGCGCACAGGGCGCTCGACGACGCGCTTCTGGCAAGGGACCTGTTCGTCAAACTGGCGTCGATGGCCGGGGAGCTGGACGTGTACACGCTGGCGGAGATGGAGCGGCTGGGCGCGAAATCGTCCTGGGTGCTTTCGTACCTGCTGCGGCGCCTGGAGACCTACAAGGTCGCCCAGGCCGCGAAGGGTGGCGATCCGGCGGGACCCGGCGCCATGGGGCTCGACATCCCCGCCCTCAGGGGCCGGGTGCAGCACCAGCGGGCCCTGCACCCGAACAGCGCCGTGGAGGAGGTCGACGTCGACGGCATCGCGGAGCTGCTCAGCGCCGGCGGGCCCCTGTCCAGCAGCATGCCGGGCTTCGAGGAGCGCGCCGAGCAGATAGCGATGGCCCGTACCGTGGCGGAGGCCGTCAACGAGGGCAAGCGCCTCATCGTGGAGGCGGGGACCGGCGTCGGGAAGTCGCTGGCCTATCTGATCCCGGCGGTGTCGTACGCGCTCGCCAACAACTGCCGCATCGTCGTGTCCACCAACACCATCAACCTTCAGGAGCAGCTCCTCACCAAGGATGTGCCCGCTCTCATGAACGCCCTGGCGGACGTGGACGGCGTGCCTCTCGATGACTTCAAGTACACCGTGCTCAAGGGCCGGGCCAACTATATCTGCCTGAAGCGCTGGGCCCACCTGCGCTCGAGCGAGACGCTCACCGACCATGAGGCGCGCATGCTCTCCAAGGCGCTCGTGTGGCTGCGAACCACGTCCACCGGGGATAGGAGCGAGCTCAATCTCGGGCATCGGCGGGCGTCCGCCCCCTGGGACCGGATATCGGCCCAGGGGGCTGCGGACTGTAACGGCGTCAACGGTGTTTGCTTCCTGAGGGCCGCACGGGACCGGGCCGCGGGGGCGCACCTCGTCATCGTGAACCATGCCCTGCTGATGTCGGACCTGACGGCGGGGCGGGCGCTCATCCCCGACTACGACATCCTGATAATCGACGAGGCGCAGCACCTGGAGGAGCAGGCCACAAGGCACCTGGGATTCGAGGTGAGCCAGGCCGGCATCGACGACCACATGCAGCTTCTGGGCGGCGAGCGCGGCCTGCTCAACCGGATGGCGGTGGCCTTTCGAGGCTCGGCGGCGGCGGACACGCGCCGCGGTACGTTCGAGGAGGTGGCGGCCCGCATGGCGGCCGCGCTGCCCGCCGTGCGCCAGTCGCTGGCCTGGATGTTCACCACCCTCGGCGGAATCCTCGAAGAGTACACCCGGGGCGATCCGTCGTTTGGGAAGGAGGCCCGGATCACCACTGCCACTCGCAGCCAGCCGGTCTGGTCGACCCTCGAGATACAGTGGGAGAGCGCGGACGTGGCCCTCGCGGAGCTGCAGAACGACCTGTCCGCGCTTCTTACCTCCCTGGAGGACCTCGAGGACGCGGGCCTCCTGGACTACGAGGGACTCTTGATGGAGACGGGAAACTTACTCCAGCAGAACGGGGAGCTGCGCCAGCACCTCGCGGAGATCGTGCCTCACCCCGAGGGCGACGGTGTCTACTGGATTCGACAGGCCCCGAGGACCGGCGACCTCACGCTGTACGCGGCGCCGATTCACGTCGGAGAGCAGCTCGAGAGGCTGCTGTACTCGCAGAAGCGCTCCGTGATACTGACCAGCGCGACGCTGAGCGCGAACGGCGCGTTCGACCACGTGCTGGAGAGGACCGGCTTCGACGACGCCGAGGAGCTGCTGGTGGGTTCCCCCTTCGACTATCCTCGCGCGGCGCTCCTGTGCGTCCCCGAAGACATGCCCGAGCCGAGCTCGTGGGCGTACCAGACGGCGGTCGAGCAGGCGATTGTGGACGCCGCCGTGGCGGCGGGCGGCAGCACAATGGCGCTGTTCACCTCCCACGCGTCGCTCCAGTCGGCCTCCAAGGCGATCAGAGGGAACCTCCAGGCCAAGGGCATCGACGTGCTGGCCCAGGGCGTCGACGGATCGCCCCACCAGCTCGTGCGGCGCTTCATCGAGAACCCGGAATCGGTGCTGCTGGGCACCTCCAGCTTCTGGGAGGGCGTCGACCTCGCGGGGGACTCGCTCAGGGTGCTGCTGGTGGCGCGGCTGCCGTTCTCGGTCCCGACCGAGCCGGTGTTCGAGGCCCGGTCGGACCTCTACGAGAGCTCGTTCATGGAGTACGCCGTCCCGCAGGCCATACTGCGGCTGCGGCAGGGGTTTGGCCGGCTGATCCGCACCAGGACCGACAGGGGCGTGGTCATCATCCTGGACAAGAGGACCGTCTCGCGCAGGTACGGCAGCTCGTTCGTCAAGTCGCTGCCGCCGGTCACCCTGAAGACCCCGTCCCTCCAAGACCTGGGGAGAGAGATTCGGGCGTGGCTCGGGGATTAGCGCCCCGCAAGCCGGGCGAACTCGGATATTGAAGCTATCCGAAAATCATCCAGATAGAACATCCGCGCGGGCGTGACTCAGCCGCGTCGTGTCTCTTGAGATGATTCTCTCAGGAGCCCCGGCCCGTCCGTCTTCCGCTGTTGGCGGCAACGCCGGACCTGCAAGCCTGCGCGCTCTATGCTGTCGCGGCGGCCAGGCGCGTGTCCAGCTCTTTGAGCAGCTTGCGTTCGCCGGGGGGCAGCTCACTGGCGACCCAGTCGATTATCCACCGCGGGTCTTCCGCCACCTCGTCCATGACCAGGCGCCTGGCCACCTCAAACTCCAGCTCCGCGTTCACCCGCTCGAGCACTATCGGCAGGACGAACGCCTCTTCGTTTTCGAAGTGGTCGAACAAGAGGATGCGCAGCGCCATCACTCGCCGGTACAGATGCCGCCTGGTGCGGGCGACCACCTTCTCCTCCCCAATCTCCTGTATCAGCAGGGTCTCCACCTCTTGCACCTTTTCCAGCAGCTCCCGGTGCTGCTCCCCCTCCAGCGCCCGCATGGCCGCCCTTACGTTCTCCGCCAGCCCGGCGGCATCGCCTCTGTCCAGGAACTCGATCAGCTCGCCGCCTCGGTCCGCCAGCTCGGCGTGCTCCGTCTCGTTGTCCCGTGCCGGTCGGGAACCGGTCAGGGGGCCGGTCATGAACTTGTCTTCCTTCGTGGCGTGGAAAATCAGCTGCTTTATCCAAAAGTCGAACGACTCCCGGAACGCCCGCAGGTCTTTGCCGCTCTCGCCCTCGGCGGCCAACTGTTCCGTCCTTTCTGAGACGGCCTGGAACGCGTTGTGTATCAGGTACATGACATCTATGGGACTGTCGAGCTCGGTAAGTTCTGCCATGGTCTTCGAAACTCCTTTGTCTGTTGGCGGCCTGCACAGCCGCCGGACCTGCGTAACACGGAGCTCAGCTATCAGCTCGCTTCAAACGTTCTTTCAATGCCGTGGCGAGGGCTAGGCGGGCAGGGCCTCCATGCGTTCCTCCAGCTCCGCCAGAAGCGCCTGCTCGGCAGGGCCAGGGCGACTGGATACCCAGTCGATCATCCAGCGCGAGTCCTGGGCCTCTGCGTCGACAAAGAGACACCTGACCATTTCCAACTGCTGCCGCTCGCTTATGCGCTCGCGCACCAGGGGCAAGACAATGGCTTCCTCGGTCTCCAGACAGTCTTCCTGGGCGAACCGCAACGCCACCACCTGTGCGTGGAGATGTTGCTTCGTGCGCAGGATGATGCTGGCCTGTCCAATCTCGCGGTCCAGCACGTCCAGCACTGAAATAATAAGCTCCTCGTGCAGCTCCTCCCCCTGGGCCGCGATCACCAACTTGATGTCGCCGGACGACGACCCCAGAGGGTTGTGATTCGAGCGGCCCTCGTGATTGGACAGGCGGGAGATTATGTGCGTGTCTTCCTGCTCGGCATGCAAGACCAGGGCCGTCGCCCAACTGTTGAAGGTTAGCTTGAAAGGCTGCAGACTGCCGCCTATCTCGAGCTCGTCGGCCAGTCGCTCGGCTCGGACCGCTTCGGTGCGCAAAGCTTTGTGAATCAGGTACATCGCATCTATTGGGCTTTCCATCCTCGTGGTCCGCTCCTGCATCGGGACTCCCGGTTTGAGGATTACAGCCTTGAAATGGCCTTCGCATGGATCGATGGCGCAGAATTCATTAATCGCAGTCCAACCACACGACGCAGAGCCGTCAAGCGGTGGAGCATTCGGCAGCGCCCGAATCTGCAATATCCGGGTGCCCCAGTGGCGGGCGCCGCCGTGGCCGCGGACTCCACGACGAGGGGTAGACGGGACAGCGCAATCGTGAGACATTGCTCACTACAATCTGAACCTCAGCAGGAGGACTACATGCCGAAGTACATTTTCACGCAGGAAGAGTGGATGCAGTTCGGGTCGGACTTTACTAATCACACGCTTCTGGCGATCGACGGAACACACTACAAGTACATCAAGGGAGGGGCGATGCAAGACCGCCTGCCCGGCTCCGAGACGTACGACCGGCTGGTGGGCGTCAACGCCTTTGGTCCGGGCGGGGTATATGAAGCGCACGCCCACGAGACGCCCATGTACTACCTCGTCGTCTCGGGGAGGGGGATCATGCGTGTGGGCGACGAGGAGAGGGTGGTCGGGGTCGGGGCCTGGATATACACGCCACCGGGGCTGAAACACTATACCGAGAACACCGGCGACGAGATTTTTGCGTACGTGTTCTTCGGCGGCAACCCGTTCGACCCGAACGCGGGGTTCCACGAGCCCGTGAAGGATGAATAGCGTGGGCGCTCAAAGGGGCGGCGGCACCTTTTTGCACCCCGTACCCTGTATCCCATCCCTCCTCGAGGCCGGCCCGTGTTCATGACGGTGGAAGAGCCGCTTGACCTGGGCAGTACGCTGCTCAGCGGCCAGGCATTTCGGTGGCGGGCGGAGGGCGGCTGGTTTCACGGCGTCGTATTCGGCAACATCGTGAGGGTGCGTCAGGTCCAGGGCGGAGTGGAGCTGCTGTCGGCGCCGGATGACGAGCGCGCGATCGAGCCGCTGCTAAGGGGGTATCTGGGCCTCGACACCGACCTGGACCGTGCCTACGCCTCGCTGGCCGTCGACGAGCGGCTGAGAGCGGCCATCGAGCGCTACCGAGGCATGCGGATACTCCGGCAGGACCCGTGGGAGTGCCTCGTGTCCTTCATCTGCTCGTCGGCGTCGAACATCCCTCGCATCAGCAGAAATATCGAGGCCATCTGCACCGCATTCGGACGCCCCATAGCGATGGGCGGTGAGGTGCGTCATGCCTTCCCCACGCCCGAAGACCTGGCGAACGGGGGCGACGAGGCGTTGCGGGGGCTGGGCCTCGGGTATCGGGCCGGGTACATCGCGACGACCGTCGGGGTCGTGGCCGAGGGCGGGATAGACCTGATGTCGTTGCGAGAAGACCCCTACGACGATGCGCTGGCGGCCCTGCTGGCCCTCGCCGGTGTCGGAGACAAGGTGGCCAACTGCGCCCTCCTGTTCTCCCTCGACAAGCTCGAAGCCTTCCCGATCGACGTTTGGATCGAGCGAGCGCTCCAGGAGTGGTACCTGGACGGTCAAAAGATGTCGCACAAGAACATGCGGTTGTGGGCGCAAGCGCGTTTCGGGCCGTTCGCCGGCTACGCGAACCACTACCTGTTCCATGATAGAAGGTTGAAGGGGAGGCGGGGGAATGAATAGGCGATTACAGAGCCGGAATGAGAGGAGCGCGAAATGAAGACCTACCGTGTGGCGATTATCGGGCTGGGACGTATGGGCAGCACCATCGACGAGGAGTTCGGCGAGCTGGAGGCGTGGCGGAGCCCAACCGCCATAGCGGCGGCGTGCGCGGCCAGCGACCGCCTCGAGGTCGTGGCCGGAGCGGACCTGTTCCCCGAAAAGCGGGCCGCGTTTACCGCGAAGTGGGGAGTGGAGGCCGTCTACGAAGACTACCTGGAGATGATCGAGAAGGAGCGTCCGGATTTGGTGGCGATCTGCACCGTGGCTACGACGGCGCTGAAGCCGGCCAGGCAGGCGCCCTCGCGAGACTTTAGAGGCGACGCGCACGCGGACCTGACGGTATCGGTATCGAACGCGGGCGTGCCGATGGTGTTCTGCGAGAAGGCGATGGCCTCCTCAATGGTGAAGGCAGACGCGGTCCGGGACGCCTGCCACATGAACGGGACGCTGTACAACAGCGGGCTGCTGAGGCGTTTCAACAACCAGAACCACATGATAAGGAAGCGTATCGAGGACGGCGAGATCGGCGAGGTCCGCGGCGCTGTCCACCTCACCCGCTCCAGCCTGATGCACGGCCACATCCACTCCATCGACACTCTCTCGTACCTGCTCGGCGACCCGAAGATCAGGGCGGTGCGAGGGGAGCTTCAGCCGCGAGAGCTAGAGTTCGTGGACAACATGCTCGACCGCGACCCCTCCGCAACATTTGAGATCGAGTACGAGAACGGCCTCCAGGCGTCGACGGTGCCTTTTTCCGGCACGTGGGAGTTCGAGGTCTTCGGCTCCGAGGGGTCCATCCGCTCGCTGAACGACGGGCAGGAGGTGCTGCTCAGGAAGACCGGTGCGCGCGGGAGCTGGTGGGACGTGGCGCCCGACCCGACGGTAGCGCCCGCGAGCAGCGTGGTGTACCTACTGGAGGACCTGGTCACCGCCCACGAGTCCGGGGGCACGACACTGGGCAACGTGGACGTTACCCACCAGACGACGGAGGCGTGCCTGGCGGTGGCCGAGAGCCACACGAAGGGCGGCGCGTGGGTCGAGCTGCCCATGGAGAACCGCGAACTGTACGTGTTTCACGTGTGACGGGACTATAGACCAACCGAACTCAAGCAAAGGAAAACAGAGAAATGAAGACATACAGAGCGGCGGTCGTCGGGTGCGGGCGAATGGGCGGATTCATCGACAACGAGGTGGTGGGCGCGCCCGGCCACGTGCCGCCGTACTCCCACGGCGGCAGCTACTCCGAGTGCGACCGGACGGACCTTGTGGCCTGCTCCGACTTCCGAGAGGACCTGATGGAGGAGTTCGGCAACCAGTACGGCGTGCCCAAGGAGCGGCAGTACACTGACTACAAGGAGATGATCGCCAGGGAGGACCTGGACATCGTCAGCGTCGCCACCCATGTGGAGCACCACTCCGGCATAGTGATCCACGCCGCCGAGAACGGCGTCAAGGCCATATATTGCGAGAAGGGCATGACGGCCTCCCTCGACGAGGCCAACGCAATGGCCGACGCGTGCAAGCGCAACGGCGTCATCCTAAACCTGGGTGCGCAGCGGCGCTACAACCCAGCCTTCCGCCAGATGCGGGAGATCCTTGCCGGCGAGGAGCTGGGCGCGCTCAATTGCCTGGTCATGACCTACGCCTCCGGCCTGTTCGACCACGGCTGCCACACCATGGACCTGGCGCAGTTCCTGAACGGCGACTCTCCGGCGGTGTGGGTGCAGGGGAACGCGCCGCAGTCGGAGCCGCTCAGAGATGGCAGCGTCTATAGCGAAGACCCGGGCGGCGACGGTGTCATCCTCTTCGAGAACGGCGTGACCCTCTACCTGCTGCACACCAACCGGTACGAGTACCAGGCCAACTGCGAGAAGGGCGCGGTGGGGACATTCAACGACGGCCAGGACTGGTTCATGCGGAAGGGAGGGCGTGGCAGCCTCGAGCCGGTCGAATTCCCCGCGTTCCCGCGTCAGAGCGCGACCCTGAACCTGGTCCTGGACCTGGTGCGGTCCCTTGACACCGGCGACCCGCCGGCGGGCGGCGTGGAGACGGCGCGACACGGCGTCGAGATCATGGTCGCTATCCTGGAGTCGCACCTGCAAGGAGGCAGACGCATCTCGATGCCCCTGGAGAGCAGCGACCTGCGCCTGCACCGCACCAATCGAGACCCCTGGCAGAAGGGCCGCAGGTGGCGGGAGCCCAGGCTGACCGCATAGCGCGCGCTCCCTGCGACTTCGTTCAGGCACGTCGTCCCGAGGGAACGGGGTATGGTTTTCCTGAAGAACACCATGACGACGCCCCTCGACGACATCAGAGTGCTTGTGGTTGCCGACGATCACCTGGCCCGGGCCGGCCTGGCGGCGCTGCTGGCGGAGCAGCCAAAGTGCAGTGTCGTCGGCTAGGTGGACGGGGCCCAATACATATCGTCGGCGCCGGACCTCTACCGTGCGGACGCGATTGTCTGGGACCTGGGGTGGGACGCGGCGGAGCCGCTCGGGCTGCTGGCCGGCCTGACCGGGTCCGGCCCGCCGGCGGTCGTCCTGATGGCCGATGAGGACCGCTCCACGGAGGCCTGGGACGCCGGCGCCAGCGGCGTCCTTCCGCGCGACGCCTCCCTCTCGACGCTCATGAGCGCCCTCATGGCCGTGGCCAATGCCTACGGG
>CAZJDV010000026.1:1459-26674 GCA_964544865.1 uncultured Dehalococcoidia bacterium | reverse complement strand
GCTCTCCAAGGAGTATGCGGCCGGACGCGCCGGAAAGATCGACCCCGGACGCGCATACCCGGAGCTGCCGCCGCCGGGAGACCCCTGGCGGTACTCCAGCTCCAACGCCGGGCAGGCAGGCGTACCGGCTCCGGTCGGCGGCTCTCAGGACATCGGTCGAAACGACGAGCAGGGGACGACGCACATAGCGGCGATAGACCGCGACGGAAACATGGTCTGCGCTACTCCGAGCGGCGGCTCCTTCGGCAAGTCAGTGTTCTTCCCAGAGCTTGGGTTTACGCTCAGCACCCGCATCGAGATGTTCAATTTGAGCGAGGGCCACCCCAACGTTCTGGCGCCGGGGAAACGGCCCCGGACCACCCTCGTCAATTACATCGCGGTGAAAGACGGCGAGCCCGTCATGACATTCGGATGTCCGGGAGGCGACCACCAGGCGCAGGCAAACCTTCAGCTCATGCTGAACACCTTGCTATTCGGCATGAATCCGCAGGAGGCTATCGAGGCCCCCAGGTTCGCCACCGACAGCGTCACCAACTCCTTCTTTCCCCATGAGTACCTTCCCGGCCAGCTCTCCGTCGAGACGGAAATCACGGGGGACACCGCCGAGGCATTGCGGGCGATGGGGCACGAGATCGCGGCGGGTGAGGTCTGTGGAATGGGCGCGACCATTGCGGTCAGGGACATCGAGACGGGAGTCCTGAGCACCGGCGCGGACCCCAGGCGGGCCTGCTACGCCCTGAGTTGGTAGCGGTATTGCCCTTTTCGGCAGCGAGAGCGGGATGAGGGGGCACACCCTCTTTGACGACTCGCGAGAGTGCGGCCGGACTACTCGGACTCCGGGACGTACATCCAGAAGTCGAACTTGTTGTCGCCTGTCAGCGCATACAGCGTCCCGTCCAGGTACACCAGCGCCCCACCGTCGTCCACGTTCTCCGGCGTATCCTCAAGCTCCTCCCACTCATTTGTGCTGATGCGGTATCGCCAGAACTCCTTAGCTTTGTCGCCTCGCAGGGTGTAGATGTAATCCCCACCGTTCCAGGCCATTGAGCCGCCCTCCTCAATGGCGTTCGGCGTGTCCGCCAGCGATGTCCAGCTATCGCCGGCCACGCTGTGTTTCCAGAAGTCGTCCTTGTTGTCGCCGCGCAGGGCGTAGACCAGCCCGCCGACATGCACGAGAGCGCCGCCCTTTTGCACCTTGTCGGGAGCATCTTCCAGCGATGTCCAGGCATCGGCTGAGATACTGTACTTCCAGCAGTCCTTCTTTCTGTCGCAGCGCAGCGCATAGAGAGTGCCCGAGCCGTCCGATGTGAGTGCGCCGTCCCACTGGACCTTGTCGGGGGCGTCCGAAAGCTCGGTCCAGCTATCGCCACTGACGTCGTATCGCCAAAAGTCCTTTTTGCTGGCGCCGCGGAAGGCGTAGATGGACCCGCCGGCGTAGGTCATGACGGCGCCGCTGGCCCAGCCCGTTAGATCACGCGAAGCGTTTGGACCGTCGTCGATCTCCGCACAGGTGGCTGGACGAAAAGACCGGACTAGCCCTCCTCGGCGAAGACGACGTTGACGTTCAGGGTCATGACCCACTTGTTGGCGTCTTCCGGGTCGCATTTCAGCTTGAGTGTGTCGATCTTGGCCGCCCTCGTTTCCTCGACCAGCGCGAGCATTTCTAGCAGTGGATTGGAAGGCCCAGCCGCCACAATGGAGTAGTTGAAGGCCGGCACCTCCAGCGATCCTATCTCTAGCGCGACCCTGACGGTATCGAGGGATGGCAGCTCCAAGTCCGCCTCAGCCACGAATTCGATCAGCCTCACGCCGATATCCTGCGCCTGCTGGCGATTAAAAAGAGAGGTCGCCTCCACCGAGGTCATCTCCTGGCTCTGGCTGCTCTCCTGGAGACTCGCCATCTCCGAGCTCTTTTGGTCGAGCGCCTCGGTCAGCCTGGCGGTTTCGGCCTTCATGGCGACCAGGTCATCCGCCGCGAGTTCGTATTGTTCTGCGAGGTCTCGGACCTGCGCCTTGACCGCGGACGACTCCATGTAGTAGTAGGCGCCGCCGGCGGCAATGACCACGACGACCAGCAGCATCGTCGTCTCAAGCCGGACCAGCACTCGTATTTGTTGCAGTACTTGCCGTTTACATTACCGCGATCTCAACGCTGAATGTTCGAATTCCTTCCTCGTCCTCCTCCGACTGCCTGCTGAGGAGGTCTAGAACATCATCCACCTCCCCCAGGTAGGCGTCCAACTCCAGCAAGGCATCCAGCCCCCCGAGCACGCCTGATGCCTCGATCTTTACGTCAGGGTCGGTGGGGGCACTCTGGAAAGAGATTGTTTCGCTGTCCACTCCGAGCAAAATCTCGAAGGCCGCCGCCCAATCGGTTGGGGCTAAAAGGCCCTCGTAGGCCAGTGAAGCCTCATTCTGTAAGGTCTGGCCCTGGGTCACCTGCTCCTGCATGGAGGCTAGCTACCCTGCTTCCTCCTGCAGCTCACTCTCATATGCCAGCGATTTCGCGGCACCCAACTCCACCCACATCTTGCAGTGTGGACATATCTTGCGCACCAGGCGCTGCGCGAGCCCGCCCGCGATGGCGGTCGCGGCCATGTATGGCTCGATGCCCAGGTCGAGCATCCGCACGAACGAGTAAGCGGCGTCGTTGCTGTGGACGGACGCGAGCACCATGCGGCCGGTGAGAGCGGCGTCGACGGCGTTCTTCGCCGTCTCCGCATCTCTGACCTCGCCCATCAGGATTACGTCCTGGTCCAGCCGCATGATGGACTTCAAGCCCGTCGGGAAGTCTATGCCGGCCGCCCTGTTTACCTAGATCTAATGGAGGTCGTCCATCCGGTACTCTACCGGGTCCCCCACGGTCATGATGTTGCCGCGGTCCTTTACGAGCTCCGTAACGGAGGCGTAGAGCGTCGTGGTTTCGCCCGAGCCCGTGGGGCCGGATACGAGCACCATTCCGAACGGAGGCCAAGGAGATGCCGTCAGCCGAGCAGCGGCCTGGCGTCGAGGCCGATGTCCTCCAGACTCAGGATGCCCTCGGAGCGGTCAAGAATGTGGATCACCATCATCTCGCCCCAGGTGATCCCAATGGTGGACACCCTGAAATTGACGTGCTTTTCCCTGAATTGGAGCGTGAAGCTACCGTCCTGGGGACGCCGGTTCTCCGAGATATCCATCTTCGCCAGGACCTTGATCCTGGATACCAGGGACTCGTGCAGCCACAGGGGAAGGTCGACCTGGTCCTGCAGCACGCCGTCCAGGCGAAAGAGCACGTTGCCGGAGTCGGCCGTCGGCACGATATGTATGTCAGATGCCTTTCGCTCAACTGCCTGCAGCGTCACCATCTCCACGGCCTGGACGGCTGGTAGCTGCGCGACATCCTGGCCCAGAACGCCGCCGATCTGGGCGGTGTCTTCCCTCGGGGCGACCGCGATATCGGTGCGGACACCGGGCTCGTCGGACGGGGTGGGGCTTGGCGCCTGCGGGCCAAGGCCTGTGGCGTATGTGCGTTCGATGAGCTGGTCTAGGCCGCCGCTCAGTGCGAGTGCGAATTTCGTCTGTCGGCCTGTGATCGACGACAGCCGTGACGAGAGATGGAAGTCGTTGGGCACCATGGTGGCGATTCGAAGCGAGCCATCGGCCTCGAACCCCACGGGAAGGATGTTGTTCTCGCAGGCGAAATCTTCTGGCACGAGTCCAACAGCCTCGGGGTCCACCTGGACAGACTTGAGGTCGACGACGGGAATCTTGAGCTGGAAGCTCAGGATGGTTGTGAGGGTCTCGCAGGCCACGATGCCGAGCGACACGAGCGTATCGAGCAGACCCTCGCCCTGCGTGACGCTTTGTTGCCTGGCCTGGTCCAACTGATCGTTCGTTACGAACTCGGCGTCCAGCAGGACACGCCCTACGCGCTCCTCAAAGGATGTGGTGCCACCTGTAACCATCGAGTCCTCGTTATCGGGTGGACGGTCTCCACCCGCCCAGACATGCCGCCCGCAATAACGGCGACGGGAGCGTGCATGGGGTAGTCGCCCGGCTATGGCGCCGGACGGGGGCCATTGCGCTCCGAACATCCGGGCTCTGGCTCAGGTCGGCGTGGGCCATAACTTGCTCTCACGCCGTCTGCGAAGGCCCGGAGCCCATATCTTAATCTAGCATATCTACTTTGGAAAAGCGAACAATAGGTCGCAACAACGCACGTTTTGCCGACGTCTAAGAAACGTTCAAACAGTTTCTGTCACCCGTGGACAGATCGCCGCCGGAGCAGTGGGGACGAATACGGCACTCTTGGAGGATGTTTGAGGCGATTTCCACCCACGAATGTCAGGTGATTCGGGCTGTGTGAGAGTGGCGCATTGCCCGCTCGGAACCGGGGTTGCTCCCGGACTACTCCTGCGTCGGCAGAGGTATGTCTATGGTCGCCTGGGACTCCATGAATATCCAATGCACACGCGTCGCGGTGCCACCCATCTCGATTCGGTCGAAGTTGCTAAGTCGATGCGGCACGACGCCAATTCGTTCGCCGTTGACGAAGGTGCCATTCCGGCTGCGGAGGTCGGCGAGCCAATAGCCCTCAGAGTCTCCGCGGATGTCGGCGTGCTGGCGCGAAACCCCGGGCTCCTCCAGCACTATGTCGTTCAAGGGAGCACGGCCGATCATGATCATGCCTTCGGAAAGGAGGAGAGAAGACCCCTCGTTCGGGCCTCCACGCACCAGCAGTATCGCCTCGCCGTACAACACCATCATGAGCACCCAGGATGGGGAGGATGACACGGGAAGGGCCGGGAGGGACGGCCCACAGCGGCGATCATACGTATCGTCCCAGAGGCGGTCAACCCTGGCCGCTTTCCCGGAGGTGCCAAGGTATTCTCCCAAGAAAGACCCTCCTGCTATCTCGGAGATCGTGCGGTCGATGTGACCGGCGGCTCTCGCAACATGGCCCGGAACAGCCTTGGTTCACCTTGGAGGTAGTGATAAGATGTCGGTGGCGCTCAAGGTCGGCGAGCGCAGAGTAATCTCAGATTCTCCTGGCAAGGAGTGAAAACAATTGAGGTTCACAACCCGCGACTCCGCAAGCCTGCGCTTGAAGACGGCCAAGCGACTGCGCCGTCCGCTCCGGCGGGCCAGGGCCGCGGCCGCGCTGGCGCTCTTTCTGCTGACGCCCGCCCTGGCCTGCGCCGTCGGCCAGCCACCTATCGTCTTCACTTCGGACAGAGACGGAAACCTTGAGATCTACTCCGTCCAGCAGGATGGCGGCGACGCGGTCAACCTGACGCAAAGCATCGCCGATGAGTTCGCGCCGGTCCTGTCCCCGAACGGCAAGCTTGTGGCCTTTCTCTCCGGGTCCGCGGACACCGTCAGCCTGGAGGTCATGCAGGTCGACGGCGCCGAGCGGCAGCAGCTCACCACAGGGCCGGGCCGGCTGAGCAGCCACAGTTGGTCCCCCGCGAGCAACCGATTGGCGTACGTATTTAGAGAGGACGGAGCCACCTCGCTATGGGTCGGTAGCATCGACGGTGCGGAGCCTTTGCTGCTCACGGCCATCGCGGGGGACGAGATCGGCGGCTGGTCTTCTGACGGCAAGTCGGTCGCCTTCGTGGTGCCCGAGGGAAATGGGCGGGGTATATACCGGCGAAATCCGGACGGCGTCAACGAGTTCCGCCTCACCGAGACGCCCGATTTCAGCCCCGTGTGGTCGCCCGACTCCAAGCGTTTCGCGTTCATCTCCACCCGGGACGGCAACCCGGAGATATACGTGATGAGCGCCGACGGCGGCGAGCAGAAGAGGGTCACCGAAAACGAGGCCGCCGAGTATGCCTTGTCATGGTCTCCCGACGGCAAGCGGCTACTGTTTGTATCGGAGCAGGACGGCAACGCCGAGATCTACGTTACCGAGCCCGATGTGACCGGGCACGACAGGCTCACCCACAACGAGGTCAAGGATGACGAGCCGGTCTGGTCCCCCAATGGCAGGTGGATCGCCTTTGTGTCCTATCTGGACGGGGACGCTGAGATATTCGTGATGGACGTGGACGGCGGCAGCCAGTCTCGGCTGACCACCAACAGCTTCGCAGACACGAGCCCCTCCTGGTAGGTCCGCGTCTGCCCGCGACCGCATGCCGTGGAGGGGAGCCTGCCTTGTTGCTGACTCTTGGGCGCTGATATAATAGGCTCGTTCCGGTCCAGTGCACGCAAGCTATCGTCCCGGGGCCAGCCGATGCCTTCCCAGAGCAAGATTTCGACGCCACTCAGCCATGTCGGCGGCGCGCCACGGTACCGCCGCATCGTGGTCAAGGCGGGCACGACCTTGCTTACCGGCGGCGGCGACCGCCTCAACCTTCAGGTGATGGCCACGCTGGTCGAGCAGATCTCACAGCTCCATCTGGCCGGCGTCGAGACACTGCTGGTATCGTCCGGCGCCGTGGCCGCGGGGCTCCACGTACTGGGAGTGCCGCGCGGAGGAAAGGGAGTGCCCTTCAAGCAGGTGCTTGCGGCGGCGGGACAGGGGCGGCTCATGCACGCCTACGAGCAGCTATTCGACTGGCGCCAGATTCCCGTGGCCCAGGCGCTTCTCTCCCGCAAGGACCTCGCCGAGCGACTGGGTTACCTGAACGTGCGCAACACCCTGCTGTCGCTCCTCGAGCTTCGCGTGGTGCCCATCATCAACGAGAACGACGTGGTCGCCGTGGACGAGCTGGAGGGCGACATCTTCGGGGACAACGACACCCTGTCGGCCATGGTCGCCAACCTGGTAGACGCCGAATTCCTGGTCCTGCTGGGACAGGTAGACGGCCTGTTCACCGCCGATCCTCATCTAGACTCCAGCGCCAGGCTCATTCCGGTTGTTGAGCGCCTGGATGGCGACATCGAGGCGCTGGCCGGCGGTTCGTGGGAGAATCAGGGCCAGGGCGGCATGGCGACCAAGTTGGAGGCCGCCCGTCTGGCAACTGCCTCCGGCGTCACCGTCGTCATCGCTAACGGCCTGGAGCGTGACGTGCTGACCCGTCTGGCGGCGGGGGAGCGCATCGGCACCCTTTTCCCCGCCACGGGCAGCAAGATGGAAAGCCGAAAGCGCTGGATGCTCAGCGGCCTCTCGACCAAGGGCGAGATCATTGTGGACGAGGGCGCATCCACCGTCCTCCGCCACCAGAGCCGCAGCCTGCTCCCCGCCGGTGTGAAGGAGGTCCTGGGGTCCTTCAAGCGCGGCGACATCGTCTCGATCCTAGATGCCAGCGGCGGCAAGATCGCTGCGGGCATCACCAACTACGGCTCGCTGGAGTTGGAGAAGATTAGGGGCTCGCACTCGGACCGCATCGAGGAGCTGCTGGGCTATCAATACGGAGATGTGGTCGTACATCGCAGCAACATGGTTAGCATGTAGCGCCATACCGCCGGTCTCGAAGGCATGTGCGCCGGCCCCAACAACGGAAAGTGAGAAGCGAGTATGCATGGCGTGGCTGTCGATCTGAATGCGATCGGATTGAGTGCGCGAGCGGCGGCACGGGTCTTGGCCAAGCTGCCGACGATGGTCAAGGACCGGGCGCTGATCAACATAGTCGACGGACTCCGTTCACGCCGGGAAGATATCCTGGCGGCCAATGAGCGGGACCGCGCGGCCGGACAGAACGAGGGTCTCAGCGAGGCCTCCATTGACCGCCTGCTCCTCGATCCAGCCCGGCTGGAGGGGTTGGCCAACGACGTGCGCAACGTGGCCGCGCTCCCCGATCCCATCGGCCAGACCTCCGAGCTCCAGGTGCTTCCAAACGGGCTTCGTCTGGGGAAGCGCCGCGTGCCGCTGGGCGTCATCGGCACGATCTACGAGAGCCGGCCCAACGTCACCATAGACATCGCCGTGCTGTGCGTGAAGTCGGGCAACGCCGTGATCCTCCGCGGTGGCAAGGAGGCGATCAACTCGAATCTCGCGCTGGCATCTCTCGTGAGGGACTGCATAGAGTCGGCGGGAGTTCCCCGGGACGCGGTCCAGTTCGTCGATTCCACCGACCGCGCCCTGGTCGGCGAGATGCTCGCGATGAAAGACCATATCGACCTGATGATCCCGCGTGGGGGCGAGGGGCTGGTGCGCCGGGTGGCCGCGGAGTCGGCGATGCCCGCCATCACAGGCGGCATCGGCGTCTGCCATACCTACGTCGAGGGGTCCGCCAAGATCGACATGGCCGTCGAGATCGCCTACAACGCCAAGGTCTCCAGGCCTTCGGTCTGCAACGCCCTCGACACCCTGCTCGTGGATTCGAGCATCGCACCCGAGTTCCTGCCCAGGATCGCCGCCGAGTGGTCGAAGGCCAGTGTCGAGATGCGCTGCGACCGCCGCGCGCTGAGCATTCTCGGCAAGGCGGACGGACTGAGGGCCGTTCCCGCGGCCGACGGCGACTGGGGCAGGGAGTTCCTGTCACTCACTGCCGCGGTCAAGGTCGTGGATTCCCTGGATGAGGCGCTGGACCACATCGAGGCCTACACCTCAGGGCACACCGAGGCGATAGTCACGGAGGATTACACGGCCGCCACGCGATTCCTCGATGAGGTCGACGCGGGCGTGGTCATGGTCAACGCCAGCTCTCGGTTCAACGATGGGGCCGAGTTCGGGCTTGGCGCCGAGGTCGGCATCAGCACCAACAAGCTCCACGCCCGAGGGCCGATGGGGCTGATCGAGTTGACGTCGTACAAATGGACCGTGCTGGGCTCGGGCCAGGTCCGGGAGTAGGGACGTTTGTTAACAGAATGCCTATTAGAGCGTAGTCGAGATAGGTGGGTAACAGATGGGACAATATCATTTTGAACGCGAGTGCAGGACCTCGCAGTCCGAGTGCTATACCGTCCTGAGCGAGGACAACGCGATAGGGCGCGTGGATATCCATTTTGCGGAGACCGTGGTCCACGCGACGCTCAATATCGCCGAGAGCCTGACCAACGACGATATACAGGACCTGATCGACACAATCGACGAGCAACTCATGGACCCGGTGGGCATGACCAGGCAGGAGGTGATCGTCCACGTGCACCAGGGACGCGACCTCGGCGTGTTCAGCACCCGCAACTTCGAGGGGAACGGCGGGAGTGAGCATATGGGGTAGGTGCTACGGGGTTTGGGATGGAAGGTACGGGCGGGATTGCCGACCAGGGCTATTCTTCCGTTTCCTGCCTGCCATTCTCAAGCTTGTTCAGGAACTTCTCCATTTCGGCGGGCATCGATATCTCTTCGTGATCGGACTCCTGGCCCGGCTCCTGGCTGGCCCTCTGCCGGTCGTACTCGCTCTCCAGGTCCCTGATCAACTTCGCGACCGCCGGGTTGCGCTCCACCGCGCGGCCTATCTCTTCGTATTGCCGCTGCCCCCTGGCGGTGTCGGCGAGCGAGATGGGAAACCCATATAGGGCACACAGGATCTCCATCACGCGCGCGGCACCCATGTGGTCCTCGTCCAATTGCACGTACTGGGGCAAGTGCAGCATCAGGCTGGTCGATTGCACGCCCTTCTCGTCGAGGGATTGGTTCACAAGATTGACGATGCTCGTCGGGCCTTGATACGTGTTCTTGCGCACCGACACGAGGTCCCTGGCCATCTCCTCCTGGCTCTCGCTCAGGGTGGCGGTAACCTGCAAGGGCCGGGTATGGGGAACGGAATCGTACATCGCGCCGACGCGGCAGTACTCGGTGACGTTGAAGTGCCCCAGCAGGGCGACGATGGCATCCGAGTAGTCCTCGCCTTGCATGTGGGGCTCGCGCAGATGCAGGAACATGTAGTCGCGGCCGGTCTCTCCGCCGGGGGCGTAGTGGACCACGCTGTTGGGCAGGGTCAGCACGCGGCGGCCCTCGACGATGCGTGTCCTGGGCCGCTCTCTCGTGAAGTCCAGGTAGTTTCCCGGACGCGCGAGCCTGCCCATTTCCTTGGCCACCAGGTGCCGCTCAAGCTTTGTGAGCACCAGCGTGCCTACCCTCCCCACGTCCACCCAGGGTCGCAGCATGACGATGGCAAGCGTGTCGTGCAACTCCGGAACGTCGTCTGCTATCTCGAACGCGGCGATTCGCATGAAGCATATCCTGACATAGCGCGAAGGTTTGCGCAACCTTGGCGGACTATCCTCAGCTGGCGCGCCTGCCAAAGACCCGAGCGGGACGGGATCGATTGCCCGTCTGGTCTCTCGGGGCAGGGCCGGCGCGAAGTGCGCTCGCCAACTGTGCCCAGCATGGTTCGACAGGTTCCCTACGAACCAAATCCCGCAGATGAGATCGTCACTTCGGCATACTTGGTGGAGGCTCTGCGCTTGTCGCAGGACTCGTCTACACTCAGCTTCCAGTGGCCCTTTATTCGGGGTGCGTTCTTGACAGGCCCACGGACCGCGCATACCATTCGCACGGTGACGATAGGCGAACTCCGGCCTCATCAGGGCGACGCGAGGTGGTGGAACGTGGACTCTCTGCTCCCTGGAGGCAACCTCGGGCGCTACCGCGTTGTCGAATTGATCGGGCGCGGCGGCATCGCTGTGGTATTCAAGGCATGCGATCCTGAGCGGGGCCGCCACGTCGCCATCAAGGTACTGCCGACATACCAGGCCGATGAGGCCGCCTTCGTCGAGCGTTTCAGGTGGGAGGTCCAGGCCGTCACCCAACTCAACCACCTCAACATAGTCCGGGTATACGACTTCGGCGAGGACAAGGGGTTCACCTACATCGTAATGGAGCACCTGGACGGCGGCACGCTGCTGGAACGCATGGAGAGCCGCCTCCCGAAAGATGCTGTCCTCGCGTACATCCGGCCGGTGGCGGGCGCTTTGGAGTACGCCCATGGGCGCGGCATCGTCCACCGCGACGTCAAGCCCGGCAACATACTCCTGGACGACGAAGGAAAGCCCATACTCTGCGATTTCGGCCTCGCCCGTATGCTGGAGGAAAGCGCCGCCGCATCCGGTACCGGCACGGTCATGGGGCCCCCGAGTACATGGCCCCGGAGGAGGCCCTCGGGCGCCAGCCTGACCACCGTACGGACATCTACGCCCTCACGGTCATCGTCTACCAGATGCTGCTTGGCCGGGCGCCGTTTCGGGCCGGCACGGCCGCCGTCATATCCGAGGTGACGCCGAAAAAGGCCGGCGCCCTCATCGATAACATTGCGACCGCGAAGGTGGTAGAGGTGGTTGAGGTGATGTCCGAGCAGAAGCTGGTGGAACGACTGCCCGAGGCGTCACCCCAAAAGCTGCACGAGCTACCTGCGCAGACGCTTTTCGACAAGATGCCGGCGGTGTCCGCGGAGCAGTTGGCGGGAGAGGTCCCGCCAAAGCCGGCGGAGGACCTTCCTCCTCCTGTCGTCTCCCAGGTCGCTCCGGATCTAGCCGGATACAGCGTGCCCGAAACCAGAGCGGCCTCGTGGGTCACGCTGGTTGGGAGCCCCGCTCCCCTGGAGCAGATACTTGGAAAGTTTACGAAAGACTTGACCGGCGTTCAGATCAACGTGACGACCCTGGCCGGCATGCCCTCCGACTCACCGAAACTGCCATCAGACAGGCTCGCCAGCTCGCTCTTCAGGATTGACATCGAGAACGCGGAACCTCAAGACCTTGCAACCGTGCACGCCGTCTCAACACCTTCGCCGCCGGAGGAGACTCCTGCGACGAAATTGGCGCCCGTTCCAGCGGAGGGTGAGGGCATAGCCGGCGCCACCCGAATAGCCGTGGCGCTTCTATTGGCCGCCATAGCTCTTGGACTGGCCTGGTACTTCGTATTGCGACGGGGGCGAGAGTGATTTCCATTCGCGCCTACCTTTGCGATAAGGCGGGCCGCAAGGCCCCGACCTCCCCAGATTCTTCGAGGCGCTCAGAATGACACCAGTCAAATCCATTTTGACCCAGTGCCTAATAGCTCTGGAATAGCTTGCCCCAGCCGGTCTTCATGGCGGCGCGGACGCGGCGGCGGCCGATCAAGGGCAGCCAGTAGCCGTTGTGATAGAGGTTTGATGCCAGGAAAGACCAGGGCGCTAACGGCGACCGCAGCAACATTTTCTCCAGCGGTTTCAAAGGGCCCCAGTAGATGAGCTTCTGGCCCCGGCTGGCGAACGTGTTCTCCGCGCTCTTGAAGCCCCAGTTTACGTCGGCAATGTCCTCGCCAACGACGTCGATCCGGTCGGTGTCGCCGCAGCCCAGCCCCATCTCGTGAGCGATTCTGATAAAGCCGATGGACAAGGGGTCGTAGCCCATCATCCGCGCTACGACGGCGTCGACGGCGACCTGGTCAGCGCCGGCCACGATCACGTTTTTGACGTGCCATCGCATGGCGCGGGGCCCGGGGCCGTCGCCCGCGAAGGTGCCGTCGGTGACCGCGAACACCCCCGGATGGATCTCGAGCTGGATGTTCAACAGGTCCACCAAGGTCTCATGGATGACCGAGTGCGTCCAGTGGCGCTTGTGGTTGAGCAGCCCGCCGAATGCGTTTTTCATCGCCCCGGTCATCGTCGTGAAGACGTGGGTCTTGATCGTCGGCAAGTGAACGATGTTCTTGCCGATGAACATCTCGGGTATCTGGATGCCCTCGGGGTAGATCTCGTCAAGCACAAGCATCTTGGCCTTGGGCCGGAAGGTGAACCATTTAACCGGGGGATAGTCCAGGTAGACGCTCTCCAATCGATACTTTCGCTCAACGACCTGGTGCTTGTTGTTGACCGCGCCCAGTTTGGGGTCCACGACCACTGTGCCGTTGTGGGCGGGTATCAGCTTCTTATACTCGTCGGCCCGCAGGGTCTTGATGACGCCCTCGAGTTGCCAGGGCGTGGTCGAGCAGGCCGGATAGTAGTGCTGCCAGGAGATGTTGATTTTCAGTAGCGTGGCCGCGTCTCCGAGGAGCGTCGAGCTGTAGTCGGCCAGGCGCATGGCGTGGGCGACATCGTCTAGCACCGTCTCCGGACGGGTTGAGACGACGGCCACCTTCGGCCTGGGGGGCGCCTCGGCCATCTCGGTCTTTTCTAGCTCGGTGCGAACGGCCAAGTTCCTAAGCCACCGCCTTCCGGGGCCATGCAAAGCCGCAGGGGCACGGCGAGCCGTGCCCCTGCGGCTTTGTCTCTAAATAATAATCAGTCTGTGGATCGACACCTCGGGGCCGGCGCCAGATCCTGCCGCATCGCCAGCCACAAGCAGTACGCGGCACACGAGCCGCGCTACTCCAGGAAGTCTCGCAACTTCTTGGAGCGGCTGGGATGGCGCAGCTTTCTGAGCGCCTTGGCCTCGATCTGCCGAATGCGCTCGCGGGTCACGCCGAAGTCCCGGCCCACCTCTTCCAGCGTCCGCTGCCGGCCGTCCTCAAGGCCAAAGCGAAGCTGAAGCACTCGGGCCTCGCGGTCGCTCAACGTATATAGAACGTCGTCGACCTGCTCCTTGAGGAGCTGGTAGGAGGCCGCGTCGGCCGGTGCCAGCGTGTTCTTGTCCTCGATGAAGTCGCCCAGGTGGCTGTCCTCTTCCTCGCCTATGGGCGTCTCCAGAGAGACCGGTTCCTGGGATATCTTGAGTATCTCCCGCACCTTTTCGGGGGAGACCTCCATGCCGCGGCCGATCTCCTCGCTGGTGGGCTCGCGCCCGTACTCCTGGACCAGCCTTCGGCTGGCGCGCAGCAGCTTGTTGATGGTCTCGACCATGTGCACGGGTATGCGGATGGTCCGGGCCTGGTCGGCGATGGCCCTGGTTATGGCCTGGCGAATCCACCAGGTCGCGTAGGTGCTGAACTTGTAGCCTTTGCGGTAGTCGAACTTTTCGACGGCGCGTATCAGGCCGATGTTGCCTTCCTGAATAAGGTCGAGCAGGGACAGGCCGCGCCCGATGTACTTCTTGGCGACGCTCACCACCAGGCGCAGGTTCGCTTCGGCCAGGTGCCCCTTGGCGGATACTCCAAGGTATTTGATTCGGGCGAGGTATGTTCGAAAGACGAGCTCGAATGGATCGAGCTGTCTCGTGAAATCCAACTCGTTCATCTGCGCCTTGAGCTCGACCAGCGTGACGTCCTCTCCCACGACCTGCATGACCTCGGGAGGAAGCAGGCGGCTGTCGAGGGATAGCTCCTGTATCTCCGCTCTCACGTCGAGGGGCTCCTTGTTGAGCACATCGCCGACGAAGTTGAGCAGCTCTTCAAGGAGGTTGCCGTCCAGGTGGTCTCTCATCCGCTTGTCGGTCACGAGCTCGCCGAGGGTCACGTCGCCCTCAATCCCACTGTACCGGCTCAGCGCGTCGACCAAGGGAATGGCGTCACAGATGCGGCGGAGCAACTGGATGGCGACCTGCCAGGCCCTGGGGGGACGTCCCTCAGGGCTGGTAAGCTCCTTCTCAATTATCTCGATGTGCTGGGCGGACTCCATCTGGCAGGCGAGCACACGCTCCTCAGCCGCTTTCAGCAGGCTAACCCTGCCGATCTCCCGCAGATAGGTCCGGACAGGGTCGTCGATGACCTCTGTGGAGTCGAGACCCTGCTCCCAGGCGTCCGCCACCTTCTTCTTATCGGACTCGGCGGTGCTCGCCTCGGTCTCGTCCGGGGCGCCCTCTGTTGTGGATTCGGATCTTGTCATCGCTGCACCCACCCCACGTGCGTCCGACTCGTCGTCCATAGTCGAATTCGCCCGGGCTGCCCGTGTTCCTCGCAGCCCCACGATATCGCTGGGCGAACTCGACTGCCCGGCAAGCCCACTCAACAGCTCTCGGTTTTCCTCATGGTCTGATCGACTACTCATATTGTTTCAACCTATTCTACGGGACGTGAACCACGCTAGTCCCGCTGGGAATCAAGCTCCCTTATTCTTGCGTTCAGGCTGACGATTGGCTCCTCAAGATTGCGTGGGGGTGGAAGCGTGACGTCCTCGGAAACCAGGAGGCCTTCCTGGTACACCTTCAGATAACGTTGCTCCAGGCGACGAAGGCATTCGTCAAATGCATCTTCGGCCGGCCACGGTTCAATTGGGGAGAGCTCGAACTCGACCAGGTGGCCCAGGTGATCGTGCAGGCTGCCGTCCAGCACCTCCCAGACTTCCTCTATTGTAGAACACCTATGCCATTGCGTAAATACCTCTCGGTTCTCCGCTCTGCGGAAATGCTCGGGCGCGAGGGCGCCGGCCCGCTCCTTTAGTTCGGCGCGCTGCAGCAGCAGCGCCAGCAGGTACTCCTCCAGAAGGTCGCGGCGATCGTCCAACAGCGGCGAGACGCCGGTCTGTGGCGCTGGGGCCGCGCGCCGCGGGACCTGGATCGCCGCCGGCCGGCCGGCCCTCGGTCTTCCTATACTGGCCTCGAGTGCACCCACGCTGACGTACAGGACCTGTGCGAGCATGCCCAGATAGTGTTCCTGCTCGACGGCGTTGCCTGTCGAGACCACGAGAGGCCCCAGCGCCTGGGCGGCTTGGGCCTTGCCTTGCGGGTCGCTCAAGTCATACCTGGACGCCACCGCCGGTATGAGGAACTCCATGAAGGGCACCGCCTTCGAGACAAGCCGCTCCCACTCTTTGGGGTCCTCTCTGATGACCTGGTCGGGATCGCGTCCCGGCGGCAGAGCCGTGATCTTCAGTTTGAGCTGCGCCCCCTGGTACAGGGGTCCCACCCTTCCACGCTGGGAGGACTGTCTGCCGCCAACGCGCTGGCGCTCGAATACGCGCCAGGACGACTCCAGGCTGCGAAGCGTCGCCTCCTGGCCTGCGGTATCCGGGTCCAGCGCCAGCACGTAGTTGCTTGCGATGGACCTTAGCTGGACCACCTGGCGCTCCGTCAGCGCGGTGCCCATGGACGCGACGACGTTCTTGAAGCCGTACTGGTGCGCGGCCATCGCGTCCATGTAGCCCTCAACTATTACGGCGGTGTCGGCTTCACGGATTGGGGCCGCGGCCCTGTGGAGTCCGTACAGGGTCTCGCGCTTGTTGAAGACCCGGGTGCCGGGGGTGTTAATGTACTTGGGGTCTGAGCCGTCCATGGTGCGTGCCCCGAAGCCGGCGATCCGGCCTCGCCGGTCGTGTATCGGGAACATCAGCCGCCCCCAGAAGAAGTCGCGGAGGCTTCCATCTTCCCCTCGATGGAGCAGTCCCGCATCGGCGGCGTGGTCCAGATTGAAGTCCAGTCCCGACAGATGGCTCTTGAGACCGTCCCTTCCCCGTAGGCTGATTCCGATCTGGAACGCTTCGGAGGTCGGGGCGTCCACGCCGCGTTCTGCCAGGTACTTCCTGCCCGCCCGGCCCTCCTCGGAGGCCAGCACGTTCTGGTAGAAGCTGGCAGCCTCCTGGTTCGCCTGGAAGAGGACATCGGTCCTGTCCTCGTCCCGGCGTTCCTTGATCGTGACGCCGGTCTTGTCCGCCAGCAGCCTCAGCGTCTCGCCGAAACCCAGGCCCTCCTTGCGCATGACGAAGTTGAATGCGTCGCCGCCCGTGGCGCAGGCGCCGAAGCAGTGCCAGCTCTGCCGCTCCGGGTTTACGATGAAGGACGGGGTCTTCTCGGTGTGAAACGGGCACACGGCCTTGAAGTTGCGTCCGGCCTTCTGCAGGGACACATACCCTGAGACCACGTCAACGATGTCAAGGCGGTCTTTTACGTCGTCTACGACGGTCAATTCAAGATCCTCGGCGCTATTGTATGCTAACGCCGGGCGGGGTCAATACCACCCTGTTGGGGATAGGCAGGGTGCGGTAAAACCCGCGAGGCCATCTCGCATACTCATTACCCGTGTAGTAAAGAGGGGGAGGAATATGTGTGTGATGGACATCCTTACACACGCAGTGGAGGGGGACCTCCCTCCTGCCCCCCTTGCCGGCAGCCTGCTCGGGATGCCGTCGGGCTACGGGCCGGCCCGATCGAGTATACCCGCGATGCCCGGCTCTATTCGCCCCGCCATGCGAAGGGCGTAGCGATCCGTCATGCCGGCGACGTGGTCCACCACGGACCTGCCGCTATCGTGATTCGCCGGTGGGATCCCGCGCCGATCGGTGTCGAAATTCTCGTAGAGCAATCGGACTACACGGCGCGCGGCCTCTCCCTCCGGGCCCGCGTCTTCCGGATTGTATACCCTCGCGAACATGAATTCCCTGAGTACGTTCAGGGCCTCCCTCACCTCGGTACCCATCGCAATGGACGGGGGAGGCGCAGTGCCGAGACCGTCCTCGCCCGTCGCCGCCCATGAGTTCTCCACGATGTCGGTGACCATCCTGTGGATCCGCTGGGAATGCCGGCTGCCCAGCACCTCCACGGCGTCTCGTGGCAGGTCGCCCTCGCGCAGCATCCCTGCTCTGAACGCGTCCGCCAGATCATGGTTCAGGTAGGCCACGGCGTCCGCGACCCGGCATACCTGCCCCTCCAGCGACAGCCCCCCGGGGACCTTATCGCCGAAGAAGTCACCTTTGGGTTTGGAGTGAGACACGATGCCCTGCCGGACCTCGCGGGTGAGGTTCAGGCCCCGTCCGTCCTTCTCCAATACCTCGACCGTCCTCAGGCTCTGCTCCGCGTGCCGGAACCCACCGGGATGGAGCCCGTCGACCTCTTTCTCACCGACGTGCCCGAAAGGGGTGTGGCCCAGGTCGTGGCCCAGGGCGATGGCCTCCGTCAGGTCTTCGTTCAGGTTCAGCGCGCTGGATATGGTCCGGGCTATCTGGGCCACCTCGAGGGTATGGGTCAGCCGGGTCACGTAGTGGTCGCCGGTCGGCGCGATGAAGACCTGTGTCTTGTGCTTGAGCCGCCGAAAGGACTTGGAGTGCAGTATCCTATCGCGGTCCCGTTGGAACTCGACGCGGATGGGGCAGGGCTCCTCGGGGCTGTCGCGGCGGCTGTCCCTTGACCTCGCGGCATAGGGCGACAGGCTGTCCTCGCGAGCTTCCAGACGAAGGCGTACTGTTGCTGAATTCATATACGGCGGACCTGACCTGGGATTATGGATCTGCAAGCTCGTCTCGACGACGGCCCTGCATGAGCGAACGGCAACGCGGCCGGGACGGGCACCGGCCTGATTTCGCAGGGGCTGGATCCTCGATTATATCATACGCAAGAACGTCCATAGAGCGCAGGCCCATAGCCGGATCTGGCGGAGGCAAGCTACCAGAACGGGCGTGTGAATAACCCGGTTCAAGAAAAGTCCGTGGAACCAATACGAGATGAATGTCGTCATTACCAGTGAGACCCATGCAGAAAAGACAGAGAGGAAAGTACGACAATGATCTCGCGGACCAGAATCTCAGCATTGACACTGATGAAGCCTGTTCCTGATTATCGCACTGGCGTGTCAGAGCTCCGGCGCGAACCCCGGTGACGCTATCCCGATCGCCGGCTCCGAGAGGTCCGGCGGCACACCGCCGCCAACCGCCGCGCTGGAGCCGGCTGAGACCGCCCTGGTCGCGGTTCTCGCCCCGATACAGAGCGTTGAGATAAACGTCGCCGAGTCCTTCCCGCCCCAGTATTTCCTTGCGGTGAGTTCGAGGCTCTCCAACGAGTGCGTGAAGTTTGGCGACTACGAGGTGGCCCGCGACGGCGGCACGATCAAGGTGACGGTCACGAATCTTGAGCCCGAGCCATCGGGACTCATGGCTTGCGACATGCGGTACGGCATCGTGGAGACGAATATATCGCTGGGCTCCGACTTCGAGCCCGGCAAGACCTACACGGTGCTCGTCAACGACAAGAGCACCTCCTTCACCGCCCAGAGTCGGCAGCAGGCGAAGGAGACAGAGGCGCCGGCGCCGATAGTGAGCGTAGTGATCGACAAGGTCGCGGCGGAGCTGCCCAACTCCTCGCTGGGCATCGTCTCCGCTCTTCCCGACGGATGCCACGAACTCGCGTGGCACAGCCCGGAACGCGATGGCGACACGTTCACGGTCGAGATCACGAACGCGGTCTAGCTCGGTGTGCCGTGCACCGAGGAATACCGCACCGTCGAGACGAGCATGATCATCGACGGCGGGGTCGAGCCTTGCAAGGGTCTACGAGGTTATTGTCAACGGCGAGCCAAGCAGTGTGCTGGCTGTAGACCCGAGCATCACATGCGATACCCTTGCGCCGGCAGGTGCTCCCGAAGGACTGAGTGACCTAGTGGACGAGCTGCGCGCCGCGGGCCTCGATGTCGAGCCCCAGGGCGACATCTCACAACCGTTCGATTCCGTTGGTGCAAGAATCTTAAAGGTGAACGAGGATACGATCCAGGTCTTCGAGTACGCCGACGAGACGACGGCCGGGATTGAGGCGGGCAGGGTCTCGCTGGATGGCCACACCTTCTCCGATGAGCAGGGACGTATCTTCATGGACCTTGCCTGGATCGACACGCCGCATTTCTTGCGGAACGGCACGGTTATCGTCCTGTACGTCGGCAACGACCTGGCGGTGCTGGACGCGCTTGGCCGCGTGCTGGGCCCTCAGTTCGCCGGTGAGGGCGGCGAATCGGTCGAGACTCCAATGTCGGTAGGCGAGCCGAAAACGGTCGAGGTCCTCGCTCCCATCGACGGCTACGAGGTATCGGTCGAGGGCCGCATGATCATCGTAACGGTGACCAATACTCAGCCCGCCGGAAATGTCATGTGCACAATGCAGTATGGGACGGTCGAGGCACGCATCGATCTGGGCGGCGACTTCGAGCCGGGGGTGGAATATGAGGTGGCGGTCAACGGCGTAACGGAGGCAACATTCCACACGCCCAGAGACCCTGCGGGGCAGACGAGGCAGGATGCCACTCCGGGCATCGAGCGCCCGTTTGAGGTCAAGCTCTACGAGACGGCCACCATTGAGTCGCAAGACCTCAGCATCGAGTTCATGGATATACTCGAGGACTTCAGGTGCGCGGCCAACGTGACCTGCATCTGGGCGAGGCGCACTAGGGTCTTGACCGGAATCAGCCTCGGCGGCGACGAGCTGGGGCAGCAGGAACTGATCCTCGAAGGCGGACGTGGCGACCTAGCGGTAGCACGTGCTGGCGGGTATCTGATCGGGCTGGTGGCCCTCAATCCATATCCGGGTACGAGTGATAAGGGAGATGAGCCGGACCACACCGTCACCTTAGCCGTATCGATGGATCCGACCGGCGCCAACGACGTTCTCACCGACCCGGGTCCGTTTGAGCTAAGTTTGAGCGCCACGCTGGTGGCAGGCAAGCCACTTACAGTGCGCCTCATCGCCGAGTTGACCGGCGGTCCCGACAACAGCCAGGACTTGTACTGCCAGGGCCCGAGGTGGCAGTTCGGCGATGGTACGGGCGGTACAATCATGCCCGGATGCATAGTCTGGACGCCGAGCGCCACGATTCCGCGGCATTTCGAGCAGACCTACACATACGAGAAGGCAAGGGTCTACGAGGTTACTTTCACTTACGGCCCACTAGACCCGATAACGACAACGGAGGAGATCCGGTAGCCTCGCCGCCCCCCCCCCCGGTTAGCGCGGGCGCTCTCTTCTACATTCCCCGGCGTGCGCAATTCCATTTTGGAGACCGCACCGCCAGGCAACGTGGCGGCGCCTTCAGCATTACCAAGCTGAGGGCGCCGCCCGTCCGCTATCACCTCTTAGGACGGCTTGCAGCTAGCCCGGAAACAAGGCTTTGAGCGCGTCGAGACTGAAGCCGGGGGAATTGCACAGGTCGATGATGGTCCGCTCTTTCGCCTCCACGCCCTCGGCCGCGGCGGGTATCGCGGCGGCGATCTCCTTTGGGATGCCCGTGACGCCGTGCTTGTCGCCCATTATTATGTCCCCCGGGTTCACCGTCAGGCCGCCCACGGTTACCTGCACGTTGACGTCGACGATGTGGATGTAGGCATGGGACACGAGCACCTCGGTGGCGAAGGCGTTGAAGCCCTTGGCCCGCATCTCGTCCAGGTCGCGCACGCCGCCGTCCGTCACCGTGCCGACGCATCCGAGCCTTGTGTGGATGTTGGCCTGGACCTCCCCCCAGAACGAGCCGATCACGTTGGGATAGTCCAGGTCGTGCATCACCAGGACCCTCGGCTCGGGGATTTTCAGGATCTCGTCGAACCACTCGGGACGCGTTACGTTCGTGCGTTGGGTGGGTGGCTTCTCGGCGGAGATCACGGCGGTTACAGCATAGCCGATCATGCCTCCCATCTCTGGAAAAATGCTCCTGATGTTGGGAGTCATGAATCCCTCGTTTCGCGGTCTGAGGTCAAAGGTCTCTATGGTGTTGGCGATGGTGCACGACACCATCTGGCGCAATGCCTCTAGCTGCTCCGGGGTCACCTCGGTCATCTGCTGCCTCCATGTAGGGAATTATTGAGGTTCTGGGCCACGAGCCAGCGTAGCACTACGGGAACCATCTTGGCGAGGGTCCGCCGGCTCAACACGAGCCCCCAGTGAGACGCGCCCATCGCTTCGTAGTAGTCCGCGCCGGGGAAAAGCGCGTCATCCGGGCCCACGGCCTTGTTTCTGGCCCCCGTCCCCGCAACCAGGAGATCCGGACACGCAAGGGGTCCGAAGACGCCACTCCGCAGCGGCAAAGACTCGTCCAATTCCAGGACCGGAGGGCTCGGCTCGAGGCAGACGCACGCAGCCACGCCCCCCGGCGCGGCTGCCATGAGGGCGGCGAGACCGCCCATGCTCCACCCATGATGACGGGCGGTCTTGCCATCTGGGCGACGAGAAGCCTCACGTCTGATGCGTAGTCGTCCATCGCCGTGGCCTCGGAGATCGATAGCATACGAGGCGTAGCCGAGGCGGGCGAGCTCATGCTGCCAGAAGGTCCAGACCCCGGCGGAGTTGGCCGCACCGTGAACCAGGACGATAGGGGGACCGGCGGGTGGCCTTTGTAGCGGGCGGCAGCTTACTGCCAGCGTGTCGAGGGTTCCCGTGGGTTTCAGCATATGGTTGACAGTGGCGGAGACTCGCGTTTGGGCGCATCGCACGGTCCCAACCGCCCATATTCTTCGCTCCGCTCAGACGTTGGCCGAGACGATGCGGACTGACCGCTAGCGCTTGTCCTGGACGATCCGGAACTCGCTGGTGACCTTGCACCGTCCCGCCACCGTGGCCCCTACCGAGCAGTACGTAGTCTCCGAGAGATGTATCGCGCGCGCCACTCTGTGGGCGTCCAGGTCCCGGCCGTGGAGGACGTACTCGACGTGGACCCCGGTCCAGGTCCAGGGCGGGTCGGGCTCCTGCACGCCGGATACCTTGATCTCGATGGCGGTGACGTCCTGGCGCTGCTTGCGTAGGATGCCGACCACGTCGATGCCGGAGCATCCCGCGAGGCTCGTCAGCAGCATCGCACCGGGCTTGAAGCAGTCGAAGTCCCCGCCGTCGGCCTCGGGCGCCTCTATGGCTATCGAATGGCCGTAGGCATCTGTCGCGGCGAACCTCAGGCCCTCTCCCATTTCAGGTCTACCGTGGTAGTGGGCGCTTCGCTCATCTGCTTTGATCCCCTATCGTTGCGTATTGCCACATGTGGGCCGCAGCGGCCTCCCGACACAGCTTAACACCTTGGATTGCCTCGCACCAACGGCCTTGACGATGGCGACTGGCTCACTATAATACAACTGACATGATCCAGTAGGATGCACACGGCGCGGTGCGCGCCGCGCGGGCAGGACGGAGCAAGGAGAAAACAGTGGGAGAAAAGAACGTAGGATTCATTGGACTGGGCATCATGGGCAGGCCCATGGCCAAGAACCTGATAAAGGCAGGCTACTCGCTTACGGTCTACGACGTGGTCGGCTCCTCCGTGGAGGAGCTGGTCATCGCAGGCGCCCAGGCGGCGTCCTCCTCAAAGGAGGTGGCGCAGAAGACTCCGTTGATAATTACGATGGTGCCGGACTCCGCCGATTCGGAGGCCGCCATCCTCGGACAGAACGGGGTACTGGAGGGTGCATCCAGCGGCGACGCGGTCATCGACATGAGTTCCATCGCGCCTGGCAGTTCCCAGAAGATAGCGGCGGCATGCGAAGCCCAGGGCGTCAGCTTCCTCGATGCCCCCGTGAGCGGTGGGGAGCCCAAGGCCATCGACGGCACGCTGGCGATCATGGTGGGCGGCAAGCAGGACGTATTCGACTGCTACAGTGACCTGATGGCGATCCTGGGCGGCAGCATCGTGCTGTGCGGCGACTATGGTGCCGGCAACACGACCAAGCTGGCGAATCAGATCGTGGTGGCCGCCAACATCGAGGCCGTCGGCGAGGCCCTGGTCCTTGCCAAAAAAGCGGGTCTCAATCCCGAGACCGTCTTCAAGGCCATCAGGGGCGGACTGGCGGGCAGCACTGTCATGGAGGCTAAGGCTCCGATGATGATCGAAGGGAATTTCACGCCCGGTTTTCGCATCAGGTTGCATCAAAAGGACCTGCACAACGCGCTTCTCACAGGCAAGGAGCTAGGCGTGCCGCTGCCCGTGACGAGCCTGATACAGCAGATGCTCGGCTCCCTCATGAACGACGGCAAGGCGGACTCGGACCACGCCGCTATTGCCAATTTCATCGAGGACATGGCCAACACCACCATAAGTGGGCAGTAGGGGCACAGCGGTTTGGCGGCAAGGGCTTGATTCAGATCGAGGATAGATGGACGGCGCCGGGCCCGCAGCCCAACGGGCTCCAGGCGGCAGCGGACGGGCGGCGGCCTCTCCTAATTTCTCAAGAAGCTGCACTCCCCGCAGCGCATACCCTGACCACGATCACTAGGACGACCAAGATAATCACGATGAAAACGATGCCGTCCCAACCGATCTTGTCACGCCTACTCTGAAACCACTCGGTCATCCGGTCCATGACTGTCCTTTCCTGGAGACATCAATGATGGCGAAAATCTTTCGGCCGTTGCCGCGATTACATTTTACACAAGTTGTCAAGTCGACGAGTGTATACTTCCAGCTAATTCAGGGAGTTTATTGCAGAAATTCTTCCGCGACTATACGAAGACGGCATAATCGCAATATCGATCAGGCGATACGCTGTCCTACCAGGGCAGCCCGACGGCGGTTGTGAGGAGCTCGGTAAACGGCGCGGCGGCGTGGCACGTGTCGGCGTAGTTGTCGAGGAACCAGGGGGAGCAGGCCTCGGTGAAGGTGGTGGAGGCGACGAAGTCCTTGCGCTTGAGGTCGTCGATCAGCGGGTCATCGGGGTCGTACCCCTTGGGGGCGCGCTTCAGCGAGTCGCATTCCATCTGAAAGCGCTGCCGACAACCGTCGTCCTCCACGATCCTGCGCCACCTGGCGGGGTTGGCCACGATGGTATCGCGGACCTTGCCGAGGGTCTCTGAGTCGGGATGCCAGATGCCGGCTCCGGCATAGACGTGGCCCGGCTCCAGGTGCAGATAGAACCCCGGCCCGTGCACCTCTCTGCCCACCCGGTGCTGGAAGTGGGCGCCGGCGTTGGTCTTGTACGGTGTCTTGTCCCGGGCGAATCGGATGTCGCGATGGATGCGGAACATGGAGCCGCCGACAGGCCTGGGATCGGCGACGTAGTGGGGGCTTATCTCCCGGAGCCGCTCGCCGAAGTCGGCGACAAACTCTAGCAGAGGGTCCCGCACATCGGCGTCGCAGCGGGCCTTGTTGGCCCGAAACCACTCGCGATCGTTATTGAACCCGAGCTCTACTAGGAACTGGAAAAGCGCTGGAGTGAAGTGAGCGTGTGTTGGCATGGTGTTCGGGCTCAGGGGAGCACAGAATCTAGTACCAGCCCTGCTTCGTGAGCAGAGCTATTGCGCCATTGACGTCATGGTCGGAAAAGTGGGGTTTTAGTCACCTGACCGCTGTCTTGACGGCGTCTTCACCTGACTCGCGATTCCTGTGCTGCAGGTTCGCATGAACGAAGTGGGTCGTAGCAATCAACTCCAGGTTTCGAGAGTCTAGGCCTCCCGGTTTTTCGACCAACGGCTTCTACCTCATCCTTTGGCAAGCCTTCGTGCTGTTGGAGAATGTGGTTGACTCGCCGCTGGTCTCCCAAGGAGATGAAATACCCGTAGCCGTCCGGCGACGGCTCTACGTTCAGGACGTCAATATCCGAAAGAGAGGTGAGATCGCTCTATAACTCCTCAGAGTAGGGACCGTAATGGTGAAGACGGTAGCCGTAGCCCACTTCGATTCCGACCGCGGACTGGAGAAGGTAGACTAGCTTCTGCATCAGTGTATGTCCGATGCGAGTCTCGCGCCTCTCGCCTTCCATGACGGCCAGAATCAGAACTGACCACTTAAAGAAGAGGTTAACCATATTGTTATCTCCTTCGATTGTGACACATCAAAAGCCAGTCTCCTCTATCATCGCCTTCCACCTTTCTTGGCAGAAGGCCTCA